>JBMHDP010000060.1:0-25897 GCA_049889335.1 Planctomycetota bacterium
GCGGGCGCGCGCGACCGGCGACCAGGCGGGCTCGCGCGAGAGCCGCGGCAGCAGCGCCACCAACAGCTCGACGTCGTCGAAGGCCACCGCCGCGGCGACGTCGGGCCGCTGCGCCTCGTCGAGCAGCGTGCCCAGGACCTCGTCGGACTTGGCGCCGACCTGCACCGCCCGCGCGAACGCCGCGGCCGCGCGGACGTCATCGCGACCGAGCAGGTAGCCGCCTGCCGCGAGGCAGGCCGCAGGGCTCTCGGGCGACATGTCCATGCCGCGGATGATCCACTCCCCCGCCTCGGGCTGGCCGAGCCACCCCACGCCGAGCTGCCCCGCCAGCGACCACAGCAGCCCGTAGGTCGGCGCGGCGCGACGCGCCGCCAGCGCCCGAGCTTGCGCGACCTGCGCCGCCTCCCGCAGGGTCGCGAGCGCCGCAGCCGGGATCGGCTGTCCCGGCTCGAGGTCGGCGAACTGCTCCGCGGACGCGAGCTGCCACCCGAGGGCCGCGCGCCGCAGCAAATACTCGGCGTGGCCCGGTCGGAGCTGCACCGCGACGTCCACCAACTGCACCCGGCGGGCGAGCGCCGCGGCGTCGACCTCGGCGGCGCGCGGCGTCGCCAGGGCCTCTGCCTGGCGCCACGCAGCGTCCGCAGCGTGCGCGCGCCAAAGGCTCGGAAGGCACGAGAGCAGGACCAGGCTCGCGGCCGCGCAGACGACCCCGAACAGCAGCCGACCGAGCCGACGCGTCACCGGCGCAGCGCAGGACGCCGTCGCCGCCGCTGCGCACAGCAGGGCCGTCACGCCGACCGCCGGCACGCGCAGGCCGAAGTCGGTCACGCCGTGGACCAGCACGGCGACCACGCCGAAGAGCAGCCCGGCTGCCGACAGGTCCGCCGAACGCTCCAGCCGCCGGAGACGACGCCACCACGCCGCGCCGACCAGCGCCACGAACCCGAGCTCCAGAGCGGCGCCGACCGCGCCGACCTCGGCGAACAGCTCGACGTAGACGTTCTCTGCGTGCTGCGCGCGGCCGCCGCGCGCGCTCTCGTCGAAGAGGGGGAACACCAGCTCGTACGCGCCGTGGCCGACCCCGAAGAGCGGGAAGGCGCCGGCCATGGCGGCGGAGTCCCGGAACAGCGCCACCCGACCGTCGAGGCCGCCATCCGGCTGCGCCGCCGACGCGACGCGGCGGTAGACCTCGTCGAACCCGCCGAACATCAGCGCTACGAGCGTCGAGACGACCAGCAGCCCCAACAGCCAGCCGGTGCCCCGGAGCGCGCCGGTTCGCTGCAGGACGCACGAGAGCGCCACGCCGCCGGCGCAGGTCGCGACGACGCCCATCCGCGAGCGTGACACCGCGACGGCGAACATCAGCGCGACCGTCGCCAGCAGCAGCGCGACGTCGACCGCGCGCCCGGGTTGCCGGAGGTCGGCGAGGAGCGCGGGGACGTGATGGCGGATCGACCCGCTCCGGTGCGCCATCCGGCTCAGCAGGAGCGCGAAGGCGCAGCCGATGCCGAGGTTGGTGAAGGCCGCGAAGTGGCTGTAGCTGACGAACGGCCCGCACAGCGGCACCTGATCGTCGAGTTCGACGATCGGCGCAGCGACGCCGAACAGGTTGGACGCGATCCGCTGCGCCGCGAGCACCGCCGCCGCGAGCACGACCATGACGCAGAGGCGCCGGACGCGCGCGGCGTCCCGGTACAGCTGCAGCGCGACCACGAAGAGCACGGCGCAGGCGAGGACGACGGGCGCGCCTGCCTCGGTCGCGTCGGGGTAGAGCGTGAGCGGCAGACCGGCGGGCGCGCCGCCGGCGAGCGGCGGCGACAGCACCTGCGCCGACCACATCGCCGCCGTCGACGGCGCGATCGCGGCGAGCAGACTGGACGGCAGCGAGACGCTTTGGAGCCCGATAAAGGCTGCGACGGCGAAGGCCGCGGCCGCGAGCCATCCGCCGTAGCACGCCGCCCCCCCGATCCAGACGCGCACCGCAGCGACCGCGGCGCATGTCGCGCCGACGAGGCCGAGCGCCAGCTCGCTCAACGGCAGGACGCCGCCATACGCGGCCGCGAACCAGCCCACGAGACAGAGCAGCGCCGCCTCCATCGTGTTGTCACAGCAGCGCAGGAGACGGTCGCGGGGCATGGCGGACGGACGTTACCAGAGGATGGGATCCGCAGGCGGAGCGCGCAGCAGCGACGCCTCGCGACGCGGTGCGCCGCAAATGCCGAAACACAAAGTTACAGAGAAGCCATGTCATGGGGCTTTCCCGCAGCGTCTCCGGGGTGTTGTTTTGACGTTGAAGGAGACCAGGTCGCTGACGCGACCCCCACCCTGATCCGCACCATGCTCCACACCCTCACCCCGATCACCGCAGCGCTGCTCGCAGGGACCTCGCTCCCCGGCGTCGCGGGCCAACCGCTCCCGCAGAGCCCGGCTGCCGTGCAGGCTCCGGCGCTGCAGCAAGGGGGGTCGCAGACCCTCCGCGCCAAGTCGAAGAAGCGCGCCTACCTGACGCCGCTGCTGCTGCAGCGCGCCTCGTGGGCCCGGTCCACGGCGCTGTTCCGCGGCCCTGCGACGCCTCCGCCGATGACGACGCGGGCGTCGTACAACCGCCTGAACAACGGACAGGGCCCCCAAGGTCCCCAGGTTCCGGTCGTCCCCGCAGGCAGCGCGACGATCCCGATCGCGCCGCAGCCGATCTCCATCTACATCCCGTAGGGACCTCGCAGGACCTCCAGCTCTCGCTCGAGCTGGCCTGCGTGTATGCCCCATATAGCCCTACGCGATGGACACCTACGCGGTGATTCTGTTGGCAGCTGGGCTCGGGTCGTGGCTCGCGACCCCAGCCTGTATCCGCATCGCCCGGCGACTGGGCGTGGTGGACCGTCCGGATCTACGCAAAGAGCACGAGGCCGCCACGCCCTACCTCGGCGGCGTCGCCGTCCTGACGGGGATCGCTGTCGGGCTCGTGGCCCTGGCGGCTGCGATCCCGGCTCGCGCCGAGGCCCTCGCACATCCGGACGAGCGCGTGCTCGTGATCCTCTGCGGCGCCGTCGCGATCTTTTTGCTGGGCCTCGCGGACGACTTCCGGCCGCTCCGCGCCCGCTACAAGCTGCTGGCGCAGGTCGCCGTGGCCGCGTTTGTCTGGAACGCGGGGGTCCGGTTCGACGGCATGCCGCTCCTCGACGGGACACGGTTCGACCTGGACTGCGCCTATGTTTCGCTGCCGCTCACGGTGCTCTGGATCGTCGGCGTCACCAACGCGCTCAACCTGATCGACGGCCTGGACGGCCTCGCGTCCGGGATCGGGACGATCGCCGCCGGCGCCATCGCGTTCGTCGCCTTCGACACCGGCAACGGCCCGATCGCGGCCGTGCTCGCCGCGCTGGCCGCGGCCCAGGTAGGGTTCCTGCTCCACAACCGGCACCCGGCGAAGATCTTCCTCGGCGACGCCGGCAGCCTGCTGATCGGCTTCCTGCTGGCGAGCTGCGCGGTGGTCACGGCGTCGACGTCGACGTCGTTCGTCGCGCTCGGCGCGCCGCTGCTAGCCCTCGCGGTCCCGCTGTTGGACCTGTTGTTCACCGTGCTGCGGCGGTTGATCGAGCGCCGCGGGATCTTCTCGCCCGACCGCAACCACATCCACTACCGGCTACTCGCGCTCGGACACTCACACGCTCGCACGGTGACGATGCTCTGGGTCGAGAGCGCAGCGCTGACCGCCTTGGCGCTCGTCCTGTTCTTCGCCGACGCCAGCCCCGCGCAGCAGCTGGCCACGCTGCTGTCCGTCGGCCTCGCGCACGTGCTCTTCTTCCGCTTCGCCGGCGCGGTGCGTCTCCGGGACTCGCTGCGCGCCTTCCACGCAGCGGCGCTCCGCTTGCGCCAGGCGCGAGCGAACCAGCGTGAGTGCGACGGCCTGGACCTGCTGTTCCGGCGCGCGCGAAGCCTGGATGACTGGTGGCAGGCGATCGAGACCTCCGCACGTCGGTTAGGATGCACCGCGGTGAGCCTGGAGCTGCCGCGCCGGCGGGGAGGCGTCGAAGCGCGCCGGTGGCAGCGCGCGCGCGCGCTGCAGGAAACGCTGCTTCAGTCGACGGTCGAGGTGCCGGACCGCCGCGCTGGCGATGCGCTGCGCGTGCATGTCAGCGTCGCAGGGGAGTCGCTGGAGAGCGCCGCCAACCGCATGGCCCTGCTGGCCAAGCTGCTCGACTGCCATCCGGCCGCGCAGCTGGGCGCAGCCGCGGGACGGGTCGCGTCGACGCCGCTCGCCGAGCTTGCCTAGCTTCCTGCTAGCGGGCCGCTCTCAGAGCCCGCCGCCCTGCTGCGGGTTGAACGGGTTGTAGATCAAGCCGAGCTGGAGGCGGACGATCTGGGACATCGTCTCGCGCGTCCACGTGCCGACCGTGTGCTGCACGGAGATGATGTCCCCGGGCTTGACCAAGACCTCCGCCTCGCGGCGCGCGTCGCCGCGGATCTCGAACGAGACCGCCAGCACCTCGCCGCTCGCCTCCTTGCGGTAGATCGTCGCGTAGGGCGGCCCCGAGACCGGGTCCGCGCCGCCCGCGATGGCCAGCGCCTGGAGCAGGTTGTACTGCGAGTCGCGCGGATACTCGAACGCGCCCGTCTGACCGACGAGCCCGATGACGGTGAAGATCGCCGGATCCCAGCGCTCGACCTCGATCGTCTCGCCGCCCTCGAGCGCGACGTCGGAGAACGGGATGTTGAGCCCGCGGACCGGCATCAGGATCGGCGCGGCCGGCGCCCCGGCGGTCGCGTCGCCGGCGGGCTCGGCATCCGGTCGGGAGATCCGGATCAGCCGCGCGCCCGTCGTGGTGTCCCCCGAAGCGAGGATGCCGCCGGCCGAGGTCAGCGCGCCGACGAGCGAGAGGTTGTCCGCGGTGAGGTCGTGGTAGCCGGGGCTGACGACGTTGCCGAGGATCGCGACCCGCCGCGTGCGCGGCTGGGCGACCTGCGCGAGCACGGTGGGACGAAACTTGAGCCACTTCGGATGCACGAGCGCGGCGAGCTCCGCCTCGATCCTCGACAGGGTCTTACCCGCGACGGCGAGCTGCCCGAGCCGCCCCAGCGAGACAGCGCCGTCGTCACCGACCCGCACCGTCAGCGGCGAGGGGCTGCCGGCGGGGAGCGCCGCGTCGAGGCCGGAGAGCGTCAAGACGTCGGACGGGACCACCTCGTAGGGTCCGCGGTTCATGGGTGCTCGCGGCAGCTGCGACGCGTCGAACTCTGGCTGGATCGGACCGGCAGCCTCGAAGCGGCGCATCAGGTCCTCGTCCGGCCAATAGAGGTCCCCGGTCGTGCAGGCGACGAGCGCCAGCGGCAGGCCGGCAAAGAGGCGGAGCGGGTGGATCATGCCGAGCGTAATCGAATCGTCACAACGCAAGCTATCACAATGCCCTGAGCCGACCACCCCCCCCTGTCGAAGCAGAGGGGATCTGCTACGCTGCGCTCGGAAGGAGAGAGACGTCTGATGTCTCTGCCGCGCCCGCCACGCCATGAACGCGCCGCCGCCCGCTACGCCCGATGCCACCGCTGCCTCCGAGCTCTCGCTCGGCCAGGCGCTCGGCGTGCTCTGGCGCGGCCGCTGGACCGTGCTGGTCGTGACGCTGCTCGTCACCGCCGCGAGCTGGGTCTACAGCACCCAGCAGGGAACGATCTGGCGCGCCTGGTCGCGCGTCTACATCGACAGCGGCAGCAGCAGCCAGCTGGGCCCCGAGGTGCTCGCGCTCGGCTTCGCCGGGCGCAACCACGCGTCGACCCAGGCCGAGGTCATGGTCTCGAGCGAAGTCCTGCGCGAGGCCATCGCGAGCTTCGACCGCGAGTTCCCGAGCGCCCAGCTCGCGTCGCCTGGACGCGTCACGGTGCCCTGGCTGAAGTACCGTCTCAAGGCGCGGGTCGGCGCCGACAACGACATCATCACGGTGTCGATCGACAGCATGCACCGCGACGAGGCCTGCGCGCTCGTCAACCAGGTCGTCGACGGCTACCAGCAGTTCCAGCGCAAGATGCAGAAGAACTCGGCGACCGAGCTCTACAGCATCATCGACAAGGACCGGCGGCGCTACGAGCGCGAATACGAGGACGCGCTGCAGGCGCAGGACGACTATCGCAAGGCACACGCAGAGCTGGGACCCGAGCTGACCAACGTCGACGCGATGCGCCTCGGACTCGCGCAGCTCCAAGAAGACCTGCAGCGCGCCGAGCGCGCGGTGCGGACCGCCGAAGCTGACGTCGAGACCGCCGAACGCCTGCAGCGTCAGCCGGAGGTCCTCGCCCAGATGCGGCTCGGCCAGGGCGACAGCAACATGCCGCTGGTCGCTGCGCCGACGCCGCTCGCGACGCCGCAGTCCGAAGCCGCGATGCTCGCGCAGGTCGAGGCGCTCGAGCTCGAGCGCGCCGACCTCCTCGTCGAGCTGCAGCCGTCGCACTGGCGCGTCGAGGCGCTCGACCGCACGCTCGCGGCCAACCGGGCGCGCATCGAAGAGCTCCGACGGATCGACCGCGCCGAGCTGGAGAAGTACGCTGCCGCGCTCGCCGGCGCGCTCCGTCAGCGGGTCGCGTTCGCCAAGGTCGAGGTCGAGCAGCTCCGCTCCCTCGCAGATGAAGCCCAGCGCGCGCTCTACGCGGTCGACGGCCACGCGGTGGAGTTCGGCAAGCTGACCGCGCGCGCCGAGCGCGCCAAGCGCGCCCTCGACGCCACCTACGCCGAGCTGCAGCGCATCAACATCGACGAGGACGCCGGCAAGACGTTCGCCCACGTGCTCGACTACGCGCTGCCGGACCAGGCCGAGGTGGCGTCGGGCAAGCCGATCCAGCTGCTGACCGGGCTGCTGCTGGGCGTGCTGCTCGGCGTCGGCCTAGCATGGATCCAGGGCATGCTCGACCCGCGCATGCGGTCGCCCCAGGAGGTCCGGCAGCGACTCCAGCTCCCCGTGCTCGCCACGCTCCCGCACCAGGCCAAGGCCCAGACCGAGGGGCTCACGCCGCTCCAGCTGTGGGAGCAGGAGCGTCACTACGCCGAGGCCGCGCGCTCGCTCCGGACCGCGGTCTACTTCGGCCTCGCCGACACCGACGGCAACGTCGTGCAGGTCACCTCGGCGGCGCCCCAGGACGGCAAGTCCACCACCTCCGCGAGCCTCGCGATCGCCATGGCTAAGGCCGGCAAGCGCACCCTGATCATCGACGCAGACCTCCGCAAGCCGACCCAGGCCAAGCGGTTCGGGATCGCAAACGACGCCGGCGTCTCGACGACCGTCGCCGATCGCGCCCCCTTGGAGCAGGCGGTTCAGCCGACCCAGCAGGAAGACCTGTTCGTGCTGCCGAGCGGTCCGATCCCGCCAAACCCGACCGAGATCCTCAACAGCGAGGCTTTCGCGGAGCTGCTCCAACAGGCTGGCGACCGCTACGACCACGTGATCGTCGACTCGCCGCCGCTTCTCCCGGTCGCCGACGCCCGCATCCTCGCCGCCAAGTGCAGCGCGACCGTGCTCGTGGTCAGCATCGGCAAGACGACCCGCGGCAACGGGGTCGGCGCAGCCAGCGCGCTCGCACAGTCGAACGCCACCGTGCTCGGCGTCGCGATCAACAACACGTCGAGAGACCGCGGCTACGGCTACGGCTACGGCTACGGCGGCTACGGCGGCTACGGCGGCTACGGCGGCTACGGCGGCTACGGCAGCGAGACCAGCGCGACCCCCGAGGTGCGGGTGCGCAACAGCGGATCCAGCAGCACGGCCCGCGAGCCGGCGGTGTCGCTGCCGCGCCGCGGCGACGCGCCCACCCCGGAGGCCGCGAGTCCGTCCGAGGACGCCTCGTAGGGGACGAGGCACCGCGCCGTGTTCTCGCTCTATGTCGTCCTGGTGATCCTCGCGGCGCTCGCCGCGTGTCCGTACTGGCGGCGCCATCGACCGTTCCTCCCGCTCCACCTGTGGGCGATCTACTGCGGCCTCGGCTCCGCGTCGGTGCTCGGGGTCAGCCCGCTCAGGTTTCGCTGGGTCGCAGGCTGCGCGTTCGGCGCCTTGGGGCTGTGGTGGCTGTGGCGGGCGCGCCGGCGCACGGTCGACTCGATGGTCGCGCTGCCGCTGCTATTGATCGCGTGGGCGCTGGCGTCCACGGTCTACTCCGAGCTCCCCGACTACTCCCTCCTGCGGGCGATCGCGCTGGTCCCCATGTATGTGGGGGTCTTCCTCGGCGTCCGCAGCCTCCTGTGGGAGCCCGACGGCGTCGCGCGCGTCACGCGGTGCCTGCTCGTCATGATCGGAGTGCAGGTCGCGCTGGCGATCGGCGCCTACGCGCTGATCCCCGGATCGACGTTCGGCGGCCGCTTCCAGGGCGTACACCGCGCGACGGGGACCGCGCACCAGCTCGCCTATGCCGTGCCCTTCACCTTGCTGCTCGCGAGCCGCGCCTGCGGGTGGAGACGCGCCGCCTGGATGACCCTGACGGCGGGGGCGCTGTACCTGCTGGTCCTCACGCGCAGCCGCACCGGACTGCTGGGCGGGGTGCTGGTCACCCCCGTCGCCTACCTAGTCTTCCTGCGGGGACTCCGAGGCGCGCGCCTCGCCGGCGCGTTGGCGCTCTGCGCCGTCCTCGCGGCGGGTGTGTGGGCAGCGCTCGCGAACGACGCGACGCTCGAGTTCTTCCGCATCTCGTCCGCCGAAGAGCTCCTCCGGACGCGCACGGGGCGGTGGGAGCGCATCCTCACGGAGCTCTGGGACAGCCCCTGGATCGGCCACGGCTACGGGACCGTGCGCTACTTCGCGGTCGGCGGCGCCATGACCTGGACCCTCGAAGCCGGCAGGAGCGCGCAAGTCCACACCCACAACGAGTTCCTCTCGCTGCTCTACGACCTCGGCGTCGTGCCCACCCTGATGCTGGCTTCCTTCCTGGCGGTCGTCGGCTGGCGGGGCGCCGCGCTCCTCTCCGGCCCGACTCGGGCAAACCAGCCCCTCCTGATCGCGTGCTTTCTGTCGTGGATCGTAGACGCGCTCGACACCATCACCCACGACGGCCTGCTGACGATCGGCAACCCGGCCGCGACCTGGTTCTGGATCAAGAGCCTCCTGCTCTTCTACGGGTCGGCGTCCGTGACGCGTTCGGCAGCTTGGCCAGCAGGACTGCGAGAGGATGCAACCGCCGCGCGAGGGAGCGCTCATGCCCTCGCGTAAAGCCTCGTTCCGCCCGCAGCCGTCGGAGGCATGCGCATGACGCCCCCCAGCTCCCCCGCGCCGCGCTCGGTGCCAGTCTCGGTCATCGTGCCGACCAAGAACGAGGAGAGGAACCTCCGCGAGTGCCTCGCGTCGCTGCAGTGGGCGAGCGAGGTCTTCGTAGTGGATTCCCGCAGCACGGACCGGACAAGCGCGATCGCAGCCGAGCTCGGCGCGCAGCTCGTCCCCTTCGACTACGACGGCGGCTGGCCCAAGAAGAAAAACTGGGCCATCCGAAACCTGCCCCACCGGCACGAGTGGCTCCTGATCGTCGACGCCGACGAGCGCGTCTCCGAAGCCCTCGCGCGCGAGATCGCCGCTGCCGTCGCGCACCCCGAGGCAGACGGCTACTACGTGCGCTGGAAGTTCGTGTTCCTGGGCCGCTGGATGAGGTGGTGCTGGCGCCACGGCTGGATGCTGCGCCTCTTCCGCAAGGGCCGCGGCGAATACGAGGACCTCGGGATGCGCGGCGAGGGCGGCTGGGACAACGAGGTGCACGAGAACATCGTCGTCGAGGGCGCCACGCAGAGGCTCCAGGAGCTGCTCCTGCACGAATCTCGCGAGGACGTCGCGTTCTGGATCGCCAAGCAAAACCAGTTCTCGACCTGGAACGCGCTGCGCCGCGTGCGCGGCGCGGCCTCACCCGCGCCCCTTCGAGACGCCTTCGCGCGCGACCCGTTGCGGCGCCGCAAGGCGCTCAAGCGGCTCTACCTGTCGCTGCCGGCGAAGCCGCTGTTCACGTTCCTTTGGCTCTATGTCGCGCGGTGCGGCTTCCTCGACGGCGCCGCGGGCTACCGCTTCTGCTTGCTGCGAGCCTGCCACGAGGCGATCACCGACGCCAAGGTGATGGAGGCGCGGCAGCGCGCGCCGCAGTCCGGCGACGCGGCGCCCGACTCGCTCAGTCCTCCACGCCCGTCTGGACCCGCGGCGCGAGGGGAAACTCCAGCCGCAGATCGCACATCTTGAGGGTGTCCGTCCGGTGGGCGATGACCACCATCGTCAGCGTGCCGTGGAGATCGCGCAGCGCCTGCATGACCATGCCCTCGGTCGCGGAGTCCAGCGCGCTGGTGGCTTCGTCGAGGATCAGCACCTCCGGCCGTCGATAGAGCGCTCGGGCGAGGCCGACCCGCTGTCGCTGCCCGCCGCTCAGCCGCGCGCCGCGCTCCCCGACCACCGTCTCGAAGCCTCGCGGGAGCTCGCGCTCGACGAATTCCAGCAGCTGCGCGGCCGCGGCCACCTCCCGGAGCAGCCGGCGGTCGACGTCTTCGGGGGCGACGCCGAACGCGATGTTCGCGGACAGCGTGTCGTCGAACAGGGGGACCTCCTGCGGCACGTACGCGGCGAGCTGGCGCCACGCCTTGAGGTTCGCGTCGGTCAGCGGCACGCCGTCAATCCGTACGCTCCCCCCAGTCGGCTGATGCAGACCTAGGAGCAAATCGACGAACGTCGACTTGCCGCTGCCCGACGGCCCCGCGATGCCGACGGCCGCGTTCTTGGGGATCGTCGCGCGCACGTGCTGCATGACGGGCGACGACGCGCCGGGATACGTGAACGAGACGTCTTCGAACGAGATGTCGTCTTCGAACGGCAGCGCGCGGACCTCGCCCTCAGCCGAAGGAAGCGCGTGCATCGCGAACCCTCGCCGCTCCACCTTGGCGACGACGTGCCCGTAGGTCGTGGCCGACGTGGCCTGCGCATAGAGCTTCTGCGCCTCGGGCAACAGCCGGTAGGCGCTGAGCGCGAGCACGCCGAGGCTCGGCAGGGCCTGCGCGAACGCGCCCTCGGAGAGGGCCGCGGCGACCATCAGCGCGACGAGTCCGCCGAGCCCCAGCGGCTCGAGGAAGAATTTCGGGAACGCGCCGTAGACCTGAACCCAGGGCATGCGCGACGCCATGGCGTCGCTCGCGCGAGCGTACCGACCGGCGAAGAAGCGGGCCTTGTCGAACGCCAGCACGGTCTTGACGCTGCCCAGCACCTCCTGGAGCGTGCGGATCATCGCCTTGCTGTGCGCCCGCACGTCCTCGCCGACGCGTCGCGCGCGCGGCCGCACGAACCAGAAGATCGCCGCGTAGAACACCACGACGCCCGCGACCGCGACCAGCGCAGCCAGGGGCTGCGCGACGGTGATCGTCGTGAGCAGGAGGCCGACCGTCAGCCCCGACGCGCAGAGGTTCAGCAGCGGCATCAGGATCTGCGCGGCGAACTGCTGCACCTCGACCTGGACCCGCTGATAGACCTCGCTGCTGTTCGTCTCCAGAAAGAACGAATACGGCTGCGCCAGCACGTCTCGGACAAGACGCTTCCGGAGGTGCGTCGCGACCCCCTGCACGTATTGGGCGCGCGTAACGATCGCCGCCAACGAGATCATGTTCGAGGTGAACAGCAGGCCGATGCAGGTCAGACCGCTGCCCAGCAGCAGCTCGCGATCGGACCAGCCGGCGACCGGCAGCCACGCCGCCAGGCGCGACCCTCGGAAGCCGGCCGGATCGGTCGCGATCTGCAGGAACGGGAAGATCGAGGTCACGCCGACGACCTGCGCGACACCCTGCGCAACGACCATCACGACCGCGACCACGAGGCGCTTGCGCCCGACGCCGCGCACCAGGGCGTAGACGCGGCGCACGAGCGAGAGGGCGCGGAGGCGAGCCACGGCTAGGCCTCGCCCCCCGCGACGTCAGCCCAGACACCCCGCAGCGCCGCGTGCGCGTCGAGCAGCGCGCGCTGGACCTCCAGCAGCTCGTCGACGGGGATCGGCTCGCCACCACCCCGCGCGGCGGCGGCGAACGCCGCCAGCATCTCGGGCACGCCCTTCTGCTGGCCGCGCGCGCCCTTCGGGCCGCTGTGGCCGAACCACTGCGCGCTCCGCCAGTCGTCGATCACGGCGCTGACGCCGCCGCCGTGCACCTCCACCCGCTCCTTGGGCACCGCGCGGTGCCCGTCGGTCGCGTAGGTGATCGACGCGAGCGAGCCGTCTTCGAACAGGAGAGAGAGCACGGCCGCGTCACTCGTCGGGTGCTCGAGGCTGGTCCCGGCTGCACCCAGCGCGCGCACGGCGCGGATCGGCGCGCCGACAATGGCGCGGCACCAGTCGACGAAGTGGCAGCACTCGCCGAGCAGTCGCCCCCCGCCCTCTGTGGGGTCGTGCACCCAGTGTTCGTCCGGGATGCGGCCTGCCTGGACGCGGTAGTCGATCACCAACGGCGTCGTGCGATCGGCGAAACAGGACCGCAGCGCCGCCGTGTGCGGCGAGAAGCGACGGTTGAAGCCGACCGTGAGGACCGGCCGCGCATCACCGAGCGCGGCGAGGACCGCCTCGACCTCCGCCAGCTCCGCGCGGCGCAGGCACAGCGGCTTCTCGACGAGCACGTGCTTGCCCTGCCGCAACGCCTCGCAGACGTAGGCCGCGTGCGAGTCGTGGCGCGTCGCGATCACGACAGCGTCGATCGCGGGGTCTCCGAAGACCTCGTCCGCCGACGTCGTCGCGTGGCCGAAGCCGAACTTCTTGCCGGCCTCGCTCGCGCTCGAGCCGCTCGCCGTGCAGAGCGTCGCCATCGCAGCGCCCGGCAGCTTGGCCAGCGCCGGCAGCAGCACGCCCTTGGCGTAGCCGCCCGCGCCGAGCACGCCGAAGCGCAGCCCTCCTGCCGCCGCGACGCTCGCGCCGCCCGACAACGCGACGCGAGGGGCATGGACCGCCGCGCGCGCGACTTGCCCGGCGTGCGGGTAGGACAGCAGGATGCCCATGGGCTTGGCCGCCGCGTCCTGGAGCGTCTCGTAGGCGGCGAGCCCCTGGTCGATCGGATAGCGGTGCGTGATCAAGCGCTGCGGCGTCACCGCCGCTTGACCGACCAGCTCGACGAACGCCGCGAGGTTGCGCTGCTCGGTCCAGCGGACGTGCCCGATGGGGTACTCGCGACCGCGCTCCTCGTAGTCGGGGTCATAGCGGCCCGGGCCGTACGACATGCTCAGGCGGAGCTCGAGCTCCTTCTTGTAGAAGGGATCCCGCGGCACCTGGAGCCCGACGCTGCCGACGACCACGACGCGGCCGCGGTGGCGCAGCATGTCGGGCGCGGCCTCGATCGGGCCGTTGGACGAAGTCGCGGCGGTGAGCAGCACCGCGTCGGCGCCGCGCCCCTCGCTCAGGTGCAGCGCCTGCTCGACCGCGTCCGTCGTCGCGACGGCGTCGGCGCCCAGCTCGGCGGCGAGCGCGGCGCGCGCCGGGTCCAGGTCGACGCCCAGCACGCGGCACCCGCTGGCTCGCAACAGCTGCACGGTCAGCAGGCCGAGCAGGCCGAGCCCGACCACGACGGCGCGCTCTCCGAGCCGCAGGTCCGCCTGCCGCACGCCCTGCATCGCGATCGCCCCGATGGTGGCGAACGCGGCGTCCTCGAACGAGACGCCGTCGGGGATCTTCGCGCACAGGTTGCGCGGCACCGCCAGCACTTCGGCGTGGCTCGCGTAGCCCGCTCCGCCACACGCCACGCGGTCGCCCGGTCGCAGCTCGTGCACGTGGTCACCGCACGCGAGCACCGTCCCGGCGGCCGAGTAGCCGAGCGGGATCGGGGTGTCGAGCTTGGCGAACGTCTTCTGCAGCGCCGAGCCCAACCCCTCCGACCGGATCTTCTGGAGCACCTTCCGGACCAGGTCCGGCCGCGCGCGCGCCTTCGCCAGCAGCGACTTCTGCGCGAGATCCAGGATCATCTTCTCGGTGCCTGGCGACACGACCGAGCAGGCGGTCGCGACCAGCACCGCCTCCGGCCCCAACCGCGGCGCCGGCACATCCGCGAGCCAGAGCTCGCCGGTGCGGTAGGATTGGAGGATCTGCTTCACGGGGCAGGCGCGCAGACGCAGAGACGACGGGGACTCTCGCGCGCGGTCGCGCGCCGAGCTTCTTCGAGCCAAACTGTCTCATATCATGGGGATCCGTCAAGTAGCGCAGCTGGCCGCGACGCTCCGGCACACGCGCCCCAGCCAGCTGTGGCACCGCGCGCGGCTCGAGCTGCTCCGGCGCGGCGGATTCGTGGCGGCGCGTGCGCGGCGACCGCGCGCCCCGTCAACCTTACGAGCGGACGCATACGCGCCGCTCGAGCCCGCCGGACACGGCGCCGTCTGCGGCGAAGGAGCCGACCGCGCGCTGGTGTTGCTGGAGCAGCACGCGCCCCTGCGGCTGCCGTTCGACTGGGACGTCCCGACGATGGAGGTCAGCCGACCGTTGGCTGAGCTGGAGGTGCACTACCTGGACTGGCTGCACGCGCTCGACGACGAGGACTTCGCCGCGTTCTCGCTCGACTGGATCGAGCAGAACGGCGCGCCGACGGGCCGACGACCGTGGCGCACCAGCTGGAACGCCTACGGCCTCGCGATCCGATGCATGAACTGGATGCGCGAGCTCCGACGGCGCGGCGACCGCCTGCGGCCCGAAGCGCGGGCCGCCATCGCCGCAGAGACCGCGCACCAGCTGGGCTTCCTGGAGCGGCACCTGGAGCGCGACCTCGGCGGCAACCACCTCCTCAAGGACCTCACGGCGCTGCTGGCCGGGAGTCGGTTCTTCGAAGGGGGGGCGGCCGACCGCTGGGCCCGCCTCGGCCGCGCGCAGCTCGCGCGGGAGCTCGACGAGCAGGTGCTCGCCGACGGGCTGCACTACGAGCGGAGCCCTTCCTACCACGCGCTCGTCTTCCTCGACCTGCTGGAGTGCCACCGCGCGCTCCCCGACGGCCCCCTCCGCGAGCGCCTCTGGCGCAAGCTCCACGACGCAGCCCGCCCGCTCGTCGAGCTGACCCACCCCGACGGCGGCCCCAGCCTGTTCAACGACGGCGGCCTCACCAAGGCGCCCGCCGCAGCGGCAGTGCTCCGCCTGTTCGAGGACTTCGGCGGCTCGCCGCCGGCGGCGCGGCCCGTGTTCGCCTACCCCGACGCCGGCTATTTCGGCCTGCGCGGCGAGGGTGAGCTGCTGGTCGTCGACTGCGGCCCGATCGGTCCCGACCACCTGCCCGCGCATGGCCACGGCGACCTGCTGGCGTGCGAGTGGAGCGTCGGCGGCCGCCGCGTCCTGGTCGACTTCGGCGTCTACGAGTACAGCCCCGGCGCGTGGCGGGCGCGATCTCGGGCGACCGCCAGCCACAACACGGTCACGATCGCCGGCGCCGACCAGTGTGACTTCTGGTCTTCGTTCCGCGTCGGGCGGCGCGCCCGCGTCCGGCGACGACAGTTCCAGCCGCACGGCCGAGGGTTCGAGCTGGTCGGCAGCCACGACGGCTTCCGACACCTCACGGGTCGGCCCGTGCACCGCCGTCGGTTCGCGGCGTCGCCGGGGCGACTCGTAATCGAGGACGAGGTTGTCGGCGGCGCGGGCCAGCCGGTCGAGGCGCGGCTGCTGCTGCACCCCGACTGCGACGTCGAGCTCACGTCCGGCGGCTTCGCCGTGCGCGCCGGGCCCGTCCGCGTGGTCGCGACGACGGATGCCCGCGTGCGGGTCCAGGAGCACTGGTGGTGCCCGGACATCGGCGCCAGGCACGAGACCCGGCAGCTGGTGCTGGACCTCGGCGCCGCGCCGACGCGCGGCCGCGTCGAGCTCTGCCGCACGGCCTGAGCGGCCCGCCCCCGGTTGCCGATCCGCGCAGGCTCGCGCAAGCTAGGAGGCGCGAGCGCCCGCGGCCTGCCCTCCCCATGCGCGTCCTCTTCCTGACCCACTATTTCCCGCCCGAAGGCAACGCGCCGGCGACGCGCGTGCACCAGTTCTGCCGAAGGTGGGTCGACGCCGGACACGACGTGACGGTGATCACGTGCGCGCCCAACGTACCGACAGGAAAGGTCTACGACGGCTACCGCAACCGCCTCTGGCAGCGCGAGCAGGTCGACGGGATCGAGGTCATCCGGGTCTGGACGCTCCTCGCGGCCAACGCAGGCACCTTCAAGCGGATCCTCAACTACGCGACCTACATGCTGAGCGCCGTGCTGGCCGCCGCGCTCCGCCGCAGCCCCGACGTCGTCATCGCCACGTCTCCACAGATGTTTTGCGGCGTCGCGGGCGCGCTGCTGCGGGTGCTGCGCCGCTGGACGTTCGTGCTCGAAGTGCGCGACCTCTGGCCCGAGAGCATCGCGACCGTCGGCGCCATGAAGAAGAGCCTGCTGCTGCGCGGGCTCGAGCGGCTGGAGCGCTGGATGTACCGCCGGGCCCAGCGAATCGTCGCCGTGGGCGACGGCTACAAGCGCAAGCTCGTCGAGCGGGGCGTGCCCGACGACAAGATCGCCGTCGTCACCAACGGCGTCGACCCGGCGACCTTCGCGGCCGCGCAGCCCGACGCCGACCTGCGCGCGCAGCACGGCTGGGTGGGCAAGACCACCTTCGCCTACATCGGCACGGTCGGCATGGCAGCGGGCCTGGACGTCGTGCCGCGCGCCGCAGCGCGGCTCCGGGCGCGCGGGCGAGAGGACATCCACTTCGTGGTCGTGGGCGACGGCGCCGAGTGGGACGCCCTCGCGCAGCGCGCCGAGGAGCAGGCCGCCGGCATGGTCACCTTCACCGGGCTGCTGCCCAAGAGGCGGATGCCGGCGGTGCTCGCGACGGTCGACGTCTGCCTCGTGCACCTCCGCGCTGCTCCCCTGTTCGAGACCGTGCTGCCGTCCAAGATGTTCGAGGCTGCTGCGACCGGGCGGCCGATCCTGCTGGGCGTCGCCGGCGAGGCAGCGGCGCTGCTGGAGCAGACGGGCGCCGGCGTGACGTTCCCTCCCGAAGACGACGAGGCCCTCGCCGCCGCCTGCGAGCGCCTCGCCGACGATCCGCGCCTCCGCGCCGCGCTCGGCGCCGCGGGACGCGCCCAGATGACGCCGAAGTTCGACGTGGACGTGCTGGCGCGGCGCTACCTGGACATGCTCGTCCAGCTCGCCGGCGCCCGCCGCTGACGCGAGCGTCGGAGACGGCGCGCCGCTGACGTATTCGGCGCCCCGAAAACTGGGACATCTGTGAAAGCTTGAAACAACCCGTCGGCGCCGCCCCGTCATCCTTGCGTTCGGCGCGAACGGCATTCATTCTACGGTGCTATCGGAGAGTCAGCCGCGGCCGGATTTGTATCCGTCCGCTGCGTGACGAGATTTCTCACCCTCGAATCCGCAACCGTCGCCCCACCCATGCGCCCTCTGTCCTTGATGTGCACCGCCCCGGTGCTGGTCGCCTCCCTCGCTGCGCAGACAACCTGGTATGTCGACCCGACAGGCAGCGACGCCAACGCGGGCACGGCCGCCGGGCCCGGCTCCGCCTTCCAGACGATCAACTTCGCCAACTCGGTCGCGGCCTCGGGGGACGTGATCCGCCTCGCGGCGGCGACGTTCGGCGACGAGCAAGGCGTCGTGGTCCTCGGCGACAAGAACGTCATCTTGATCGGCGCGGGCGCCGACCAGACCGTGATCCAGGCCCACTCGACCCTGACGGTCAACATCGACCGCGGCTTCCCCGGCAGCCCGGTCCCGACCGAGCAACGCCCCGTCGTCCTGGTCGAGGGCAGCGCCCAGGTGCGGTTCCGCGGCATCACCTTCGACGGCAACTTCCAGGTCCCGCCGAGCGGCTA
Source organism: Planctomycetota bacterium (assembly GCA_049889335.1). Classification (GTDB taxonomy): domain Bacteria; phylum Planctomycetota; class UBA1135; order UBA1135; family UBA2386. Next base: position 17,777 of record JBMHDP010000060.1, read on the forward strand.
CCTCGCCGGCCTCGTCTACCGGAACGGCGCCGACGGCGACGTCGAGGACTGCGTCGTGCGCAACTGCCGCGCCAACCCGCTCAACGCCAGCCAGGGCCCCGTCGGGATCGTCGTGCGCGGCGACAACCTGGCCGACCCGTGCGTGGTCGAGGTGCGCGACTGCGGCATCCACGACTTCGGCAAGGCCGGCGTCGTGACCTTCTTCAACGCGACGCTCGAGCTCAGCGAGAGCTACGTGCGCGGCGCCGGCCACCTCGGCGCGGGCCTGCCCGCGCAGCTCGGCGTGCAGGTCAGCTACGACTCGACGGGTCTGATCCGCGGCACCAGCTTCGGCGACCTCTACTACTCGCCGGCGACCTACGCCGCCACGGCGATCGTCGCCTACGACACGGACAACGTGCTGGTGATCGACGACTGCCACATCGGCAACTGTGAGCAGGGCATCCACTGCGTGCAGACCCAGCCGGGCAACACCGCCTCGGCGATCATCCGCGAGAACGAGATCCACGGCGCCGAGACGGCGATCGCGATCGACACGCTCAACTTCGCGCAGGTGCTCGACAACAAGTTCCACCTGCGCTCGGGCGCGCTAGGCGACACGGTCTGGGACAACCGCGCCGGCCACGTCTGGCAAGGGAACACCTACGGCACCTACAGCGGCGCCGGCCTGCACCCGATCCCGGGCGGCGGCGGCAACTTCGACGCCGCGGCGCGCAACGGCGTCGACCTGCTCGCTGGCGGCACCATCAACACGGTCGGCCCCAACACGCCGGTCGCCGTCGTGACCGCCGACGTCGACGGCGCGAACGGCGACGACTTCGTCACGGCGGACGTGGGCGCGGCGATCACCGTCGGGATCAACACCGGCAGCAGCGGCTTCCTGACCACGACCGTGTCGCCGGGCACGCCCACCGCGACCCCGGTGGCGATCGACGCCGGTGAGTTCAACGGACTGGGCGGCGTCGACGTCGCGCTGATCGCCGGCGACGGGCTCACCCTGCAGAGCACGGTCTACGTCTACCGCAACAACGGCGTCGGCAGCTTCGCGCTCTTCTCTCAGTTCGCCGTGCCGGGCCTCGGGATCCCCTCGGACCTCGCCACGGCCGACCTCGGCAACCCGAGCGGCGACGACCTGGTGGTCAGCGGCGCCAACGGCGGGGTCTACCTGCTGCAGAACAACGGCGGCGGCTCGTTCACCCAGACGACCCTCCCCGGCACCTACACGCGTCCGATCAAGGCGGTCGTCGCCGGTCAGTTCGGCGGAGACGGCGACACCGACCTCGCGCTCCTCGAAGGCGACGCGACCGGCGGCGCGCTCCACATCTTGATCGGGGACGGCGCTGGCGGCTTCACGCCTCGCGCGCCGATCGCCACGGAGTCCAACCCGCAGAGCATCGACGCGAGCGACCTGGACGGGGACCTGGACGACGACCTGGTCGCGGGCTTCGGCTCGTTCGGCAGCCTGGGCGTGCCCGCGACAGGATCGGTGACGACCTTCGAGAACCTCGGCGACGCAGCCTTCCGCCAGTCGACCAGCGTGGCCGACGCGCCCGTGCGGACGGTCGCCACCGGCGACCTCGACCGCGACGAGCTGCTCGGGCGCAAGTTCGGCGACGCGGCCTCGATCGCGTCGGGCTCGACCGGCGTCAACGTCTACGGGACCTTCCGCTCCCAGGTCGGCTTCGGCGACGGCGGCATCACCGGACTGATCTCGGCGCCTACCGGGATCGACTTCGGTGACTTCAACGGCGACGGCTTCCAGGACCTCGTCTGCGCCGAGGTCACGGGCAACATCGTCATGATCCTCGCCGAACCCCAAGCGCGGATCGACCACTACGGCGCCGGCTGCGCGGGCACCGGCGAACGCATCCCCCACCTCGACGTCACCGGCCACCCCGCGCCGACGCAGCCCAACGCGACGTTCGGCTTCGAGCTGAGCAACGCGCGACCGTTCACGTTCGGGCTCGTGCTGCTCAGCGCCCTGCCGTCCAGCAACCCGGGCCCCTGCCTGCCGCAGGTCAACCTGCTGACGCTGCTCGACATCTCGGCCGGCCTCGTCAGCGGGGCCGGCAGCCTCACGACGTCGCTGCCGCTGCCGGCCAACCCGTCGGTGCCGGGCTTCGCGCTCTTCGCGGGCGGCGTCGTGTTCGATCCGTTCGGCCAGAGCTTCGGCCTGCAGACGTTCTCGCTGACCAAGGGCATGCGGGTCCGCGTCGGCTTCTAGGCCGACGGCTCGCGGCAAACGCCCCGCGCTCCGCGACCGGCGGGGCTCCCCGCGACCGGACGGTTGAGCCGGAGCCGCGCAGGCAGGATGCTTGCGCGCATGTCGTCGATGCACGCCGTGATCATGGCCGGGGGATCGGGCACGCGCTTCTGGCCGGCGAGCCGCAGGACCCGACCCAAGCAGCTGCTGCCGCTGTCCGACGGGGCGCCGATGATCCGGGCGGCGGTGGACCGGGTCGCTTCGAGCTGCCCTCCCGAGCGAACCTGGATCGTCACCAACGCCGACCAGCGCGACGCGATCCTCGCGCTGCTGCCGGGCTTCCCGGCCGAGCAGGTCGTGGTCGAGCCAGAGGCCCGAGACACGGCGCCGTGCGTCGGCCTCGCGCTCGCGCAGGTCGCGTCGACGGACCCGGACGCCACCCTGGTGATCCTGCCGGCGGACCAGGTGATCGAGCCCGCGACCGAGTTCGCCCGCATGCTCGCGCGCGGCGCGGCGATCGCCGCCGACGACCAGACGCTCGTGACCTTCGGGGTGCCGCCGAGCTTCCCCGCGACCGGCTACGGCTACATCGAGCTCGGGGGGCCGCTCGACGAGCGCACCCCGCGCGGCTTCGCGGCCGCCGGGTTCCGGGAGAAGCCGGACGCCGAGACCGCGGCCGGGTTCGTCGCGGCGGGCCGCTTCTGGTGGAACACGGGCGTGGTGGTCTTCTCGGTCCGGGCGATGCGCGCCCAGATGCAGCGTCACTGCCCGGAGCTCGACGCGTCGGTCCAGGCCATGCAGGCGGCGCTGACGAGCGGCGACGAGGCGGCGCTGCACGCGGCGTTCCGCGCCGCGCCGCGGACCTCGATCGACTTCGCCGTCATGGAGAAGGCCGACGCTCTCGCGGTGGTCGAGTGCACCGCGCTCTGGGACGACGTCGGCAGCTTCCCCGCGCTGGCGCGCGTCCTGGAGGGCGACTCCCAGGGCAACCACGCGTCGCTGCACGGCGGCGCCCACGCCGAGCTGCTGGAGAGCGCCGACAACGTCGTCTACGCGGAGGGCGCGCGCACGGTCGCGCTGTTCGGCGTCGACGGGCTGGTCGTAGCCGCCGTCGGAGACGCGGTCCTGGTCTGCCCCAAGGACCGCGCCGACGAGCTGAAGAAGGTCGTCGAGCGGCTGCGCGGCGCGGGCCGCGAGGACCTGCTGTGAGCCTGACGCCGCGCTCGCGCATCCTGGCGGTGGACTTCGGCGACGCGCGCACCGGACTGGCCGGCACCGACTGGACCGGCGCCATCGCGGTGCCGCTCCCGCGGATCGACAGCCGGGACCAGGACGAGGTCGTGCGGCAGGTGGTCGCGCTCTGCGCCGAGCGCGACGCGCAGGCGATCGTCGTAGGCATGCCGCTGACGGTCGACGGCGGGGTCGGCGAGCGCGCCCAGCGGACCGCCGACTTCGTGCGGCGGCTGCAGGCCGCCACGTCGCTGCCGGTCGCGACGATCGACGAGAGCCACACCACCGACGAAGCCCACGAGCGGCTGAAGTCCGGCGGGATGAAGGCCAAGCGGCGGCGGGACTTCGCCGACAGCGTGGCGGCGCTCGTGATCCTCGAGCGCTACCGGTACGAGCTCGGGCGCCGCTGAAGACCGCGCGCACACGGCGCGCGCAAGAAAGCGCCTGGTCCCCGTAAGCCGGGTTCTGGTGCCGCCCGAAGGCGGTGACGGCCATTTCTCTAGGACCACCCTCGCAGGTGGCCGCCAACGACCTACCCGAGGACCTGAGCGCGGGCCGCGCGATCCTCCTACTCGGTCTTCCTCCAGGTGGGGTTTGCCGTGCCGCCCCGCTCGCGCGGGGCGCGGTGGGCTCTTACCCCACCGTTTCACCCTTGCCGTCCCCGGGAGCGAGCTCACGGGCGTCCGGCGGTCTGTTCTCTGTGGCACTTTCCCTGTTCTCGCGAACGGTGGGCGTTACCCACCACCTTGCCCTGAGGAGCCCGGACTTTCCTCCCGCAGCGAGCGCTGCCGGCGGCCGCCCGGGGACCAGGCGCCGGGATCCTAAGTCCTTTTGAAGCGCACCGAAACAGCAAGAGAGAAGATCCGGTTAAATCGGATACCCCACTTGCCAGATTCGTCAACGTAGCTAGGTTGCGTATGTGGAGACTTTTGTCCGGCGCCGTCGGACGAGCCTCCGCCCACTCTGAAGCCCCCCTCTCTTTCGTGCGCATCGCACTTCTCTTCGCGTCCAGTCTGCTCTGGCTCGTGACCTGCCCCTGCCAGGCAGCTCCGAGCGAGCCGTTGGGCCTCGTAGGCCACGAGCCATCTCTCGTGCAGCCGACCGACGACGCGTCGCCCCCCGAGGCGACGCCGCAAGGCGGCAACCAAGGCGCTGAGCCCGACTCCACGGCGCCTGTCCCGGAGCCCAGCACGTTCCTCCTCGTCGGGACCGGACTCGTAGGCGTGGCGATCACCGCGCGCCGACGGCGTCGCCCGTCGCAGCAGGCCGCCGTCGCCTGAGGCGCGTCCGCGCCTGGCGGCTCACCCGTAGCGCGGCGCGCGCCCCCGGATCCGGGCCGCTTTCGCCCGCACCTCCCTGGCGAGGCGACGAACCTGCGATCGCGGCTTCCCGGCGGAGTAGCGAAGCAGGAACCGGGCCGCGACGCGATCCGGCACGGCGACCGGGCAGGACGCGAGCAGCGCCGCGAGGTCCTTCACCACCCAGCGCCGCAGCCGCCAGCGCGGACAGAACACCCGCTCAACGTCGATCAACGAGAGGGATCCAGGCCGCCGAGGGTCCGCCGCGAACAGGTGCGGGAGGTTGAGGTCGCGGTGCACCCAGCCTCGGTCGTGCAGCCGGCGCGCCAGCGGCGCCACCTCGCCGACGACGAATCGGAACCAGCGGTCGAGCCACCCCTCGCGCGCCGCCGTCAGCGCCCACGCGTCGAGGGACCGCCCGGGGACTGCTGCGCAGACCACCATGCTGCCGCGCCGCCCGCGCACGCGCCCGACCCTGGCGGGGACGGCGAAGCCGGCCTGGGCGAGCCGCTCCAGCCAGCGCCACTCGGGGTCCGCGCCGCGCCGCGTCCGGTAGCGCTTCGCATATAGCTCGACGCCTCGGTGGGTCGCAGAAAGCGCGCGCCGCGACGGCACGCACCGAACGGTCCTGCCGAGGCTTCCGCGCCACAGGCCCTGCACCGCCTCGCCGTGCTCGTGCGCCACGATCGTCAGATCGTCGCGTTCTGCGACCACAGGTCGGTTGCCGTCGTGGTTCACTTTACCTACGGTCCTTTACGCCGCATTGCCATGCAAGCGCCCTCTCCAGGCATGAACGAGCAGCACGTCGCAAGCGAAGACAACCCGTATCAGGCGATGCAGGCGAGGCTCGACCTCGCGTCCGCGCGCCTCGGGCTCGACCCCAACCTGATCGCGATCCTGCGCACCTGCGAGCGCGAGATCACCATCAGCATGCCGGTCGTCATGGACGACGGCTCGGTCCAGGTGTTCGAGGGGTTCCGGGTCCAGCACTCGACCTCACGCGGGCCCGCCAAGGGCGGGATCCGCTTCGCGATGAACGTCAACCGCGACGAGGTCCGGGCGCTCGCGGCCTGGATGACCTGGAAGTGCGCGGTGGTCAACGTCCCGTTCGGCGGTGGCAAGGGCGGGGTGGTCTGCGACCCCTTCAAGATGTCCAAGGGCGAGCTGGAGCGCGTCACGCGGCGCTACGTCACCGGCATCATGGACATCTTGGGTCCCGACCGCGACGTGCCCGCGCCCGACATGGGCACCGACGGCCAGGTCATGGCGTGGTTCATGGACACCTACTCCATGCACCAGCGGAGCTACCTCCCGGCCGCCGTCACCGGCAAGCCAGTCACCCTGGGCGGCTCGATGGGGCGCTTCGAGGCGACCGGGCGCGGCGTCATGCTCTGCGCCCGCGAGGCCCTCAAGCACCTGGGCATGAACCCCAAGGAGTGCACCGCGGTCATCCAGGGTGCCGGCAACGTCGGCATGATCTCGGCGCTCCAGCTCGCGCGCACCGGGGTGAAGGTCATCGCGATCAGCGACGTGCAGGGAGGCCTCTACAACAAGGACGGCCTCGACCTCGCCGGCATCCGCCAACACCTCAAGCAGCGCCGCACGCTCGACGGTTTCGACGGCGGGGACCGCATCTCCAACAGCGAGCTGATGGAGCTGGAGTGCGACATCCTCGTGCCGGCAGCGACGGAGAACGTCATCACCAGCCGCAACGCCGAGCGCATCCGCGCCCGGGTCATCGTCGAGGGCGCCAACGGCCCGGTGACCGCCAACGCGGACAAGATCCTCGACGACAAGGGCGTGTTCGTCGTCCCGGACATCCTCGCCAACGCCGGCGGGGTGACCGTGAGCTACTTCGAGTGGGTCCAGAACCGGATGTCGTTCTTCTGGACCCAGAAGGAGGTCGAAGAGCGCATGGAGCACATCATGGTCGACTCGTTCGCTGCGACCGTCGACATGGCCCAGCGCTTCGGCGAGTCCAACCGCATCGCGGCCTACATGCTGGGCGTCGACCGCGTGGCCGAGACCACCCGGATGCGCGGCATCTACGCCTAGCGGCCGCTCGCGACCGGACCTGCCCCGCTCACAGGCACCCACCCGCGCCCGGGGACGCAGTCACGCGTCGCGCAGCGCGCCGGCGACGTCGAGGACCTGCGCCGCGTGGCGCTGCTCGTGGTAGCCCGCGAACAGCACCCACTGGTAGAAGTCGAGCTCGCCGAAGACGTGGTGCGCCTGCTGCGCGCGGCGGAGATCGACGCCGTCGCCCCGGACGACCACGGAGGTCAGGCGCGCGCGCGCGCGGGAGAGGCGGCGTTCTGCGATCGCGGCCGTCATGCTTAGATCTGGCGCCGCGAAAGCCGGCGCCTGCAGCGGCTCCGAGCGGTCCAGCACCGGCGCGCCGTCGAAGCAGGCGACGATCGAGCCGTCTGACGACGGCCGCGATGCCCCGGCGCGCGCTTGCAGGAGCGGCCGGGAGCGCTTCTCCAGCAGCGCCGCGACCTGTCCCTCCGTGCGCGCGAGGTGCGCGAGCACGTTGGCGACCGACCAGGCGCCCGCGCCGGGGCTCCGCTCGCGTGAGCGCTCAGGGACGGCCGCGACGGCCGCGAGCAGCTGCTCGCGGCTGCGCTCGAGGTGGGTGAGCAGCTCCTGGGTCCATCCGTGCATGGGACCGCAGTGTAGCGTCGGTGTCATCGAGGCCCCGGCGCCTGGCGCCCCGCTCGCCGCGCGAGGTCGCAGGCAGCCTCTGCCCGGCGTGGTACGCTGCTCCGAGCGCGCCGGCCGCGGCGGCGCTCCCGCCGCGTCTCCCAACAGCGCCCTGATGTCGACCCGCACGCTCCTCGCCGGCTTCACGCTGGCGCTCAGCCTCCCGGCCCAGACCGCCGTCACGCTGCTGCCTGCGCGCGACACCACGCTCTACCAGAGCGCCACGGGCTCGATCGCCAACGGCAGCGGCACGCGGATCTTCGTCGGCCGCAACAGCGGCGGCGGCAGCGGCGGCAGCGCGAGCTCGCGCCGGCGCGCGATCTTGCAGTTCGACGTCGCCAGCGCGATCCCGCCGGGCGCCGCGATCCTGACGGCGTCGCTGGAGCTGACAGTCGAGCAGACTTCGGCGACCCAGCCGAGCGTCGCGTTCGCGCACCGGGTCACCGCGGGGTGGCTGGAGGGCGCGGTCGTCGCGCAGGGCGCGGGCGGCGGCGGCGGCGCTGCCGTGGCAGGCGAGACGACGTGGCTCCACCGCGACTACCCGAGCGTGCTCTGGGCCAGCCCGGGCGGCGACTTCGACCCGACGCCGAGCTTCACCCTGCCGCTCCCCCTGAGCGGGGCCACGGCCAGCGCGCCGACCCCAGGGCTCGTGTCCGACGTCCAGCTGTGGGCGGACAACCCGGCGAG
>JBMHDP010000061.1:0-2535 GCA_049889335.1 Planctomycetota bacterium
GAGGAGGTCGCCGACCGGGTGCTCTGGGTCGAAGGCGGCGCGGTGCGGACGTTCGACCAGGGGCTCGAGCACTGCCAGCGGGTGCTGGCCGAGGAGCGCTCGGCGGCGCGCGCCGCCGAGGCCGCCAAGAAAGAGCGCGCCGCCGAGGCGGCCGCCGTCGAGGCATCGCCGAGGCTCGCGCGCGAGACCGGCAAGATCCGCAACCCGCTGCTGTTCGAGCGCCTCGAGCGCCGGATCATGGAGATCGAAGGCGAGGTCGAGGCCGTCCAGGCCGCGATGCTCGCGCCCGAGAACTACGCCAGCGCGCAGAAGATGAAGGACCTGCAGGCGGACGAAGCGCGGCTCAAGGCGGAGCTCGCCGACGCCTACGAGCAGTGGGAGAACTGGCAGTAGGTCCGGCCGGGCGGCCGCTACTGCGCGATCGTCAGCGAGAAGTTGGAGACGCCCGACACCGCGCCCGCGGGGCTCCCGGCCACGACTTGCGAGAACAGCGTCACGTAGCCGATCCCGGCGGGCACGGGCACCGCGAGCGCCTCGCGGCCCGCGACGCCCTGAAACGTCCCGAGGGTCAGCACGACCGGATTCGCCAGCAGGTCGAAGCCGAAGAACGGCACCGTCGCGTTGGACAGGCCGAGCACCAGGACCCAGGCGTCGCCCGGCGTGCCGGCGAACTCGACCTGCGCCGTCCCGCCGGTCGGCGGGATCCACAGGGTCGTGCGTAGCTTCGGCGGTTGGGTCGGGCCGTAGGACAGCTGCACGACGTTGCTGGTCCCCTGCGGCGTCGTGACGGTCACGTCGACCGGGCCGAAGCTCGTGGCCTCCGGCACGGTGATGTTCATCGCGGTGTCGCCGCTGACGGAGAAGCCGCTGGTGAACGGCTGCCCGCCGACCGAGTAGCTCGTCGCGCCGTAGAGCCCCGAGCCCTGCAGCTGCACCAGCCCCGGCTCGAACACGCTCACCACCGCCGGCTGCACGGCCGTCACGACCGGCGCGGTGAGCTGCAGCTGCAGGCACGCCGCGCTGAACGCGTAGCTGCTGATCGCGCTCGCCGGCGGTCCGGTGAACCCCGACGTGTTCGCGCTGCAGCCGCCGATACTCGAGCACATGATGTTGCAGGCCGGCGCGCTGTCGCAGTGGTTCGCCGAGAAGTTGTGGCCGAGCTCGTGCGCGGTCAGCGCGACGCGGCTGCTGAAGTTGGTGGAGAAGCTCGTCTCCGAGAGACCGTAGGCGATCATCGGGCTGCATACGGTCCCGACGAACGCGAGTCCGGAGACCGGCGTCGTGAAGGGGCGCGCCGTGAACAGGTGCGCCACGTCGCGCGGGATGCCCGCGTGCACCGTGTTCCACTGAGACTGGAACTGGTTCAGCAGCGGCGTGGCATACGTGCCCGGGTAGACGCTCGTCGTCGTCACCAGGATCGTCGTGATCGTGAAGTTCACGCTGCAGTCGCGGTCGAACAGGAAGTCCACCTGGTTGAGGATCGACGTTACGTCGTTCTGCGTCTGCACGACGCTGCTGCCGTTCGCGAGGTAGTGGTCACGGTCGCACTCGATCGCGATCTCGCAGAGGGCCGTGGTGTCCGGCTGGCCGGTCGCGGACCCCGCCCCCGGAATGCCGCTCGAAGACACCCCGCAGAAGCCGCTCGTCGGGACCGCGTCGCGGCTGCGGGAGACGAGGTGCAGCGACCGGCTCGCCGACGGGTCGACGCGCTGAACCGGCTGGATCACCCACGTCTCGGGGCCGGCGTCCGACACGCCGACCGGCAGGTGGATTGTGGCCTCGACGGCGCCGTCGACGACCGTCGCCGCGACCCGCGCTCCCGGAGCGCCCGTGACGGCGCCGCGGTACGTCACGCACGGCGGCCTCGGGTGCTCGATCAGGCCGACCGCCGTCTGCTCGAGCAGCACGAAGCCGGGCGCGCGGACGTCGTGCCGCGTCAGCGTCAGCCGCAGCGGGACGCCGCCTAGAGAGACCTGGAACGAGACCGCGCCCCGGTCCGCGCGGGACAGGGCCAGCTGCTGCAGCGTCCCGGCGGTGGCATCGAACGCTGCCAGCAGCCGGGGAGGTGCGGCGCGGACCGACTGCGCGGCCGCGGCGCCGCAGAGCGAGAGCAGCGCCAAACCTGACACGAACAGGCCCAGACGACATGGGAGCATCGCTGCAGGATACCGCGCCGGGAGGCGCCGGGCGCACGGTGCGCGCCGCGGCAGGATGGAATAGCCTCTGCTCCCTATGCCCTCGTATCGCTGCAGAGTACGTCGGATCGCCGCGCTGGGCGCGCTGGGCGCGTGCTCGCTCGCTGGCTCGCTGGCTGGCTCGCTGGGCGCGCAGTCCGCGGTGCCGGTTCAGGCGTCGGCCGAGGTCGTCACCGACTCGCTCGCGACCACCGGTCGCGCGACGCTGCGCCTGCGCTTCACCGCCGAGGCCGCGCTGCGGGCGCCCTACGCCGTGCGCGTCGAACTCCACACGGGTGGCCGGATGATCCTGCGCCGCGACCACGCGCCGCCGACGCCGACGACGCGGTGGGAGCCCGAG
>JBMHDP010000062.1:0-5843 GCA_049889335.1 Planctomycetota bacterium
CGACGACGTCCAACGCAAGGTCTCACTGTGGTGGTGGTCGGCAGCGTCGCGCTCTGCACGATTTATGCGCCCGCCCGCGCCCCGCGTCGGGACGACCGCCCGCTCGAGGTGCTCGCCGACGGCCACGTCGGCTCCGCGGCGTGCCGATCGTGCCACCCCGGCGAACACGCTTCGTGGCACGGTTCGTTCCACCGGACGATGACCCAGGCGGCGAGGCGGGAGAACGTCGTCCCGGACTTCGACCGGCTGGAGCTCGACTGGTTCGGGGAGTCGGTGCTGCTCGAGTGGCGCGGCGACGAGCTGTGGACGAAGTTCGTGCGCGGCGGCGCGCGCCCCGGGCCGGTCGAGCGGCCGATCGTGCAGCTGACCGGCTCGCACCACATGCAGGTGTTCTGGTACTCCACTGGCGCAGGCCGCGAGCTGGCGCCGGTGCCGGTCTGCTTCAAGCTGGAGGAGGAGCTCTGGATCCCGCTCACCTCGGTGTTCGTCGTGCCGCCCGAGCTGCGCGACCCGCCGGAGCCCGGCAAGTGGAATCAGAGCTGCGCGATGTGCCACACGACCGACGCGCGGCCGCGCGTCGACATCGGCCGGACCGCCACGCACGTCGGCGAATTCGGGATCAGCTGCGAAGCGTGCCACGGGCCCGGCGCCGACCACGCCGCGGCCAATCGCAACCCGCTCCGCCGGCTGGCGCAGCGCGCGGCGGGCGAGGACGACACCATCGTCAACCCCGCGACGCTGCGCCCGGCGCGGTCGGCGGAGGTCTGCGGGCACTGCCACTCGGTCCGGATCCTGCGCGAGCGACACTTCGACTCCTGGCGGGACCACGGCTCACCGTTCCTGCCCGGCGCCGACCTGCAGAGCTCGCACCTCGTGATCGACACCGACGACGGCGACGCGCCCGAGCTGCGCCAGCAGCTGCGTCAGAGCCCCGAGTTCTTCGCGAGCTCGTTCTGGCCGGACGGACAGGTGCGGCTGTCGGGCCGTGAGTTCAGCGGCATGCGCGACGCGCCCTGCGACCAGCACGGCGCCGCGTCGCGACAGATCGACTGCACCTCGTGCCACGGGATGCACCGCGCGGACGGGCGCGTCGACGCGGCGTGGCGCGACGACCAGCTGCACGGCGGCATGCGCGGCAACGTCGCCTGCACGCAGTGCCACGACGAGCTGGCGGCCGACGCCGCGCTGCAGGCGCACACCCGCCACGCGCCGGGCTCTTCGGGCAGCAACTGCTACAACTGCCACATGAGCCACACCTCGGTCGGGCTCATGAAGGCGTCCCGGAGCCACGCGATCACCAGCCCGAGCGTGCAGAGCGAGCTCGAGACCGGTCGGCCCAACGCCTGCAACCAGTGTCACCTCGACCGCCCGCTCGGCTGGACGGCCGACCACCTCGCCGAGGGCTGGGGCGTGCCGGCGCCTGCGCTGGACCCCGAGCAGCGCGAGGTCGCGGCGTCCGTTCGGTGGCTGCTGACCGGCGACGCGGGGCTCCGGATGCTCGCCGCCTGGAGCTTCGGTTGGGCGCCCGCCCAGGCGGCTTCGGGGACCGAGTGGATGGCGCCGTACTTAGCTCGCCTGCTCGACGATCCCTACTACGTCGTGCGCTTCAACGCGGCGCGCTCGCTGCGCTCGGTCGGCGGCTACGGCGGCGTGCTCAAGGGATACGACCACCTCGCCGACGCTGCGGCGGCGCAGCCGTTCGTGGACCGGGTCGCCACCGTCTGGCAAGCTCGCTACACCGGCGGCGCACGGTCCGCGCTGCTGATGCGCGCGCGCGGGCTCGACCGGGCCGCCTTCCAGAAGCTCTACGCCAGGCGCGACGACCGACCGGTCTTCATCCACGAATGACGAACCCCGACGAGTCCGCGCGCCTGAAGTCGAGACACCTCCGGTTCGGCTGGGGGAGCCTCTTGGTCTTCGTCGTGCTCGGCGGCGCGCTGGAGGCGATGCACGGCTTCAAGGTCGACTGGTACCTCGCCGTGGGCAACGAGACCCAGCGCTTGATGTGGCGTCTGGCGCACGCGCACGGCACGTTCCTCGCGCTCGTGCACGTGGCCTTCGCCGCGACGGTGGCCGCCGCGAGCCCCGCGCCCAAGGTGTCCTCGGCGTGTCTGCTCGGCGCCTCGGTCGCGCTGCCGGGCGGCTTCCTGCTCGGGGCCTTCGGCGGGGCCGGCGGCGATCCGGGCATCGGGATCGCGCTCGTGCCGGTCGGCCTCGTGCTCCTCGTGCTCGCGCTCGTGGGCTGCTTGCGTTCGCTGCCGCGCTGACGGCAACATGCTGGCATGAAGCAGGCGCCGACCCCCGAAGAGGTGCGCGCGCAGATCGCGCCGCTGGACGACCTCGACCGCAAGGTCCTGGGCGGCATGGTCGCCGTATGGATGGCCGAGCCCAAGCGCATCCGCGACCAGGAGTGGACGGCGCAGCAGTTCGTGCACGTCGCGACCGTCGCGCACGGCTTCGACGGGGAGGCGGGGCCGGCGTCGAGCGAGGACGTCGAGCGCGTCCGCGGCTACGCGCAGCAGCGCATGGACGACGTGCTGCGGGTCGGCCTCGGGCTGTTCGTACGCGTCGCGACCGACATGCAGGCGCGCGTGGGCGGCTTCAACTTCGAGGACGCGCAGGAGTGCGTGCGCGGCTACCTCGGCGCAGGGGAGTAGGGGGCGGTAGGTAGGGCTCGGAGCGCGCTGCTCTTCGTGCACTGCGCGCACGGCCGCAGCGCTTGTCGGGGCGCGCTGCGCCCCGATCCTCGCGCTCTACGAGCGCGAGGTTGGCTTCTGGAAGATGTGCACGGCCATGCTGTGCACCGCCTCGGCGGCCTCCATCATCGCCTCGGGCAGCGTCGGGTGCGCGTGGATGGTCGCGGCGAGGTCGCCGACCGTCGCGCCCATCTCGATCGCCAGCGCGCCCTCAGCGATCAACTCGGTGACCTCCGGGCCGATCATGTGCACGCCGAGCACCTTGTCGGTGGCCTTGTCGGAGACGACCTTGGCCCAGCCCTCGGTCTCGTTGAGCGACATGGCGCGGCCGGACGCGGCGAACGGGAACTTGCCCTCGACCGGGTCGAAGCCCGCCTCCTTGGCCTCTTCGACGGACAGGCCGACCGACGCGATCTCGGGGTCGGTGAAGATCACCGCGGGGATGCAGGCCGGGTCGTAGGCGGCGCCCGGGTCGCCGGCGATGGCGGCGGCGGCGACGAGGCCTTCGTGCGAGCCCTTGTGCGCCAGCATCGGCTGGCCGGCGACGTCGCCGATCGCATAGATGCCGGGCACGTTGGTCTGGCGCTTGTGGTCGACGTTGACGAAGCCGCGGTCGGTGACCTCGACGCCGGCCGACTCGAGGCCGAGGTCCTTGCCGTTGGGGAAGCGGCCGACGCAAGACAGCACGACGTCGCACTCGAAGGTCTGGGGCTTGCCGTCGACCTCGGCGGTCACCTCGAGGCCCTTCTTGGTCTTCTTGTAGCCGACGGCCTTGGTCTTCAGGTGGACCGGCATCTTCTTCTTCTTGAGCGAGCGGCCCATCTCCTTGGAGAGGTCGGCCTCCATGCCCGGCAGCACCCGGTCCATGAATTCGAGCACGCGCACCTCGGTGCCCAGCTTGTGGTAGACGAGGCCGAGCTCGAGGCCGATGTAGCCGCCGCCGATCACGATCATGCGCTCGGGCAGCTTGGTCGGCTTCAGCGCGTCGGTCGAGGACCAGACGTGCTCGCCGTCGAAGTCGAACCCGGGCACCGCGATCGGCGTGCTGCCGGCCGCGACCACGATGTTCTTGGTCTCGAGCGTCTGCTTGCCGTCCTTGCCGGTGACCTCGACCTTGCCTTTACCAGCGACCTTGGCGTCGCCCATGAAGGTGTCGATCTTGTGGTTCTTGAGCAGGCCGCCGACGCCCGAAGTCAGCTTGTTGACGATGCCGGCCTTCCAGGAGATCAGCGCGTCGACGTCGAGGCCCTCGTACTTGGCCTTGATGCCCATCGTGTCCGCGGTCTGGATCTTGTGCACCAGCTTGCTGGCGGCGATCAGAGCCTTGCTGGGGATGCAGCCGACGTTCAGGCAGACGCCGCCGAAGTTCTCCTTCTCGATCACGGCGGTCTTGAGCCCGAGCTGGGCGCAGCGGATGGCGCAGACGTAGCCGGCAGGGCCGGCACCGATCACGATGGCGTCGTAGGTCATGGTTTGGGGCAAACAGGATAGGCGGCCTAGGGGTGCATTCCAATCGCCGTTCGGGCCCTGATGCCCTGCTCGTCAGCGCTCGCCGTCGGGCTCTGGCTGCCAGTCGGGTGGGGCCGTGCCCTCTACGTGGGCGCGCATGCAGCCGTCGTAGAGGAACCGCCAGCCGTGGTCCTTGCTGGCCAATTCGGCGGCGGTGACGCGGCCGAACATGCGTTCGGTGAAGCGCAGCCGCGCGCCGTCGCCCAGCGCCTCGAGCTCGCAGCTGCCGACCCAGGTCAGCGGGCTGCCGTAGGAGCCGGAGAGCACCAGGGTCCGCTCCTGTTCGACGTGCAGCACCGTGCCCCAGACCATGCCGTTGCCGTCGCCGGCGTCCTCGACCATCAGCCCGCCCGGGCGCGCATCGAGCGTCATGCCGCGCGGGCCTGGGCCCTGGCACATGTAGAAGGCGTCGGGCCACCACGCCCCGAGCTCGCTCGTCAGCGCAGCCCAGACGCGCGCGGGGGGCGCGTCCAAGTCGAGCTCGAGCGTGAGCTCGGCGACGGTCGCGGGCGTGATCGGTTGCATGGCGTCGGCTCCTGCTGCGTTCAGGCGTCGAGGAAGGCGCGGCAGCGCGCGGTGATCTGCTGGGCGGCGTCGCCGTCGCCGTAGGGGCTGCGGACCATGGCCATCTGGGCGTAGGCCTGCGGATCGTCGAGCAGCTGTGCGACGGCGCCGGTGATCGCGTCGGGGTCGGTGCCGACCAGCCGCGCGGTCCCGGCGGTGACGCCTTCTGGTCGCTCGGTGACGTCGCGCATCACCAGCACCGGCTTGCCGAGCGAGGGCGCCTCTTCCTGCAGGCCCCCGGAGTCGGTCAGGACCAAGTCGCAGCGGTGCAGCTGCCGCACCATCTCCGGGTAGTCGAGTGGTTCGCTGAGCTGGACCGCGTCGACGTCGGCGAGCTCGCGCCGGACGGCGTCGCGCACCTCGGGGTTCGGGTGGACCGGCAGCAGCAGCTCGACGTCGCCGCGCGCGGCTAGGCGCCGCAGCGCTCGCAGGATGCCGGCGAGGCCTGCGCCGAAGTTCTCGCGTCGGTGCGTCGTGACCAGGACGCGGCGCTTCTCCCCGCGCGCAGGGTCGCCGCCGAGCCCTAGCCGCGCGCGGGTCCAGAGCAGCGCGTCGATGACCGTGTTGCCGGTGACGAACACCTGCTCGGTGACGCCTTCTCGCTGCAGGTTGTCCTTGGCCCGCTGCGTCGGCGCGAAGTAGAGCGCGGCGATCCGGTCGGCCAACAGGCGGTTGGCCTCCTCGGGGAACGGCGCGTCGAGGTCGCCGGTGCGCAGCCCTGCTTCGACGTGCCCGAACGGGACGCGTCGGTAGCAGCACGCGAGCGCCGCGGCGAGCACGGTCGTGGTGTCGCCTTGCGCGAGCACGAGGTCGGGGCGCTCAGCTGCGAGCGCTTCGTCGAGCGCCTCCAGCAGCGCCGCGGTCCGCGCGGCGAGGCCTCCGCCCGGGCTCATGGCGTCCAGCGCGCGGTCCGAGGTGACCTCGAAGAACGCCAGCTGGTCGTCGACCAGCTCCCGGTGCTGCCCGGTCGTCAGGACGCGCGCTTCGGCCCAGCTCGCTTCGCGCAGCGCGCGCACGACCGGCGCCATCTTGATGGCCTCGGGGCGCGTCCCGACGACGCTGAGGATGCGGTGC
>JBMHDP010000063.1:0-4817 GCA_049889335.1 Planctomycetota bacterium
CACCATGTGCAGCGTGATCGTGCTCAGCGCCATCGCGAGCATCCCGAGGTCGAAGATCAGCGTGCCCGCCACCGGGCCCACGACCTCGCCGAGCACGCGCCCCATCTCGCCGACGGCCGCCGACTTCTGGATGTCGAGGTCCCCGAGCGTGTTGGCCGCCGCGATCACCATCAGGCTGCTGGCCAGCGCGTAGGGCAACAGCATCCCCGCGAAGAGGTCGAACCGCGCCAGCCCCCGGTGCTCACGGCCCCAGCCGCGCGCGAGCAGGCTGTAGGGGTAGAGCAGGAGCATGTTGACGCCGACCGCCGCGGCAATCCCCGCGACGGCGAGGTCGATGCTGCGGAAGCCGTTGCGGTCCTCGGGCAGGTTCGGCACGAAGCCCGCCAGAACGCCGCCCCAGTCGGTCTCCGTGTTGACCAAGACCCACAGCAGCATCACGACGATCCCCCAGACCGTGTATTTGAGGAACCGCTCGTAGACGCGCACGAGCCGCGGGCTCTTGCCGTACATCGTCGACAGCAGCACCGCCCACACCAGCACGAACGCGCTCGCCCCCATCTTCGGCACCCCGTCGAGGCCGAGCGTGCCCGCGGCGTCCACCAGCGAGGCGGCCGCGAGGTTGTACTGCGGGAAGTGCCAGACGATCGACGCGACCATCGCCGCCAGCGCGAAGCCCCACGCGACGACCGGGTGCGCGTGCCTGGCCATCGCCGGCAGCACGCGCTCGCCGGTCGACAGCGTCTGGTGCGAGACCGCGCCCATCGCGAGGATACCGAGCAGCATCCCCACGGGCGCCACCCACAGCAGGTCATAGCCGAACACCGCGCCGGCGAAGAGGCTGCTCGCGGCCGTGCCGCTGCCGAGCGTCATCGCGCTCTGCAGGTAGCCAGGCCCGATGAACTTCAGGTAGCCGCCCCACCGCTTGGTCAACGGCGCTCCCTCGAGCTCCTGCAGCAGCTGGCGCTCGGCGGCGAGCTTGTCCGGATCGGGCGGCGCCGCCATGCGCAGCCCCTGTCGGACCTGGTCGAGATCGCCGCCGTGTTGGTCGCTCACTGGTTGCCTACTTTGCGCCGTCGCGCCGTTGCTTGATCTTGGCCGCTTCGGGCATCGCCTTGTAGTGAGGGTCGAGCGGGAAGCACCCGCTGATCATGCCGTTGCGCGGCCCCGTGGTGCAATCGCTGAAGGTCCGGCAGATACGCTTGCGTTGCACGTCTCTGCCGGCGAGCACGTCGCGCGCCAGCTCCGGGTAGCTGAGCAGCATGCGGCCGAGCCCGACGAAGTCGACGTGGCCGTCGCGCACCTCCCGCTGGCCGCAGTGCGCCGCCCACTCCTGCAGGTAGGTGTAGCCGGTGCCGACGAACGTCAGCGCCGGGAAGGCGCGCTTGGCCGCGCGCACCACGTCGAGGTGCTGCTTGACGAACACCAGCGGGTCGGCGGGCGGCTGGTAGCCGTCGCTCGGCGGATACGCCGCGGGGCGCTGCAGGTGGGGGTTGTGGTAGGGCGAGCCGAGGGTGACGTTGACCAGCTCGACGCCGAGCTCCGCGAAGCGCCGCAGCAGCGCGAACGGCTCGGCGAGGTCGAAGCGGGCGGGGTCGTCGGGGTCGACCCCGAAGCCGTGCGTGTAGGGTCCGTCGCACGCCATCGGTCGACCGCGGCGCGTCTCGGGGTCCTTCTCGTAGGGGATCGTGTCGGCCAACGAGACCCGGACGCCGACGTGCAGGCCCGGGCACGCGCTGCGGATCCCGGCGACGACGCGCTCGAACAGCCGGGTCCGGCCCGCGAAGTCGCCGCCGTAGCAGCCGGCGCGCTGCCGCGCCGAGAGCAGCTCGTGCAGCAGGTAGCCGTGGCACATCTTGACGTCCACGAAGTCGAAGCCGGCCGCCTGCGCCAGCGCCGCCGCGCGGACGTAGTTCTCACCGATCGCCTCGAGCTCGCCGTCGGTCAGCACGGGCGCAGCCGCCGTGTGCGGGTGCTTCTGCGCCAGCTGCGGGTGGCGGTGCGCGAGCAGCGGCGCGGGCGGTCCGTCCGGCCGCGCGAACCGGCCGCTGTGCGTCAGCTGCAGGCCGACGAACGGGCGCTCCTCGCCGCCCCCGCAGGCCGCCGCGCCCTGGCGGAGCGCGTCCAGCAGCTGCGCCAGCGTCGCCGCGACGTCGACCTGCGGGTCCAGGTAGAGCTGCCGTCCGTTGGCGCGGCCGTCGCGCTGCACGGCGAAGGCCTCGCCGCCCCAAACCAGCGCCGCGCCGCTGCGGCCGAAGTTCGCCCACCGCCGCAGCGTGAGCTCCGTCGGCCGCCCGTCCGAGGTCCCGTCCCAGCCCTCCATCGGATGACAGGCGAAGCGGTTCGCGAGGACGCGGCCGTGCACGCGCAGCGGCTGCGCGAGCGGTCCGTCCGGCTCGAGCGCCGCGTCGATCTGCCAGCCCGGGTCGATCGTACGGAGGTGCGCCGCGAAGTCGGTCGCAGAGCGGAAGTGTCCGGGAGCTTGCGCGCGCACGAAGGGACTGTCTGGGCCCGCGCGCGAGCTTGCAAGGGCGACGTCAGGCGACCGCGACGAGCGCCGTCGGGACCCCGAAGTCCTCGATCGCCGCGCCGAAGCCCGCGCTGCGGAGCACGGACCCGACCGCGACCTCGCCGCGGTCGATGCGCAGCGCCGCGCCGTCGTCCAGCGGGCGGTAGAGGTCCCCGTGCTCACGGAGCGCCCGCTGCGCGACCGCCGGCGGCAGGTGGTCGAGGCCGCGCAGGTAGCGGTGGCCGTTGCGCTCGACGTGCGGCAGCCCCAGCACGCTGTGCGTCACGAGGTCCTGCTGCAGCGCCAGCACGCCGACGTTGGTCAGGTCCTCGCCGCTCTGGAAGCAGACGCCGTCGCGGCGGCAGACGCCGAAGTTGGCGAGCGCGCGGAACACGCCCTTGCAGTTCTTGACCGAGACCCCGCGGTAGCCGACGGCCCGGGCGCGCTCGAAGGCGCGCGGGCTGGCGTCGGCCTCGTCGATCAGCAGCGGCGCGAACCGCTCGACGCGCTGCAGGTCGCGGTGACGCGCCGGCTCGAAGGTCACCGCGCGCGACAGCGGCTGCTCGATCCACGCCAGCCGCGCGAGCAGGCGCGCCCCGCACGGCTCGGCCGCCACCCCTTCCAGCAGCGCGGCGACCTCTGCGAGGTCCTCGTACTGCTCGTTGCCGTCGAGGCTGAGGCCGAGCGCGTCGCCGCGCTCGTCGCAGAACCGCGCGAGGTCCAGCAGCCGCGCGCGGTCCCGGTCGACGCCTGCGCCGACCTTCACCTTCAGCCAGCGGCCGCCGTAGGCGTCGAGGTCGCCCTCCAGCGTCTGGGGCAGGCCGTCGTCCAGGCGCTCCGCTGCGAGGAGGTCCCGGTCGCGCAGCGGGTCGAGCATCCCGACGGTGTGGCGCACGGCGAGGCGGCGGCGCGGCGACGGCAGGTCCCGTCGCCAGTCCCAGCCCGACAGCGACGCGTGCACGTCGCCGGGGCAGAAACCGAACTCGTCCTGCCGCAGCGCGTCGGCGAACGCGACGCCGCGCGTCCGACAGACCGCGTCGAGCAGCGCGCGCTCCAGCAGCGCGACCCCGAACCCGCGGACGAGCTGGTCGGCCTGATCGAACGGGAAGGGCTCGACGCGGGCCTCCATCATCCCCCGCCACAGCCGGAACGCCGCCGCGGGCGGCTGCGAGACCAGGACCTGCGCGGCGGCCACGACCGAGGCCTCGAGCTCGTCGGCGTCCTGCGCGGGGGTCGCGTCGTTGTCCTTGCGGAACCACCGCGGCGCCAGCAGGTCGGCGGACCAACCGCGCGCCAGCGCGCCGTCCGGGCCGCAGGTGGTGACGCAGCACGTCAGGCTGTCGGCGCGCTCCAGCGTGACCCCGCCGAAGCGGAACGGCAGCCGCAGCTCGCACGGGGTGCGGCCGAGCGCGACCTCGACCACGGCGAAGGCAGGCGCGCCGCTCACGCCAGCAGCGGACGCACGACCTCGCCGTGCACGTCGGTCAGCCGGTAGTCCCGGCCCTGGAAGCGGTAGGTCAGCCGCTCGTGGTCGAGGCCCATCAGGTGCAGGATCGTCGCGTGCACGTCGTGCAGGTGCACCGGGTCCTCGGCCGCGCGGTAGCCGAGCTCGTCGGTGCCGCCGATCGTCTGGCCGTTCTTCACCCCGCCGCCGGCGAACCACATCGTCCAGGCGCGCGGGTTGTGGTCGCGGCCGAGGTGCGACTGCTTGCGCACCTCGCGCATCGGCGTGCGGCCGAACTCCCCGCCCCAGACCACCAGCGTGTCGTCGAGCATGCCGCGCTGCCGGAGGTCCGTGACCAGCGCCGCCGCGGCCCGGTCGGTCTGCCGGCACATCTTCGGCAGGCCGTGGATCAGGTCGTCGCTGTCGTTGGAGCCGTGGTGGTCCCAGCCGCGGTGGATCACCTGCACGCAGCGCGCGCCGCGCTCGAGCAGGCGGCGCGCCAGCAGGCAGTTGTTGGCGAACGAGCGCCGGCCCGGCTCGCTGCCGTAGAGGCGGTGCACGTGCTCGGGCTCGTCCTCGATCCGCGCCAGCTCGGGCGCGCTGTCCTGCATGCGGTAGGCGAGCTCGTAGGCCGAGGTGCGCGCCGCGATCTCCGGGTCGCCGACGACCCGCGAGCGCTCGCCGTTGAGCCCGACCAGCAGCTCGATGCCGCGACGCCGCGCCTGCCGGTCCATGCCTTCGGGGTCCTGCACGCAGGGCACCAGGTCGCCGCGCGTGCGCAGCTCGACGCCGCCGAGCGTCGACGGCAAGAAGCCGCTGCCCCAGCACGCAGAGCCCGCGCCCGGGTCGATCTTGCCGCTGACGAGC
>JBMHDP010000064.1:0-5938 GCA_049889335.1 Planctomycetota bacterium
GCTGGCCGTGCAGGTGGCGGGCTTCGTCTGCACGCGCACGGGCGGCGCGCCGCCGCTGCCGACCGAGCTGCGCGACGCGGCGCGCGCGGTCTGCGCGCCGAAGCCGTGAGCGCGGTTGCCCGCGTGGCGGTCGGCAGGGCATGATCCGTCGGTCGCCAGCCGCGCACGCAGGACGAGGCGGCGCGCCTCGTCGAGATGATCGCAGACCTGGGCCTCTACACGCTGACGATCGCGGCGGTCTCGTTCACGCCGGGGCTCTGCATGGCGCTGGCGTTCACGCTCGGCATGACGGTCGGCTATCGCAAGACGCTCTGGATGATGGCGGGCGAGATGACGGGGCTGGCGACGGTGTTCACCGCGACCTTCTGGTCGCTCTCGTGGCTGCTCGAACAGAGCCCGGCCTGGTTCTCGGCGCTCTCTGCGCTCGGGGGCGCCTACCTGATGTTCCTCGCGGTCGCGCTGTTCCGACAGCCGGCGGTCGCGATCAAGCAGATCGAGGCGCTCAGCACGCGTCCGCTCCAGCTCGCCGCGCTCGGCTTCGCCACCGCCTTCGGCAACCCGAAGGGCTGGGCGTTCCTGATGGCGCTGCTGCCGGGCTTCCTCGACGAACGGCGCCCGCTGCCGGGCCAGTACGTCGCGATGCTGGCGATCATGATGCTGACCGAGTTCCTCTCGATGTCGCTCTACGCCGGCGGCGGCAGCTGGCTCGCAGCTCGCGTGTCGGGCGGCCGCGGTCTGGCCGGCGCGCACCGCGTCGCGGCCGTCATGCTCGCGGCGGTCTCCTTGTGGGTGCTCGCCGGCGCCGTGGGGCTGTAGCGCGCCCCGGCAGCTGCTCTTCTGTTCGAGAACGCATCATGCTTACGTCCATCGCAAAAAAGAGCGTCGTCGTCACCGGCGGCTCCAAGGGGATCGGCCGCGGGATCGCGGCCGTGTTCGCGCGGCAGGGGGCCAAGGTCTGCCTGGTCGCGCGCGGTGAGGAGGCGCTCGCGCGCGCGGCCGAGGAGCTCGAGGGCGAGGTCCGCTACGAGGTCTGCGACGTCTCCGACTGGGCTGCCGTCCAGGACATGGTCGACCGCGTCGCCAGCGCTCAGGGCGGCCTGGACGTGATGTGCGCCAACGCCGGGGCGTTCCCGCAGGCGAAGATCGTCGACCTGGAGCCGGGCGACTGGGACCAGGTGATGGCGCAGAACCTGCGCTCGGCGTTCTTGTGCGTGAAGGCCGCGATCCCGCACTTCGAGCGGGCCGGCAGCGGGCGGGTCGTGTTGACCTCCTCGATCACCGGGCCGGTCACCGGCTACCCGGGCTGGTCGCACTACGGGGCGTCCAAGGCAGGGCAGCTCGGGTTCCTGAAGACGGCCGCGATGGAGCTGGCGCGCTACCGCACGACCGTCAACGCGATCCTGCCCGGGAACATCTACACCGAGGGCCTGGAGGGGCTGGGCGCCGACTACCTCGACTCGATGGCGGCGTCGATCCCGCTCCGGCGCCTCGGCGACGTCGAGGACATCGGCAACGCCGCGCTGTTCTTCGCGTCTGACGAGGCCGGCTACATCACCGGCCAGCAGCTCGTGGTGGACGGCGGGCAGGTGCTGCCCGAGTCGCTGGAGTCGCTCGGCGAGATCTGATCGGCGCCCGGCGGCGCGGGCCCGGCGCGGACCTACTTCGCGTGGTCCTGCGCGGTCCCGCCGGTCGGGCCGCCGTCCAGCGCCGCGACGAGTCGCCGCGCGACGCGCGTCCCCTCGTGGCAGTCGAGGCCGCGGTAGCGGACGCGCATCTCGGCGTCGAGCACCACGATCGTCGGCCAGCCTCTCAGTGTTTGGATGAATCTGGTGGCGTTTCAGAAGCGGTGGGCATGACCTTGTGTTCGACGATCACGGGCCTCTTTCCCTGCATTGCTCTCACCATAAATGACCACTGCCCCAATAATTGAGAGAATTTGCCAAGGATGCATGAGGTGGCATAAATCCAATTGTCCTTTCTGTGGCGTGCCATGTGTGTCGACCTGTGTGCTGTCCGCCAGATCTGAACACAATATAGGATCACCCCAAGCCCAAAATACATAGAGACACAAATGCTAAGCGTTGTGATCACTAGCGGAAGAAAAAATGCCCAAGCCCAAATGCTCACACATTCGCGAATATAGTGTCGGTCGCGACTGAAGCCATGCAGAGCAGCGCCCTGCGCATATGCGTGTCCTGATCGTACTAAGCGCTTGTGCCACTGTCTGAGGCCGGTCATGGCTGCATCGTGCCGAGCCATGTCGTCGTCGATTCGCAAGATCGTGTTGCCCATTCGCCTCAGTCGCAGGCACAATTCGGGTTCTTCGCCAGCGACGACCGTTGTGTCGAAGCCATTTGCGGCCGCAAAAGACGTTGCGCGCGCCATAAATATTCCGCCGCAGCTCTCAGTCTCGCCTGCCGGCTGGTCCCATTCCAGGTCGCAGAGTCTGTTAAATACAGACGCTTCGGGGTGCTTTTCGCGCAGTCGCCCGCAGACAATGGCGACATCAGGGCGGCTTCTCAGTGTGGCAGTTGCGGCGGTGCACCAGTCGTCAGCCAGGACGCAGTCGCCATCAATGAACTGAACGAATTCTATTTCGGGCCGTATCTGGCGGATATGAGCGAACCCCTCGTTGCGCGCCCTCGCAGCCGACAAGGGCTGTTCGTGGTCCAAGGCCAACACTTCGGCTCCCGCGCGCATGGCTATCTCGACGCTGTTGTCAGATGAGTCAGAGTCGACATATATTACGACATCGGCTTGGGATGCGCATGATGTGAAGCACTCGTGCAGGTGTGCCGCTTCGTTGCGGCCGATGGCGATAATTCCGACCTTGGGGTCCAGTTTCATGAACGGGTACCTGATCCCTGACGTTCTCGGAATATGCGACCGCTGAGTATCGCCGTCAAGTCGCCAACGAGGAGGTCGAATGCGAAGTGCGTGGGGTCGGATTCTGCGTGCTGTCGCGTGAGTCGCGCCAGCATCCGGGCCTTGAGCGTGAGTCGCCCGATCCCCCACATTACATCCGCAGCGATGAGGCCAATAATACCGCTTGTCTTCAGAAAATAGCGGCGTCGAGAATTGTACCAATAGGCGCCGCGCCTCTTGCGCCCCTTGATGTTGGTGGATGCGCCTTCTATGTGCACGATCGTTGAGGTTGGCACGTGGTGGATTGAGTAGCCCGCATTCTTGACGCGGTGGCATAAGTCGACTTCTTCGAAGTAGAGGAAGTAGCCCTCGTCGAAGAGGCCGATGTCGCGAATCGCCTTTGTGGCGATCATCATGGAGGCGCCAGAGACCCAGTCGCATTCGTGCGGTGTCTGTGAAATGGGCATAGAGACCAGTTTTTTTTGCAGCAGTCGGCTCAGGGGTCTCAGGCGTGCGGCGGATTCGAGTTCGCTCCAAATTGTAGGGAAGCGACGGGCGGCGACCTGGGGTTGTCTCTCCGAGTTGAGGATCGCTCCGCCAGCTACTGCGACGGAGGGGTGATTCGACATGTATTCAGCCAAGTGATGCGCGGCGCCAGGCAAGGCAACAGCGTCGGGGTTGACGAGGTATATGTAATCGGGTGCCACGCCTGAGCCCAAAATGAGACGCATGGCAGCGTTGTTGCCAGCTGAGAACCCGGCATTGGTTGCGTTCTCGATGAGCGTTACGTATTCGCTCCATCCACGGGTGTCGATGGCGTCTTGGATTTGGGCGACGGAACCATCGGGCGATGCGTTGTCGACTATGTAGATTTGGAAGTTGGATATCTGGTCGCGCTCGCCCTGTAGGGACTCTACGCACTCTAATGCCAGGCAGGGCGTGCAGTAATTTACAATGATGGCCGCTACGGTATATTGCTGTCCTGTGTCGATGGGCGCCATGATGTCTGATGCGTGAGCGGCTTTGGCGAAACCTTGAATTGTCGAAAAATTGAGGCGGCAGCGTCGCCGATGTTGCTTGTGTGGGAATCAATCGATCTCAAAGACGACCATCAATTAGGATCAATAAGTAGATAGTCGAATAAGAGGGGAGGCTACGTAGTGGCAGGCGTTGGTCGCGCTGAGATCGTACCTTTATTCAAAGACGGCTTCGAGGCGTGCGGAAATGAAATGTAGCATGATGGAGTAGGTGTTGTCTTGCTTGCGGTGGCACGAGCTGCCCGACCAGGAGAGCTGGGCTCGGGTCACCGCGCGCAGCCAGCATTCGCTGCTGTGTCTCAATTCGGTAGCGGGCTGGCCGCAGGTAGGGGGGGCGGACGGGTGAGCTAAGTCGTTGTGGCGGCCAAGGCCTTTCAGATGGGCTCTTCTAGGCGAATCTGTTTAGCACGCGACGAATAGATGGCAGGGACATCCACGCTTGCTCAAAGGTGCTTGGTCTGGACTCCATGGGTGCGTCGATCCCGCTCCGGCGCCTCGGCGATGTCGAGGACATCGGCAACGCCGCGCTGTTCTTCGCGTCTGACGAGGCCGGCTACATCACCGGCCAGCAGCTCGTGGTGGACGGCGGGCAGGTGCTGCCCGAGTCGCTGGAGTCGCTGGAGTCGCTCGGCGAGATCTGATCGGCGCCCGGGGGCGGGGGCCCGGCGCGGACCTACTTCGCGTGGTCCTGCGCGGTCCCGCCGGTCGGGCCGCCGTCCAGCGCCGCGACGAGCCGCCGCGCGATGCGCGTCCCCTCGTGGCAGTCGAGGCCGCGGTAGCGGACGCGCATCTCGGCGTCGAGCACCACGATCGTCGGCCACCCGTTGAGCAGCCAGTCATCGGAGATCTTGGTGGCGGCCCCCTTCGGCTGGTTCTGGAAGTTGCGCCAGTTGAGCTTGTGCTCCCTGACCGCTGCGTGGGCGCGGTCGAGGTCGTCGGCGTTGACGCCGATCAGCGCGAACGGACGACCTTGCATCTCTTCCACGAGCGACCGCTCGTGCGGGTACAGGCCCCGGCAGGGGCCTCACCAGTCGGCCCAGAAGTCGACCAAGACGACCTTGCCACGGTAGTCCGACAGCTTGAAGGCCTCGCCCTGGAGGTCGACGCCGTCGATGTCGGGCGCGACCATGCCGAGCGAGAACTTCGCGCGGACCGCGACGCGGTTCTCGACCTCCTGCTCGAGCATCGGCAGCTCGACCTTCGCCAGCGCCGCGCGCACTTCCTCGAGCGCGTCCCGGTAGGAGTCGGAGTCGACCGGGGCGTTCTCCAGCGCACCCGACGTGCGGGAGAACACCGCCCAGGTGCGCACCTTGGCGTTGGGCGACGTCTGCTCCAGCGCCGCGGCGATCGCGAGGCCCTCTTCTTCGCCGAAGAAGTAGACCATCCGGCCGAGCGCCCAGCTCAGCTCCTCGAGCGTGTCCGAGGCGCGGTGCGTCGTCACCAGCTCGTGCAGCGCCGCCTTGGCCGACGCGCGGCCGGCGCCCTGCATCGGCATCGCGTTCTTGGTGATCCACTTCAGGAACGGGATCGCGTCGGGGCCGCCCGCGAAGTCCCGCGCGGCGGCCTCGAAGCGCGGGACGAAGGGCACGAGCGGGGAGGTCCACGCCTCGGCCGGGACCGGGTCCCCGCCCTGTAGTTCGGCCTTGCGCAGCGCGGCGACGCGCTCGCCCCAGGCGAGGTTGGCGGCGTCGGCCTCGCGCACGAGCGCGCGGTAGCGCGACGCGGCGACCGGGTCCTGGTCGGCCTGCGGAGCGGCCTGTGGCGGAGCGAGGAGAGCGGGCGAGGGCGGCGACAGCGCGACGCTCACGGCGAAGGCGAGGGAGATCATGACGGCGAGGTGGCGCGGTCGGTCGTCGACCGGGGCAGCCTGCCCGACGCCAGGACAGTCTATCTCACGGATGCGGCGACGCCGCGCGGCGCGCGCGTCCCCGCGCTGTCATCGGAGACAAGCCGCCGCGGGCGGCGCGCAGTCGCCGACCCCGCGGCCCGCCTGTATACGAATCGAGCGTCGCGCGCCACGTCGGGCGAGCGCCGCT
>JBMHDP010000065.1:0-4176 GCA_049889335.1 Planctomycetota bacterium
CTGCCCGGCCTGCTTCGCCGGCTTCTTCCGAGGCGCTCGCGCGGGAGCCTTCCGGCTGGTCTTCTTGGTCGCCACGGCGGCACGCTACGCCACGCGGTCCGCGCGCTCAATCGCGCGCGCCGAACAGCGCGGTCCCGACCCGGACCATCGTCGATCCGGCCGCGATCGCGTCCTCGAGGTCACCGGACATGCCGAGGCTCAGCGTCTCCAACGAGAGCCCGGACCGCGCGCAGAGCTCGTCGCGCAGCGCCCTGACCTGGTCGAAGACCGGCCGCGCGGCGCCGGCGAGCGGCCCCATCGCCATCAGGCCGCGGACCTGCAGCGCGCCGCATCGTTCCTGGACGTGCTCCAACAGCGCCGGCGCCTCGGCGACCCCGCAGCCGTGCTTCTGCTCCTCGCCGGTCGCGTTCACCTGCAGCAGCACGTCGAGCGTGCGACCGCTCGACGCCGACTCTCGGTGCAGCGCGTCGGCGAGCTTGGCGCGGTCACAGCTGTGCACCAGCGCGAGCCCGGGCACGCGCAGCAGGTCCCGCACCTTGTTGGTCTGCAGCGAGCCGATCAGGTGCCAGCCGAGCCCCTCGACGGCGCCGAGCTCGGCTGCCTTCGCGGTGAGCTCCTGCACGCGGTTCTCCCCGAAGCAGCGCTGGCCCGCAGCGATCGCGGCCGTCACCGCGGCTGCCGGGTGCCGCTTGCTGACGGCGAGCAGCTCCACCTCGCCGGGGGCGCGCCCCACGCGCTGGCACGCAGCGGCGATCTGCGCGCGCACGGCCGCAAAGTTCTCGGCGAGCGCGCTCATTCGTCCCAGTGGCGGGTCAACGGGCCCGGGAACAGCATCCTGCCCCTGCGGATCAGCGCCTCCTTGCCCTCGACCTCGAAGGAGCCCGCGAGGAGCGCGTCCCACGCCTCGTAGTGGTCGCTGAACCGCACCCAGGTCTCCAGCGCCTCGCCGACGCGCGCGTCGCCCTGGTGGCGATCGCCCAGGTGGCGCGCCAACGCGCGCATGAAGGCGGCCACCTCGTCCTTGAAGGTGTCCTGGGTGACCTCTTCGGGGCGGAAGCCGAAGTCCTCGATCAGGCGCTCGCGGAACTCGTGCGCGACCTGACGGAGCGACGCGCCGAGCAGCACGTCGGCGGCCGCCCGCTGGATGTCCTTCTGGGCGACCATGGCGCGCGCTAGTGGCGGAAGTGCCGCTGACCGGTCATCCACATCGCCATCCCCCGCTCTTCGGCCGCGGCAACGATCTCCGCGTCCCGCTTGCTGCCGCCCGGCTGCACCACCGCGGTCGCGCCGGCCTCGGCGCACACCAGCAGACCGTCGGCGAACGGGAAGAACGCGTCGCTGGCGACGACGCAGCCCTTCGTCCCCTCGCCGGCCTTGTCGACGGCGATCTTGGCCGAGTCGACGCGGCTCATCTGCCCGGCGCCGATCCCGACGGTGTGGCAGGCGCCGTCGTCGCCCGACCGGGCCAGCACGATCGCGTTCGACTTGACGTGCTTGCAGACGAGCCACGCGAAGCGCAGCGCCGCCTGCTCGCGCTCGTCCGGCGCGCGGCTGGTCGCCACCTCTTCGGCGGGCGCTGCCGGCGGCACGTCGGCCGTCTGCAGCAGGAAGCCGCCGCTGACCTGACGCGACACCAGGCCCGCGGCGTGCCCGCGCTCGGGCGCGCCGCCGAGGTCCAACACGCGCACGTTCGCGCCCCACTTGGCCTTGTGCAGCTCCGCCACGGCCGCCTCCTCGACGGACGGCGCGACGACCACCTCGAGGAACGTCCCGCTCTCGACGACCGCGCGCGCCGTCTCCGCGTCGAACGCCCGGTTGGTGGCGAGGATCCCGCCGAACGCAGACACCGGATCGCCGGAGAGCGCCAGCTGGAACGCGCGCGGCAGGTCGTCGGCGACCGCCGTTCCGCACGGGTTGTTGTGCTTGACCAGCACGCAGCTGGTGCGCTCGAACTCGAACGCCAGCTTCATCGCCGCGTCGGCGTCCAGGATGTTGTTGTAGCTGAGCGCCTTGCCGTTGCGCTGTTCGGCGCCGGCGAGGCTCGGGGCAGCCCCGCCGTAGGAGTAGAACGCCGCCTGCTGGTGCGGGTTCTCCCCGTAGCGGAGGTCGGCGAGCTTGTTGCCCGCCGCCGCGAAGCTGCCGGCGAACCGCGGCTCACCGTCCGCCGCCGCCCGCTCGTCGTCGAACCACTGCGCGATCGCCGCGTCGTAGGCGGCGGTGTGGGCGTAGGCCTTGGCGGCGAGCTTGCGCAGGAACGCCTGCGGCAGGGTGCCGCCGTGCTCCGCGAGCAGCCGGATCACCTCGGGGTAGTCACCCGGATCCACGACGACCGCGACGCTCTGATGGTTCTTCGCGGCGCTGCGGATCATCGCCGGCCCGCCGATGTCGATGTTCTCGACGATCTCCTGGCGGTCGATCCCCGGCTTCTGCACCGTCTCGCGGAAGCGGTAGAGGTTGACGCAGAGCAGGTCGATCGCGTCGATGCCGTGCTCCCCCATCGCCTCGGTGTGCGCTCGGTCGTCGCGCCGCGCGAGCAGACCGCCGTGCACCTTGGGGTGCAGGGTCTTGACGCGGCCGTCCATCATCTCCGGGAAGCCCGTGTAGTCCGCCACCTCCTGCACGTCGACGCCCGCCGCCGCGATCTCGCGGCGCGTGCCGCCCGTAGACAACAGCGAGAAGCCGGCGTCGGCCAGCCCCCTCGCGAACTCGGAGATCCCTTGCTTGTCGGTCACCGACAGGAGCGCACGCCTCATGCCTTCGCCTCGTCCTTCCGCTTCTTCAAGTAACCCTCGATGAACGGATCGAGGTCGCCGTCGAGCACACCCGACACGTCCGAGGTCTCGAGCTCGGTGCGCAGGTCCTTGCACATCTGGTAGGGCTGCAGCACGTAGCTGCGGATCTGGTTGCCCCAGCTGATCGAGCCGCGGTCCCCGTAGAAGGTCGCGAGCTCCTCTTCGCGCTTGGCCTGCTCGAGCTGGAACAGCTTCGAGCGGAGCGTCTTCATCGCGGAGTCGCGGTTCTTGTGCTGGCTGCGCTCGGCCTGGCACGAGACCACGATCCCCGACGGGAGGTGCGTGATCCGGATCGCGGACTCGGTCTTGTTGACGTGCTGGCCGCCGGCGCCGGACGCCCGGAAGGTGTCGACCTTGAGGTCCTCCTTGCGGATGTCGACGGCGATGTCGTCCTCGAGCTCGGGCACGACCTCGACCGAGGCGAACGAGGTCTGGCGGCGCGCCTGGCCGTCGAAGGGGGAGATGCGCACCAGCCGGTGCACGCCCTGCTCGGCCTTCATCCGGCCGTAGGCGTAGGGCCCCTTGATGACGATCGTCACGTTCTTGATGCCCGCTTCCTCGGCCTTCTGGAAGTCGAGCTCCTCGACGTCGTAGTCGTGGCGCCCCGCCCACTTCACGTACATGCGCAGCAGCATCTCGGCGAAGTCGGACGCGTCGACGCCGCCGGCTCCGGGCTGCAGCGTCACGATCGCGTTGGAGCCGTCGTGCTCTCCCCCCAGCATCAGCTGGAACTCGAGCGCGTCCATACCCTCGTCGAGCTGGGCGCGCGCGGCGACGAGGTCGTCCTCGACGCTCTTGGGGTCGTCGGCGCCGAGCTCGACGAGCACGTTGCCGTCCTCGATCACCTGGGTCAGCCGGTCGATCGGCTCGACCACGTTGACGCACAGCTTCTTCTCCTGGACGACCTTCTGGGCCTGCTCGGGCTTGTCCCAGAAGCCCGGCTGCGTCATCCGGTTCTCGATGTCAGCTAACTCTCTGTGGCGGCGAACGTAGTCAAAGAGACACCTTGAGCGATTGGAGCCGCTCTTCGGCCGCCTTCAGAACATCTTGGTGCTCTTGCAGACCCATGGGGCCGAGCATGTTGGACGGTGCGCGACGCTGTTTCCAGCGTCGGCTGGCGGACCGGAGAAAAAGTAGAAGCCGCGACGGGCGCAGTAGGCAAAGGATCGAAGTCGGCGAATCAAGGCCCGTCGCGGCTTCCGGTGTTCGGTCGTCGCGCTCGTCGACGCACGCATCATCGGCAGCCGCGCCGGACGCATGAGCGCGAGCTCCGGTCAGGGCGCGCGGCGCTGTCAGGCGGCCGACGCGGACGATCGGTCGCACCGCTGCTTCCAGCCGGAGACCCGTCGGCCACAATTCCACGACCTCTCCAAGTGAGACGGGC
>JBMHDP010000066.1:0-11938 GCA_049889335.1 Planctomycetota bacterium
GGGGGGGGGGGGGCCCACGGGGGGGGGCGCGCGCGTCTAATATAACCGCCGCCCGCGGCGGGCGGGCGGGGCGCCCCACGGCGGCGGCGCCGGGTCCGGTGGCCCGGTGCCGGGCGTCGGTCGCGCGGCGGGCAGCAGCCAGCGCCGGTGGGCCATGGGCGCCGGCGGGGACCAAAGCGGCGCGGGCTCGAGGCCTCGCGCGCCCTGCAGGTTGGGCGCCGGCCGTGGTCCGACGTCCACGCTGAGGTGGACGTGGTCGCAGGACTCGTGTGGATCGGCGCACTCACCGCAGCCGTCGCCTCCTCCCTGCGGGGCGAAGACGACGTGCACGTGGTCGTGGCAGCAGCCGCCGTGGTGGTGGGCTGCACCCGCTGGGTGCGCGAACTCCAGGCGCGCGGGCCCGTCGTCGTGCTTGCAGATCACCAGCTGCCGCGTCATCCCCGTCAACACGACGAGCGCGCAGCACAGCCAGTGCACCGCGTGGCGTCGGGTCTTGGGGAGGCCGGCCATGGACCTGACTCTGTTCGGCGGGCGCGCGACGGTCAAGCCCGTGCCGCCCCGTTACCTCCATCGGACGAACGGTCTCCGGCCTTGGGCGGGCGCGGATCCGACGGCGCCGGGCGGACGCGCGCTTCCCCGCGGAACCGTCGCCGGAGAGACGGCGTCACCGTATACGTGGGAGACCAACCAGGAGCTCCCATGCGCGCGTCGATCCTCACCCTGACCGTCTCCCTCTCCGTGTCCCTCTCGCCGGCGCAAGCGCCCGGCGCGGACGGCGCCGTCGACGAAGCGGCGGTCCAGTTCTTCCTCGAAGAGGGGCTGGAGCGCTCGCAGGTGATGGAGCACCTGTCCTGGCTCTGCGACGTCTACGGACCGCGCGTGACCGGGTCGCCGAACCTGCGCGAGGCGCAGCGCTGGTCGGCGGACCGCTTCGAGGGCTTCGGGATGAAGCCCACCATGGAGGAGTGGGGGCCGTTCGGTCGCGGCTGGCGCTGCGAGCACGTCGCGATGTCCGTCGTCGGCGACAACCCGTGGCCGGTGATCGCCTACGCCAAGGCCTGGTCGCCCGGCGTCGAAGGCCGCGTTGAAGCCGACGTGGTGCACGTCGCCTCGATGTCCGCCGACGAGCTGCGATCTGCCGACCTCGCCGGCAAGGTGGTCCTGCTCTCCGACATGCGTCCCGTGCGCGAGCCGTTCGACGGCGTCAGCAAGCGGCACGACACCGAGAGCCTGCTGCGGCTCGCCGACCAGCAGCGTGAGGACACGCAGCGCTCGGGCGACCGGGCGCGCTCGGCGCGGGACCGCAACAGCTTCCGGATGGGCTTCCGCAAGCGCATGCAGATGCTGGCCATCGTGCAGCAGAAGAAGCCGCTGGCGATCGTCGACTGCGGCAGCAAGGGCGAGTACGGGACCGTGTTCACGACCGGCGCCAGCGCCGTCAACCCGCCCGACACGCCGCGCGCCGAGCGCGTCAGCGCGCGCGACGAGGGCGCCGAGGTGATCCCGCAGCTGACCATCGCGGTCGAGCACTACAACCGCATGTGCCGCGTGCTGCAGAAGGGCCTGCCCGTGCGCGTGGCCGTCGAGCTGCGCGCGACGTTTTTTGACGGCGACCAGAACGACTACAACGTGGTCGCCGACCTGCAGGGCAGCGACCTCGCCTCCGAGTTCGCGATGCTCGGCGCGCACCTCGACAGCTGGCAGTCCGGCACCGGCGCGACCGACAACGGCGCGGGCAGCGCGGTCGTGCTCGAGGCCGCGCGGCTGATCTCCGCCTACTGCCGGCAGCGCGGCGTCCAGCCGCGGCGCACGATCCGCGCCTGCCTCTGGAGCGGCGAGGAGCAGGGCCTGCTCGGCTCGCGCGCCTACGTGCGGCGTCACCTCGGCAGCAAGGAGCGACCGACCGCAGAGGCGGGCAAGGTCTCGGGCTACTTCAACCTCGACAACGGCACCGGTCGGATCCGCGGCGTCTACCTGCAAGGGAACGAGGACGTCGCGCGGGTCTTCCGACCGTGGCTGCGCCCGTTCCACGGCTACGCCGCGTCTACGCTGACCCTCGACGACACCGGCGGCACGGACCACCTCGCGTTCCACGGCGTCGGCGTGCCGGGCTTCCAGTTCATCCAGGACGAGGTCAGCTACAACACGCGCACGCACCACTCGAACATGGACAACTGGGACCACGCCGTCGCCGACGACCTGAAGCAGGCGGCGGTGATCATGGCGACCTTCGTCTGGCAGACCGCGCAGCGCGACGAGCCGCTGCCGCGGATCCCCGCGGAGGCGCGCTGAGGGTGCGCGCGCGGCTCGTCGCGGTCTCGCTGCTGTCCGCGCTCGCCGCGGGCTGCCGCTTCGGCGAGGCGGTAGAGGTCACGCCGATCGTCGGCGCGCCGCCGCAGACGGTCGCGGTGTGGCCGCTGGCCGACGGCGGCGAGCCGCCGGACGCCGCGCTGTGGTTCACCGGGCTCGCGTCCCAGCTCGGCCGCCGCGGCTATCGAGTAGTCGCCCCGGGCATCGCGCGGGAGGTGCTCCTCGCCGCGGACCTGTCCGACGCCGCGACGGAGCTCTCCGCCGTCGGCCGCGCGCTCGACGCGGACGCGCTGCTGGTCTTCCAGCTGCGCTCGTTCGACGCGCGCGGCCGCGGCGCGCTGCGCGAGGCCGCTTGGGACGTGACCTGGTCGCTGGTCTCGACCCGCGGCCTGGGGCGGCAGTGGTCGCACGCCGCGCGCGGATCGTGGCGGCAGTCCGACCGGGCGCCGCTCGACAGCCTGCGCGGCTTCGACGAGATCGAGGACCCCCGCCCGATCGTGCCGATCGGCGGGAGCCGCGTCCCGGCCTTTCGGGACGTCGCGGAGCTCGTCGCGCACCTGCACCGGGAGGCGATGGCGCGCCTCCCCGCGCTCGGCGACGGCTGAACGGCAGGGCCTAGCTGGCCGAGGGCGGCTAACGCGCCATCCAGGCGGCCTGCGCCTCGGCCCCGTTGCTGCGGTAGTCCTCGCGCAGCCGCTCCTTCAAGAACGCGCTGTAGAGGGCCTGCACGATCTCGTGCAGCGCCAGCCAGTTGGCCGCGCGGTCTGCGGTGCGGTCCGCCTCGGACTCGCACTCCTCTGCGTCGTCGGGGAGCTTGACGCCGCTCAGCGTCATGGTGGGGGCGTCGAGCGTGACCGTCCACTGGCGGTCGCCCTCGGCGACGAGCAGCCGCGCCTTGCGCAGCCGATGACCCTGGCGCAGGGCCGTGCGCGCCTCAGCGGTGCGCGTCGGCAGGCCGCGTCGCAGCGTCTGCTCGGTCTCGTCCTCGGTCAGCGCGGCGAAGGTGAGGAAGTCGTCCAGCGCGACGCCGACGACCCGACCGCCGGCGAGCGGGAACTCCCCGCCCTGGGTCTCCCACTGGAACCACAGCCACGTCAGGAATTCTTCGCCGAGGAACCCGTGGCTCTCGGCGCCTTGCACGTCGGCGCTCATTCGGTCTCCTCCTGGACGTCCTCTGCCGACGCGTCGACGCGCTCCGGCGCGTCGGCGACGAGCGGAGGCCTCGTCGGGCTCGTCTGCGCGGTGTTGGGCCACCGGATCGGCTCCAGCCGCTCCAGCGCGTGGCGCTGTTCCGGCGAGACGTCGGCGCGCAGCCCGCGCTGCAGCGGATCGGCGAGGTCGAGCGGGACGCTGAAGCTCTCGAAGAAGAGCTTGGCGAACGCCTCCTTCGCCGTCTTGCTCGTCGCGAACAACAGCACGGTCTTGCGCTCGTGGAACAGCAGCGCGTCGACCAGCGTGACGGTCGGCAGCACCCGCGGGAGCAGCTGATCCATCAGGTCCTCCTTGAGCTCGCGGCGCTCCTTCGCCGAGAGCTTCTTGCCGCGGGCCTTCTCGGCGGCGTCGCGGTGGATCTGGAGCCACCGCATCGGCATCGACTTCTTGTCGACGCGGAACCGGAGCCACGTGCCGACGCCGCCCTCGAGGTCCTCGATCGCGAAGCTGTCGCCGGTCGGGTCCGCCGGGGTCACCCAGCCGACCGAGACCTCTTCGCTGGCGGCGTTCTCGATGGTCCGGAACCGCTGCGGCGCGAGCGCCTCGGAGAACGCGTCGTCGCGCGGATCGAGGATGTTGCCCTGCCAGTAGAAGGGCACGACGCCCCCGCTCTTTCGGATCGCGGCCAAGGGATCAGTTGCCGCCGCCCGCGGGCTTCAGGACGTCGGGGGCCTTCTTGACCTGCGGCGCGCCGTCCGAGTCGGGTCGGTCCGCGTCC
Organism: Planctomycetota bacterium; assembly: GCA_049889335.1. GTDB lineage: Bacteria > Planctomycetota > UBA1135 > UBA1135 > UBA2386. The sequence goes on from JBMHDP010000066.1 coordinate 4,241, forward strand.
GAGGAGCCCTTGTTACCGGCGGCGTCGCGCAGCGTCTGGATGCGGGCCTTCACGGACGCGATCTGCGCGCGGAGCTCGGTGGCCCGCTCGCTCTCGCCCTGACCGCCCGCGTCCAGCTTCGCGAGCTGTCCCTCGAGGGTCTGCAGCTGGCTCTGCAGCATCTGCTGCGGCGTCTGCCGCATCGACTGCGGTCGGTAGAGCGCGGGCAGCTTCATCATGACGTCGAGGTCGCGCACCAGCACCTCGGCCTGTCCGGACGTGACCTGGTACTGGGCGTCCATGAGCTGCCGGTCGTCTTCGACGAACTTGAACAGCGCGACCGTGCACGCGACCTTGTCGAGCGCGGTCTGCTCGCCCTTCTTCAGCTCGTCGACCTTGAGCACGACGTAGCCGCGCGGGCTGAGGAACGGGCGCGCCATCGAGCCCACCGGCGTGGTGAAGGCCACGTATTCGAACAGCGGACCGTGGACCGAGTTGCGGGTGACCTCGAGCGCGCCCTCGGCGCTGGCGCCCTGCACCGTGCCGAACTTCTGGGCCGCCTGGGCGACGGTCATCTCGCCGCCTTCGAGCTTGGGCAGCGCCTGGCCGAGCTTCATGCGGCCTTCGCTGTCGACGAGCTTGCCCGCGACGCCTTCGATCCGGATGAGGTCGTAGAACACCCGCTGCGCGATCAGGTCGGGGTTCGCCTGCGGGCTGTAGCTGAGCAGGTACTGGCTCAGGTCGTCGTAGATCTTCTGCCCGATCCCGCGGCGGTTGACGACGACCACGGCGTCGCCGCCGCCGACCTTCATCTCCTCGGGCGTGCCGATCCGCGCGGCCTTGCGCTCGACGCGCTTGGGCGCCGTCGAGAGCATGCCGCGGGGCTTGCCGGCGTCGATCGAACGGAAGCTCGGCTTGCCGCGGCGCAGCTTGTTGTTGAGCAGGCTGCCGGCGTTGTCGACCCGCTGCTTCGCGAACTGGATCTCCTTCTGGAGCCGCTGCTTCTCGCGCTGGAGCTGCTCGAGCTTCTGTTGCGGAGTCGGCCCCTGCGGTACGGGGGGCTCCTGGGCTTGGAGGAAGGCGGCCAACAGCATCGGCGCCACGGCGACGTTACGAGAGTTCATGGTTCGAGATCGGTCGGTCGGTCCGGCGGACTTGCGCCGAGATCAGAGACCGAGCCCCGGCGTCGCGCAAGGCTCCGCAGGGGTCCGGCGTTGCGGCGGGCCGCCATCGGCGTCGTCCGGGCTCAAACCGGCTGGCGCGCGTCGACGAATCGGCGCTGCCGCGCCCCGGACGCGGCGTCGAGCTGCGTCAGGAGGTCGTCGAGCTCCAGGAGCTCGATCCGGCTCGGCGTCAGGTGCAGGCGGCGCCGGAACTGCTCGCGGAGCCGCGCGACGGTCTCCTGCTGCCGCGTCGCGTCGCCGAGGGCGACGCGGACGACCAGCTCGTCGCGCCCGTCGGGGTCCCGGGGCCGCTTGCGGAGCTCGATCTGCCACTCCTCGACGGCGGCCGTCTCTCCGAGCAGCTGCGCGCACTCGTCGAGGTCGAGAGCCGTCCGCTTGGAGCTGTGCAGCCGGAGGTCGGTCAAGGCGGTCAGCCGCGTCACGTCGCTCGCGATCCGCGGCACGGTGCGGCCGCAAGAGGGGCACGGGTCGTACTGGATCCCGCCCCGGACGCGGTCGCCGGTCCGGTAGCGGAAGACCGTGCTCGCGCGCGCGTCGAGCGGCGTGAACACGAGCTCGCCGTCCTCGCCGTCGGGCACGACCTCTCCGGTCGTCGGGTCCACGACCTCGAAGATGGCGAGGTCAGGGTAGAGGTGGTAGCCGCTGGCGCCGCCGTCGTGCGACGGGCACTCCGAGAACGTCATGCGCGCCTCGGTGAAGCCGTAGGTGCCGACCACGCGCGCGTCGCCCGCGCCGGTCGCCTCCAGCAGCGCCGCGATCTTCTGGCGCTGGCCGGGGACGAGCTGCTCGGGGCCGAGGACGACGCGCTCCAGAGCGCTGAGGTCTGCGCCCTCGTCGGCCGCGCGACGCAGCAGCTGGTGCACGTAGCCAGGGAACCCGACCGCCGCCTGCGCGCGCAGGCGCTGGAGCGCGAGGAGGTCGTCGCCGGTGGCCGCGCTCGTCCCGCCGCCGGTGGCGAGCGACAGGACACCTGCCTGCTGGCTCGCGAAGAACACCTGCCAAAAGGCGAGCTGCGGCGCGTAGGGCAGCAGGCACGCGAGCCGGTGGTCCTCGCGCAGCCCTGCGACCTCGAACATCCGCGCGCCGGCGTCGCCCAGGTTGGCGAGGTCGTGCTGCGAGTAGAAGAACGGCACGGGCGGCGACGAGCGTCCGCCGGTGAAGGTCACGAACGCCGGATCGAACTCCCGCTGGCGGCGCCTTCGCGCAGGGCCTGCGCCGCGCGTCCAGCGGCCGAGGACCTGCGACAGGCGCTCGGTGAGCGACCGCGCGGGCCGCTCCGACGCGTCGTCGTGCTGCAGCAGGAATCGACGGAAGCGCTGCGGATCCGCCGCCGTCGGCAGCAGGTCTGCCTTACTGGAGAGGGGGACGCGGCGCAGGTCGTCGACCGTGCGGAGCTGCGCGGCCGTCACCCCCGCCTGCGCGAAGAGGTCCCGGTAGTGGCCGCTGGAGGGCAACAGGTGTCGCTGCACGTAGCGCTGCAGGAGCGCGCCCTGGGCGATGCGCTGCTCGGCGTGCGGCATCCGCTGGAGCTCCCGCCACGAGATCATGACTGGTCGTTCGGCCTCCCCACGCCGCCCTCATCGTCCTCGGGCCAGGGCGCGCTAGAGATCGTCGGGTCGATCGGCCGGCGCGGGGCCTGAACCTCCGATGACAAGGGGGGAGCGGCCGTGAGCGTTCGGGCGTGACCGGCGACGCCGGACGCGGCGAGACCTCATCCGGACCGGCGCCCCCGGCGAACCCTGGCCGTCGACCTCGTCGCGGGTCGTCCGAGACCTCAGCCCTTGCAGGGGCCGGGCGACCGCGGCACCCTCACACCGACGCATGAAGCGCTCCTCGCTCGTAGTCCTCACGCTCGTCGTGGCCGGCGTCGCCGCCGGCGTGTGGCGCTCGATGCAGCCGCCGCCTCCGACCGCGGTCGTGGTCGCCAAGGCCGAACGTGTGCCGCTGCTGCGGTCCCTGGTCTCGGCGACCGGCGAGATCCGGGCCAAGGAGTTCGTCGACATCCAGACCGAGGTCGCCGGCGTGATCGTCGAGCTGCTGGTCGAGGAGGGGGACGAGGTGCAGGAGGGGCAGACGCTGCTGCGGCTCGACGCGCTCCAGCTGCAGGCCGACGTCGACGCCTCGCGCGCGCAGCTCGGCGCCGCGGAGGCGGACGCCCGGAGCTCGGAGGTGGGCGTCGCCACCGCCGAGGCGAACCTCGCGGCCGAGGAGACCGCGCTCGCCAACGCCAAGGTCGAAGCGGGGCAGTCCCAGACCTCGGAGGAGCGCGCCAGCTCGTCCTTCAAGCGCAAGCAGCAGATGTTCGACGGCGGGCTGATCGGTCGCGAGGAGTACGAGATCAGCAAGGCCGAGGCGCGGCTCGCCGAGCAGCGCCTGGACTTCGCCCGGGCGCGCATCAAGCAGGCCGAGGCCAACGTGCGCGCCGCCGTGACCCGCGTCGACGCGGCGAAGGCGATGCGCGACGCTTCGCACCGACGGCGCGAGGCGCAGCAGGCCGCCGTGGCGCGCGCCGTCGACCTCGCCAGCAAGACCGTCATCAAGGCGCCGCTCTCCGGGCTGATCACGGCGTGCAACGTCGAGAAGGGGGAGCGGGCCGTGCCCGGCATCCAGTCGAACCCCGTCGCGACGCTGATGACGATCGCGGACATGTCGGTGATCGAGGCGGAGATCGAGGTCGACGAGGCGGACATCGTCTCGGTGCTGCTCGGCGCCAAGGCCGAGGTCGAGGTCGACGCGATCCGCGACCTGACCATGTCGGGCGTGGTCACCGAGATCGGGCAGAGCCCGATCCAGTCGGCGGACAACCAGGAGGGCAAGGAGTTCAAGGTCGTGGTCCGCATCGACGCGCCGCCGGCCTCGCTGCGCCCTGGGTTCACGGCGACCGCCGAGATCGAGACCGCGACGCGCGCGGACTGCCTCGTCGTCCCGCTGCAGGCGCTGACGGTGCGCGAGCGCGAGCGCGGCCCGGACGGTCAGGTCGTCGTGCCGCCGATGCCGGTCGACGGCGAAGAGGACGCGGCGGACGCGGTCGTCTCCCGCCGCGGCCTGGAGGAGGTCGAGGGCGTGTTCCTGCTCGCGGACGGGCGAGCGCGCTTCCGGCCGGTCCGCACCGGCATCACCGGGGGGATGGACATCGAGGTGCTCGGGGGCCTCGAGGTCGGCGAAGAGGTCGTGGTCGGCCCCTACCAGAAGCTCCGCAAGCTGAGCGAGTGGGACCGCGCCGTCATCGACGAGAAGCGGCAGAAGACCGCGGCCTCGGTCCGCCAACCCTGAGGTCTCATGAGCGACGCCGTGATCCGGACCGAGGGGCTCACGCGCTCCTTCGCGATGGGGGCGACGACCGTGCACGCGCTGCGCGGCGTCGACCTCACCATCGCCCGCGGCGAATACGTCGCGATCATGGGCCCGTCCGGCTCCGGCAAGTCGACGCTCATGAACCTGATCGGGTGCCTCGACACGCCGACCAGCGGGGAGTACCTGCTCAACGGCACCTCGGTCGGTCAGCTCGCCGAGCAGGAGCTGGCGCGCATCCGCAACCGTGAGATCGGGTTCGTGTTCCAGTCGTTCAACCTGCTGGCGCGCGCGACCTCGCTCCGCAACGTCGAGCTGCCGCTCATCTACGCCGGCGTGCCGCCGCGCGAGCGGCGCGCGCGGGCCGCCGAGGCGCTGCGGGAGGTGGACCTCGAGGAGCGCATGGACCACCGTCCGAACCAGCTCTCGGGGGGGCAGCGGCAGCGGGTCTCGATCGCGCGCGCGCTGGTCACGCGCCCGGCGCTGCTGCTCGCCGACGAGCCGACGGGCAACCTCGACTCGAAGACGTCCGGCGAGATCATGGCGCTGTTCCAGCGGCTCTACGAGGCCGGGAACACCATCGTCCTGGTCACCCACGAGCGCGAGATCGCCGACCACGCGCAGCGGGTGGTCACGATCCGCGACGGCGCGGTCGCGAGCGACGAGCGCAACGCCGCGCCGCGGCCAGGAGAGGCGTGAACCTCCTCGACGCGGCCCGGCTGTCGTTGGAGTCGATCTGGGCCAACCGGCTCCGCTCGTTCCTCACGCTGCTCGGCGTGATCATCGGGATCGCCGCGATCGTCTCGACTGCAGCCGTGATCGAGGGGCTCAACCAGTACGTCGCCGACAAGCTCTCCGACCTGGGGCAGGGCACCTTCACCGTCCAGCGGTTCGGCATCATCACCAACCGGCAGGACTTCCTCGACGCGATGCGCCGCAACCGCAGGCTCAAGCGGGAGGACGCGCGCGCCGTCGAGGAGCTGTGCACGACGGCCAACGAGGTCGCGTGGCAGGTGCGCTCGACGGCGGACATCCGCCGCGGAGACGCGACGCTCAAGGGCTGCGAGGTCGGCGGCGTCACGCCGGCGATCCTGGAGATCGAGCCGTTCGAGGTGGCCGACGGTCGCGTCATCCTGCCGTTCGAGGACGAGCGCGCGGTGCCGGTGGCGTTCGTCGGCAACGACGTGGTGGAGCAGCTGTTCGGCGACGTCGACCCGATCGGCAAGCAGCTGCGGATCAAGGGGCAGCCCGTCCGGGTCATCGGCACCGCGAAGAAGAAGGGCTCCTTCCTCGGCTTCTCGCAGGACAACTTCGTCAAGATCCCCTACAGCCTGCACCGCAAGCTCTACGGCACCAGCCGCTCGGTCCGGATCAGCGTGCAGGCCGCGGACCCCGACCGGATGGAGGAGTGCATGGACGAGGTGCGGGCGATCCTGCGCGCGCGGCACCACCTGCGGCCGGCCGACGAGGACGACTTCGACATGCTCACCGCGGCGGGCATCAACGACCTCTGGAAGAGCCTCACGACCACGATCTTCAGCATCGCGCTGTTCGTCGTGGGCATCTCGCTGGTGGTCGGCGGCATCGTGATCATGAACATCATGCTCGTGTCGGTCATCGAGCGGACGCGCGAGATCGGCGTGCGCAAGGCCGTCGGCGCGCGGCAGCGCGACATCGTCCAGCAGTTCCTGATCGAGTCGACGCTGCTGTCGTGCCTCGGCGGCGTCTTCGGCATCGCGCTCGCCTACGGCGCCTCGTGGCTGCTGCGCACGTTCACGCCGCTGCCGGCGGCGTTCCCGCCCTGGGCGCCGCCGGTCGCGTTCCTCGTCTGCGTCGGCATCGGCGTGTTCTTCGGCATCAGCCCGGCGCGGCGCGCGGCGGGCCTCGACCCCATCGAGGCGTTGCGGACGGAGTAGCATGCGCAGACTGCTGCTGTCGATCTGGGAGAACACCCGGCTGGCGCTCGAGACGCTGCAGGCCAACCGGTTCCGCTCGTTCCTCACCGTGCTCGGGATCTTCATCGGGGTCCTGCTCGTGGTGACGGTGGCGTCGATCCTCAACGGCTTCCGTCAGTCCGTCGTCGAGCAGGTCGAGCAGTTCGGGACCAGCAACCTCTACGTCTTCCGCCGCCCGGTCGTGCAGATCGGGCGCCCCGACCGTTCGCTCCGCAACCGCAAGAAGATCACGCTCCAGGACGCCTGGGCGGTCCGCGACCTGTGTCCGTCGGTGGAATTGCTGACGCCGGTCGTCGACGCGCCGACCTTCGGCGGCCGCGCGAGCTACCGGGACGAGGAGGTCGACTCGCCGAAGCTGCGGGGCGTCTACCCCCAGGACCTGGAGCTCGCGCACCGCGTGCTGCGCGAAGGGAGGTTCTTCACCGATCAGGAGAACCGACACCGGAGCGCCGTCGTCGTGTTGGGCGCGGCCGCCGACGAGGCCCTGTTCCCCAACGGCGGCGCGGTCGGCAAGCGCGTGCTGGTCGACGGGCGTCGCTACACCGTGATCGGCACGCTCGAGAAGCGCAAGGAGGGACCGTTCGGCAGCGACAACGAGCAGGACAGCCTGTTCCTGACGCCGTTCGAGACGCTGCGCCGCCACTACCCGACCGCGGACGACAACTTCCTCGCCATCCGGGCCCGCGCGGGCCTGCTCGAGACCTGCAAGGACGAGGTCGTGCAGGTGCTGCGGCGTCGGCGCCGGGTCCGCTGGGACGAGGACAACAACTTCGACCTCGCGACGGCCGACAGCCTGATCCAGAGCTTCGACGACATCGTCTTCGCGGTCCTGGCCGTGATGTTCCTGCTGTCGACCGTCGGCTTCCTGGTCGGCGGGGTCGGCGTGATGAACATCATGCTCGTCTCGGTGCGCGAGCGGACGCGCGAGATCGGCCTGCGCAAGGCCGTCGGCGCGCGCCGGCGGGACATCCTGGGGCAGTTCCTGGTCGAGGCCGTCGTGCTGTGCGCGATCGGCGGCGTGCTCGGCCTGCTCGCCGCCGAGGCGTTGCTCTACGGCGTCGGCCGGGTGGTGCCCGATCTCGCCGCGCAGACGCCGGCGTGGGCGCGCGGCTTCGCGTTCGCCGGCTCCACCGGCGTCGGGCTGTTCTTCGGGCTGTGGCCCGCCTGGAAGGCCGCGAGCCTCGACCCCGTCGAGGCGCTCCGCTACGAGTGAGGCCGCGCCGCGCGGCGCGCGCGGCCCGGGTTGCGCTCGACGCCGATCGACGCGAGCCCGAGCTCGTCGGCGGCGT
>JBMHDP010000067.1:0-15452 GCA_049889335.1 Planctomycetota bacterium
TCGAGGCGGGGCGGACCTACCACGTCTCCACGTCCCTGGTCCCGGGCGCGCCGGGGAAGGTCGAGATCCTGATGGAGACCTCGGACTCCGCTGTGAGCGACGGCTAGGGGCATCGTCCCGGTTCGGGGAGGCCGCGCCACCCCGAGGCGGCCCGTGGCACGGGCGCTTTCGGCGCGCCCGACCCCCGGGATCCCCTCGGTGCTGCCAGGCGGCCCGCCGCCCGCTACACTTTGGCGGCGCTGCCCTCGGCCTCCCGAGCCCGCCTACGTCTATGCACCGTCCCCGCGCCTGCACCCGCCCGCACCACCGGCTCGGCCTCTTCGCCCGCCGGCTGCTGCTCCTCGTCGTCGCGATGACGCCGTGGCTCGCCGTCGGCGCCCAGCAGGTGCACCAGGCCCCGCCGTCGCTGCTCGCGCAGTTCGACCTCGACCTCGGCACGTTGCAGTCGCTGTCCCTGCCCGGCACACAGCACGACGCGGTGACGACGACGGTGGCGCTCGGCGGCGTGCGCTACACGGTCGACCTCGCGCTGCACGACGTGCGCAGCCCGGACTTCCAGCTCTACGAGCGCACGGCCCTCGGCCTCGTTCCGCTCCCCCGACCCGCGTGCGTCACCTACCGCGGCCAGCTGCGCGAGCGGCCCGACGCGCGCGTCGCGGCGACGGTCGTCGACGGCTCGATGGAGGCGATGATCCACATGCCGGCCGAAGACCCCGCCGCGCCCGGCGAGGTCTGGGTCGTGCAGCCGGTCCGACGCGCGCAGCCGGGCGCGCGGGCGTCGCTGCACGTGGTCTACCGCGCGGCCGACTCGGCGGCGCTGCCGGGCGAGTGCGGCACGGACACCACCGGCGCCCCGACGACCGCGCCGCCGGGCTCCACGGACTTCACGGCCGTCTGCGAGATCGCCCTCGAGGCCGACCTGCAGTTCTACCAGTGGAACAACAGCAGCGTCACCCAGACCCAGAACGACGTCACCTCGGTGATGAACCAGGTCGACTTCATCTTCGACCGCGACGTCGACGTGACCTACTCAGTCGTCGCGCTGATCGTCACCACGTCCACCGTCTACACGACCAACGACGCGAGCGCCCTGCTGAGCCAGTTCTCCAGCTACTGGAACAGCAACAACGGCTCGATCCAGCGCGACGTCGCCCACCTGTTCACCGGGCGCAACCTCAGCGGCTCGACGATCGGCATCGCATACCTGAGCGTCATCTGCAGCCAGGGCAACGGCTACGGCCTGTCCCAGTCGGACTTCACCAACAACTTCAACCGCCGCGTCGGGCTGACCTGCCACGAGCTCGGCCACAACTTCTCGGCGCCGCACTGCAACGGCAACAACCCCTGCTACATCATGTGCTCAGGGCTCGGCGGGTGCAGCAACAACGTCACGCTGTTCGGGCCGAGCGCCGCGGCGCAGATCGACGGCTACGCGCACAACTCGCCGTGCATGCCGCCGCCGACGACGGTGCCGGCGCTGACGTCGATCACGCCTTCGAGCCTGACGGTGTTCTCGCCCGGCGGCGTCACCCTGCAGGGCACAGGCCTGCTGACGATGGACCGCTTCACGGTCGGCGGTCAGACCTTCACCGCGGGCTACGCGGTGCAGAGCGACACGCAGGTCGCGGTGATGGTGCCGCAGGGCCAGGCGCTCGGGCCGACCTCGGTCACGGTCGGCAACGTGCTCGGCACCAGCAACCCGATGACCTTCTCCTACACGCTCACGCAGCCGCCCAAGCTGCGCTCGACCGCGCTGATCCCGCCGACGGGCGGCGTGGCGTCGTATGACTTCGGCGGCGTGCCGGGCAACCAGTGGTTCCTGCTGCTCGGCGTCACGCCGGTCACCACCCCGCTGCTCGGCCTCGACGTGCTCAGCAACCCGGTCGTGCTCGCCGCCGGCAGCCACCCCGCGCCGCTCGGCATCTCCAACGTCTCGGTGCCCGTTCCACCGGGCCTGGGGGTGCTGCAGTTCTTCCTGCAGGTGGTCGAAGGCGACCCCGCCGGCGTCGCCGCGGGCGCCACCAACGTGACCACGACGATCCTCCAGTAGCGGCGCTCTGGCGCTGCAGGAGCGCCGGTGCGCGAAGCCGAGGGAGCCCGGGCGATGGCGCCGCGCGATCGCTGCCTGCGTCCGTGCGGTCGCTGGCTGCGCCGTGCTACCATTCGGTTACGCCGGACATGCGTCCGCGGACTCTCCCCGGCCGAGCCACCGCTCGGCTGCGCCCGCAACCCAGGACCGATCATGCTCGTCTCTCTCGCGCGCCGCTCTGCCGTCGCCCCGCTCACCTTGGCTGCCTTGCTCTGGGCCGCGCCGGCGACGGCGCAGTACTCCGGCGAGTGGCCGCTCGACGCCGCCGCCGCCGGCCTGACGATCGACATCTCGGGCGGCGGCAACGACGGCCAGCTGAACAACTTCGCCGCGTCGCCGTTCGCCCCCGGCAGGTTCGGCAACGCGCTGCAGTTCGACGGCGTCGACGACTACGTCAGCCTCACCAACCAGCAGTCGGTCTACGACGGCCAGGGCACGCCCTACTCGATCTCCTATTGGGTCAAGGCGCCCGCGCAGCAGAACGCCTTCGTCTACGCCGAGGGCACGATCGGCACGATCGCGATCCTGATCTTCGGCAGCGGGCAGTACCTGCCGGACGCCGACAAGTTCCGCGTGTACTGCCGCAACGACCAGGGACAGGTCCCGTTCACCGGCGTCTCCAACGCGGTCGTCTACGACGACACGTGGCACCACGTGACGTTCGTCGACAACGCGGGTGACATCACGCTCTACATCGACGGCGTCGTCGACGGCGCCAACATCGCCTACGACCCGACGCGGCTGCCCGGCACGCCCGGCCACGGCACGTTCGGCAACAACACCGCCTCGATGGGCGGCCTGCGCCGCGGCTCGGTCTGCTGCCACATGTCGGGTCTGGTCGACGACCTGCGCGTCTACCGGTTCGCGATGACGCCGACCGACGTGCTGCTCGCGATGAACGGCGTGCCGGTGCTGCCGCCGTCGGCCAGCATCGGCGACTACGGGGTCGGCTGCGGCAGCGGCCCGCTGGACCTCGCCGGCTCGGGCAGCGCCGCGGTCGGCGGCCCCGGCATGCAGCTCGACCTGCAGCAGGGCGCGCCCGGATCGCTAGGGGTCGTGATCCTCGGCCTCGGCGCGCTGCAGCCGATCGACCTGTCGGCCGCGGGGTTCCCTGGCTGCACGCTCTACCCGCAGCTGCCGTTCGCGACGATCGCCGGCGTCGTCGACGCGCTCGGCAACGCGCCGAGCTACCCGGTGTCGATCCCGCCGGACCCGGCGCTCGTCTACCAGCAGCTCAACTGCCAGGGCGCGACGCTCGACGGCGTCAGCGCGGAGTTCTCGGACGTGGTCCTCGCGATGCTCGGCTACTGAGCGGTCGTCGGCAGGCGAGCTCCACCGGCGGCATGCGTTCCGACGGATCGGCGCTTCGGCCCGCGCTCCGCGACGCCCGCGCCCTGTCCTCGCCGCGCGCAGCGGCGCGTCGCGGCGCCGCGCCCGGCGCCAGCAGCCGGCTCGCGGGGCTCCAGCGAGGGGCCGCAGCGCGCGCCGAGCGCGCGGTGCTATCGGCGCGGTGAGTCGCCGTCAGGGCGCCGTCTGCGGGGTGTCGATGGAAGCGGAGCAACCCGGCGATCCGCGCCGCGAACTCGCGACGAATCCGGCCAGAGCGTGGCCGCCTCGGGGCGCGCTCGCCTGCGGCGCTCCGGCGGGTTGCGCTGTCGTAGTAGCTGCCGCAGTATCCGACCGCCCTCGATCTCACCGTGCCGTTGTCCTTCTCGCCTTCGCCCTCCGCCCTACAGACCGTCACCGGGCGGTCGACCAAGCTCGCCCTGATCGGGACAGGCTTCATCGCCGACGTCCACCTGCAGGTCCTGCAGAGCGTGCGCGACGTCGAGGTGGTCGCGCTCTGCGACGTGTCCGCGGAGCGCGCCCAGAAGCTGGCCCGCAAGTACGGCGTGCGCGACACCTTCACCTCGATCGACGAGATGGCGGCCAGGTGCGAGGTCGACGCGGTGCACCTGCTCGTCCCGCCGGGGCTCCACCGCGACCTCGCCGCGCAGTGCCTGCAGCACGGCTGGCACGTCCTGGTCGAGAAGCCGCTGGTGCTCCGCTCCGAAGAGGTCGACCCGCTCGAGCAGCTCGCCGCCGAGCGCGGCCGCGTGCTCGCCGTCAACCACAACCAGACGTGGCACCCGTCCATCCAGCAGCTGGAGCGCCACGTCGCGGGGCGACGCCTCGGCAAGCTCGAGCACCTGTCGCTCCAGCACCACGTGCCGCTGCGGCAGCTGCAGACGGGCGACGTCGGGCACTTCATGTTCCAGACGGAGGCCAACATCGTCTGGGAGCAGGGCGTGCACCTGTTCTCGATGGTCTACGCGCTGCTCGGCGGCTGCCGCGAGGCCCAGGTCCTGACGGGCGCCCGGCGGACGCTGCCCAACGGCGTCGAGTTCGTCGAGGAGTGGATCGCGCGGCTGGACTGCGAGCGCGGCACGGCGACCGTGCGGATGGCGTTCGGGGAGCCGTGGCTCGAGACCACCGTGCAGGCCGTGGGCACCGACGGCGCGGCCCTGCTCGACCTCGCGCGCGGCACCTGCTGGCTGCGCCGCAAGACCCGCTGGCTGGAGTTCCTGGACGGCGCGCTCAACCTCGCCGGCGGCGCGCGGCACCTCGCCGGCCGCACGTTCGGCGCGCTGTTCGGCTACGCGTTCGGCCTGTTCAAGGTGGCGTTCCCAGACGACCCGTTCCTGCGCGGCATGCTCGGCACGCTGACGTCCTTCCACGGCGCCGTCCGCGGCGCGACGCTGCCCGCGCCGATGACGGCAGAGGGCGCCCGCGAGGTGCTGCGCATGTGCGAGCAGGTCGCCGCCGCCGCCGGCGCCAGCGTCGCGCCCCCGCCGAATCCGCCCGCGCGGCCGCCCCCCAGCGCCGCGCGCCCGGGCGAGGTCGTGGTGCTCGGCGGGACCGGCCTGATCGGTCGCCGGTGCGTGCAGCGCCTCCGGGACGCCGGGCGCCTGGTGACGCTGCTGGTGCGCAAGCCGGACCTGCTGCCGGCCGAGCTCCGCGACGGCTCGGTGCGCGTGTTCGTGGGCGACGCCGCCGACCCCGACGTGCTGGGCCGTGCGTTCGCCGGCGCCGAGCGGGTCCTGCACCTCGCGACCGCCGCGGGCACGGACCCGGCGCAGATCGAGCCGGTGATGGCCGACGCGGTCCGCGTCGCCGGGGAGGCGGCCCACGCGGCCGGCGTCAAGCGCTTCGTCTACGCCAGCAGCACGGCGGCGCTGTGGCTCGGAGACGCTGGCGAGCTGGACGGCGCCTGCGGTCCGGACCCCAAGCCCGCGGACCGCGCGGGCTACGCGCGCGGCAAGATCGCCTCGGAGCGCGTGCTCGCAGAGCTGGGCGCGGCCGGCCTCGAGGTCACCGTCATCCGACCGGCGATCGTGGTCGCGCGCGACGGAATCATGGAGCACTCGGGCGTCGGCCTGTGGGTGCGCGACAACCAGTGCGTCGGCTGGGGCGTCGGCAAGCACCCGCTGCCGCTCGTGCTCGCGTCGGACTGCGCGCAGGGCTTCGTCGCGGCGCTCGACGCGCCGGCGGCGGGCGGCAAGACCTACAACCTCGCGGGCGACGTGCGGCTGTCGGCGCGCGAGTACGTCGAGGAGATGGCCGCACGGACCGGCCGGGACTACCACTTCCACCCGACGCCGCTGCGCTGGATGTGGGCGCAGGAGCTCGGCAAGTACGCGGTCAAGGCGCTGGCGCGCAAGCAGCGCGACTGGCCCGCGTTCCGCGACTTCGCGTCGCGGTCGTTCACGACGCAGCTGGACTGCGCCGACGCCAAGCGCGACCTCGGCTTCGCGCCGGAGGCCGACCGCGAGCGCTTCCTGGCGCGGCTCTTCGACGCGCAAAGATGACCGCGAAGCTGCGCTTCGTGCACGTCTTCGCGACCTTCGGGCGCGGCGGTCCCCAGGTGCGCGCGACGCAGCTGATGCGACACCTCGGCCCGGACGTCGAGCACGTCGTGCAGGCGATGGACGGCGACGACGGGGCGCGCGCGCTGCTCGACCCCGGCCTGCAGGTGAGCTTCGCTGAGGCGCCGCGTCAGCGCGGGTTCCTCGCCGCGCGCCGGGCGCAGGCGGCGTGGCTGCAGAGCCAGCAGCCCGACCTCGTCCTCACCTACAACTGGGGCGCGATCGAGGCGGTCGCCGCGGCGAAGCGCGTGGGGCTGCCGCTCGTGCACCACGAAGACGGCTTCGGCCCCGAGGAGATCGGCAGGCGGCTGCGTCGCCGCAGCTGGCTGCGGCGCTGGCTGCTGCGCGGCGTGCCGCTGATCGTGCCCTCGCTCGGCCTCCGACAGATCGCGGCCCGCGAGTGGGCGGCCGACGCGGCGCACCTCGTCAACGGCGTCGACCTGGAGCGCTTCTCGCCCTCGGGCGGCGAGCCCGAGGCGCTTCGCATCGGGAGCGTCGGCGGCCTGCGCCCGGAGAAGGACTACGCGACGCTGCTGCAGGCGCTGGCGCGCATGGATCAGCGCGCCTCGCTCCGGCTGGTGGGGGGCGGCGCGCTCGAGGCGGCGCTGCGCGCCGAGCAGGCCCGGCTGAAGCTCGAGGGCTGCGTGGAGTTCGTCGGGTTCACCGACGACACCGCGCGCCACTACCGGGAGTTCACCGTGTTCGCGATGTCCTCGCGCACCGAGCAGATGCCGATCGCGCTGGTCGAGGCGATGGCCTGCGGCCTGCCGGTCGTCGCGACCGACGTCGGGGACACGCGCGCGGTGCTCGCCGAGTCGAACCGCGACCTGGTCGTGCCGTCGGGGGACCCCGCCCGGCTCGCCGCCGCGCTCGACCGGCTGTGCGCGGACCCGGCGCTGCGGCGTCGCCTCGGCGCGGACAACCGCGCGGTCGCGGCCGCGCGGTTCGAGGCGACGGAGTGCCTCGAGCGGTTCGCGGACGTGTACCGGCGCGCGCTGCGCTGACCGCGGCCGCGGGCGCTGCGGCCCGCGGGTTCCGTTGGCTCCGCGCGGACGGGGTGGCTATTCTGCTCGCCCCATCATGTCGCTCAACGACCTCGAGATCGCTCGTTCCATCCCGCTCCGTCCGCTGTCCGAGGTCGCCCGGGTCATGGGTTTGACCGACGCCGACCTGGAGCCCTACGGCCACAGCAAGGCCAAGGTCAAGCTGGATCGGCTGAAGGAGCCGGCCCAGAAGCAGGGCAAGTACATCGTGGTCACGGCGATCACCCCGACGCCGCTCGGGGAGGGCAAGACGGTGCACACCGTCGGGATCAGCCAGGCGCTCAACCGGATCGGCAAGGGCACCTGCTGCGTCATCCGCCAGCCGTCGATGGGCCCGGTGTTCGGGATCAAGGGCGGGGCCGCCGGCGGCGGCTACAGCCAGGTCGTGCCGCCCGAGGAGATGAACCTGCACCTGACCGGCGACTTCCACGCGGTCACCTCGGCCCACAACCTGTGCGCCGCGTTCCTCGACGCGCACCTGTTCCACGGCAACGAGAAGAACATCGACCGCGACCAGATCAGCTGGCGCCGGGTCATGGACATGAACGACCGCGCGCTGCGTGAGATCGAGGTCGCGCGCGGGGGGGAGAAGAACGGTGCCCCGCGCGTCACCGGCTTCGACATCACGTCGGCGTCCGAGATCATGGCCGTGCTCGGCCTCGCCAAGGACATCCACGACCTGCGCAAGCGGCTCGGCGAGATGGTGGTCGGCTACGACACCGACGGCAAGCCGGTGACCGCCGAGGACATCAAGGCCGCGGGCGCGATGACGGCCATCCTGAAGGACGCGCTCAAGCCGACGCTCATGCAGACGCTCGAGGGGACGCCGGCGCTGGTGCACACCGGCCCGTTCGCCAACATCGCGCACGGCAACAGCTCGATCGTCGCCGACTACATCGCGCTGCGCTCGGCCGACTACGTGGTCACCGAGGCTGGCTTCGGCGCCGACATGGGCGCGGAGAAGTTCTTCGACATCAAGTGCCGCGCGTCGGGCCTCAAGCCGGACGCCGCGCTGCTGGTCGCGACCGTGCGCGCGCTCAAGACCCACAGCGGCCAGTTCGAGATCAAGCCCGGCAAGCCGCTGCCCGACGGCCTGTCGCAGGAGAACCTCGAGGCGCTCGAGCAGGGCATCGGCAACCTCGAGAAGCAGATCGAGAACGTGCGCCAGTTCGGCGTCCCGGTCGTCGTCGCGATCAACCGCTTCCCGACCGACAGCGACGCCGAGATCGCGTTCGTCAAGGAGCGCGCGCTCGCCGCGGGCGCGTCCGACGCCCACATCTCGACGCTGTTCGCCGACGGCGGCAAGGGCGGCGAGGACCTCGCGCACGCGCTGGTCAAGGCGTGCGAGGAGCCGAGCGAGTTCGAGCTGCTCTACAAGGACGAGGACAGCCTGAAGCAGAAGATCGAGACCATCGCCGAGAAGATCTACGGCGCCGACGGGGTCGACTACGAGCCCGAGGCCGACAAGCAGCTGGCCAAGTTCGAGGAGGCGGGCTTCGGCAAGCTGCCGATCTGCATGGCCAAAACCCAGTACTCGCTCAGCCACGACCCCAAGCTCAAGGGGCGGCCGACCGGGTTCCGCTTCCAGGTGCGCGACGCGCGCGTCGCCGTCGGCGCTGGCTTCGTCTACCCGCTCGCGGGCGCGATCATGACGATGCCGGGCCTCGGCAAGGCGCCCGCCGGCCACCAGATGGACATCGACGAGAACGGCGACGTCGTCGGCATGATGTGATCGGCCGCGCTCCGCTCGCGGTCGCCGCGCTCCTGTTCTGGGGCGTCGGCGCAGCCTGCCTGCCGGCGCAGCGCGCGCTGCGTGCCTCGCTACGGGACCAGCTCGCGGCGCTGCCGAAGACGGCCAAGGCCGTCGATCACGGCTGGTTCGCGCCGGGCTTCGAGCGCGTCGAGCTTCCCGGAGCGGGGGACCTGCACGGCCTCGCGCACGTGGCGGGCAGGCTGTGGCTCGCGCGGGGCGAGGAGCTGCTGGGCCTCGAGCTCGGGGGGCTCGCCGTCAAGGCGCGGCTGCCGAGGCCCGAGGGCCTGCGCGCCCTGTGCGCTGACGACCGCCACCTCTACGCGCTGGTCGGGGACCGCTCCCCTGCCGTTGCGGTCCTCGATGCGCGCGCCGGCGTCGAGGTGCGCCGCTTCGCCCTCGCGCTGGACGACCTCGCCTTCGGCGATCGGGTCGTGACGATCGGCGCGGGCCACGGCCGCGGCCTCGGCGTCCTGACGGGGCGGTCGTTCCGCGTCGTCGACCCTGCGACCGGCGCGACGCTCGGCGCCCCGCGCCGACCGATCGGCGTGATGTCGCGTATGCACTGGCTGCACGGCGACGAGCACGGCTGGCGGATCGGCAACAGCATCGGGGCCTTCTCGCTGGTCTGCCGCGAGGATCCGCAACGTGCTGAGCCCCTCGGGCGGCACCGCACGGAGCATCACAGCTGGATGCCGCTGCGCCTGCGTGCGTCGCGCGCCGTCCTGGTCGACGGTCGCCTGCTGCTCGCGGCGGAGACGCGCGCGGGGGACGGGGTCGTCGCCCACTGGATCGCGCCGCGGCCCGTCGTGCGTCGGCACGTCCTGCACGTGCATCGCCCCGGGCGGAAGGCGGAGCGCTGGAGCGTGGAGTACGGCGACCGGCAGCCTCGCGAGGGCGCGCTCGCGGACCTCGGCGAGGCGCTCGTCGCGTGGCGAAGGGACCACCCGGAGACACCCGCGCAGGTGGAGCTGCGCGCCGACCCTGAGGTCGAGGTGGGCGTCCTGGTCGAGGCCTGGGACGCCGTCGCAGGGATCGATCCGGGCGTCACGGTCCGCTTTCCGGCGTTCGCTGGTTGGCTGGCGAAGCGCCAGGAGAGACGCTGAGGTCCCTGGGCGCCGCGTCGGCGGCATCGCCTGGGTCCACGGAGTCTCAATGATCCGATCCCTCGTCGCCTTCCTGTCGCTGGCCTTCGCTGCGTGCCACGCGCCGTCCGAGCCTGGCTCCCGCGGAGCTGCGGACGTCGAGCTGTTCGTGCTCGGCGTCGCCCAGGACGGCGGCCTGCCGCACCTGGGCTGCGAGAAGCCCTGCTGCGTCGAGGCGCGGCGCACCGGCCGCGTCGAGTATCCGGCGTGCCTCGGGCTCGTGGATCGCCGCGGCGCGGCGCCCAAGCTGCTGATGGTGGAGGCGACCCCGCGCGTCGAAGAGCAGGCGGCGCTCCTGCACCGGCTCGCCGGCGTCACGGGCCGCGGCCGAGCGCCCGTCGACGCGGTGATGGTCACGCACGCGCACATCGGCCACTACCTGGGCCTCGCGCTGTTCGGCCGCGAGGTGGTGGGGGCCAGGGACCTGCCGGTCTGGTGTTCGCCGCGCTTCGCGGGCTACCTGCGCGGCCACGGGCCGTGGAAGCAGCTGGTCGAGCTCGGCCAGATCGACGTGCGCGCGTTCGAGGTGGGCGCCCCGTTCGCCCCCTGGGACGGCGTCTCGGTGCAGGCGCTGCAGGTGCCGCACCGCGACGAGTTCTCGGACACGATGGCCTACCGCATCACCGGGCCTAACCGCACGGCGCTGTTCGTGCCCGACGTCGACGCCTGGGCCAAGGTGCCCGGGCTGCTCGATCGCCTGCTCGACGGCGTCGACGTCGCGTATCTCGACGCGACGTTCTACGACGGCAGCGAGCTGCCGGGCCGCGCGCTCGACGAGATCCCGCACCCGCTGATGACGCGCACCATGGACCTCCTGCAGGAGCAGGCGCGGGCTGCGCCGGGCCGGCTGCGCTTCCTGCACCTGAATCACACCAACCCCGCGCTGCACGACCGCGCGCTGCGCGCCGAGATCGAGGCGCGGGGCTTCGCGGTGGCCGTGATGGGCGAGCGGGTCGCGCTCTGACCTAGAGCGCGGCCTTGACCCGCGCCGCGACCGCCTCAGGCGTGAAGCCGAACTCCTCGGCGACGTGCGCCGCGGGCGCCGACGCGCCGAAGCCGGCGTGGCCGATGCAGCGGTCGAGTCGGCCGGTGAGCTGGCACCACCACTCGGGCCGACCCATCTCGACGGCGACGCGGGGCGCAGCG
Source organism: Planctomycetota bacterium (assembly GCA_049889335.1). Taxonomy (GTDB): domain Bacteria; phylum Planctomycetota; class UBA1135; order UBA1135; family UBA2386. Next base: position 11,079 of record JBMHDP010000067.1, read on the forward strand.
CCGAGCACGGCCTGCTGGTAGGCGTCGTCCTGCTCGTGGAACAGCTCGAGGCACGGGATCGACACGACCCGCGCGGGGACCCCGTCGGCAGCCAGCAGCTCACGGGCGGCGACGGCGAGCGACACCTCGGCGCCGGTCGCGCAGATCGTCACCGCGGCGTCGTCCGCGTCGCATACGACGTAGCCGCCGCGCAGCGCCTCGGGGGGGTCCCAGGCGTCCGGAGGCGGCAGCGGGGGCAGGCCCTGGCGCGTCAGCGCCAGCGCGACGGGGCCGCCGTCGCGCGTGAGCGCGTGGGTCCACGCGGCGGCCGTCTCGGGGCCGTCGGCGGGGCGGAAGACGTGCAGGTTGGGGATCGCGCGCAGCGTGGCGAGCTGCTCGACCGGCTGGTGGGTCGGGCCGTCCTCGCCGACCATGAGGCTGTCGTGGGTGAACACGAACGTCGCGGAGATCTGCATCAGCGACGCCAGCCGGATCGGCGTGCGCATGTAGTCGGCGAACACCAGGAACGTGCTGCCCGCCGGGTGGAAGCCGCCGTGCAGCGCGACGCCGTTGAGCACCGCGCCCATGCCGTGCTCGCGGATGCCGTAGTGCAGCGTGCGGCCGGCGCGGTCGTCCGCGGTGAACGAGCCGCCCGCCTGGATGGCCGTCTTGCACGAGGGGTCGAGGTCGGCGCTGCCCGAGACGAACCCCGGGACCAGCGCCGCGGCCGCCTGGATGACCTTGCCGCTGACGGCGCGGGTCGCGGCCTTGTCGTCGCCTGCTGCCTCGAGCAAGGGCGCGAAGAGGTCTTCGACCGCGGGCCTGGCGCGCATCGCGTCCCACCGCGCGGCGGCGTCGGGGTGCTGGGCGCGCCACGCGTCGAAGTCGCGGTGCCACGCTGCGCGGGCCGCCTCGTTCTCGTCCCTGCGGGCGCGGAAGACCTCGCGCGCCTCCTCGGCGACGAAGAAGTCCTCGGCGGGCAGGCCGAGCGCCTGCTTGGTGAGCGCGACCTCGTCCGGGCCGAGCGGCGCCCCGTGCACGCCGTGGGTGTCGGCCTTGTTGGGGCTGCCCTTGCCGATCGTGGTGCGGCAGCAGATCAGCGTCGGTCGGTCGCCGGCGGTCGTCGCTGCCGTCAGCGCGCGGCGCACGTCGTCGACGTCGTGCCCGTCGCACTGGAGCACTCGCCAGCCCTGCGCCGTGAAGCGCGCAGGGACGTCCTCGCCGGTCGCGAGGTCGGTGTGCCCTTCGATGGTGATGTGGTTGTCGTCGAACAGGCAGACCAGGTTGTCGAGCGCGAGGTGGCCCGCGAGCGCGGCCGCCTCGTAGCTGATCCCCTCCATCAGGTCGCCGTCCCCGACGGTCACGAAGACGCGGCCGCACAAGAGGTCCGTGCCGGTGCGCGCGGCGGCCATCTTGGACGCGATCGCCATCCCGACGGCGTTGCCGAAGCCCTGGCCGAGCGGGCCGGTGGTGGTCTCGACGCCGACCGTGTCGCCGAACTCGGGGTGGCCCGGCGTCTTGCTGTGCAGCTGGCGGAACTGCGCGAGGTCGTCGAGGGACACCGGGTAGTCCGCGAGGTGCAGCAGCGAGTAGAGCAGCATCGAGCCGTGGCCGCCGGACAGCACGAAGCGGTCGCGGCCCATCCACTCGGGCTCCTCGGGCGTCCACCGCAGGAACTCCGTCCACAAGACGGCGGCGACCTCGGCCATGCCCATCGGCATGCCGGGGTGGCCGGAGTTGGCCTTCTGAACCGCGTCGATCGTGAGGCCGCGGATGGTGTTGGCGACGGGGGTGAGGTCGGGCGTGCGCGCGGTCATGGGCGCGCCCACCATAGCGGGAGCCCTGCGGGCGGCCTACGGGGGCTTCCGAGGGGCGCGCCCGGCGGACTACGCTCTGGGCCATGGTGCGGTCGCTTCTGCTGCTCTGCTTGTCCCTGGTCGCGGCGTGCAGCGCTGAGCGCCCCGTGAGGCGGCCGGCCGCGGCGGCGCCTGGCCCGCGGAGGCCGCTGGCGCTGAAGGTCGTCACCTTCAACGTCCAGGACCTGTTCGTCGCCTCGCGACGGCCTGAGCGGATGCGGGCGATCGGCCGGCGCCTCGGCGCGCTGCGGCCGGACTTCATCGGGCTGCAGGAGGCGTTCGACGGCGTCCACCGAGCGCAGCTGGAGGCGGAGCTGGAGCGGGTCTCGGGGCTGTCGTACGAGCACCGCTACTTTCCGAGCGGCGTGATGGGCAGCGGCCTCCACGTGCTCACGCCGCACCGCGTCGAGCGCGCGTCCTTCTGGCGCTACTCCCGCAACGGCGCGTGGTACCAGGTCCGCCACGGCGACTTCTACGCCGGCAAGGGGGCCGCGATGGTGCGGCTGGGAATCGACGGCGTCGGGAGCGTCGACTGCTTCAACACCCACTGCATCGCCTCCTATCGCGGCGCGCCCTATCGCGAGGACCGCGCCGTGCAGCTGCAGGAGCTGGCCGCCTTCGTCGAGGCCGAGGCGACCACGCCCGCGCCGGCGATTGTGCTCGGCGACCTCAACGCGCCGGTCGGCAGCCCCGAGTACGCGCCCCTCGCGGCCGGCTACCAGAACCTCACGGCGGGGCGGAGCCGCGGCCGCGCCGGTCGGATCGACCACGTCCTGGTCCGCGGTCACGAAGCCTACGAGGTCACGGCGCGCGGCTACCAGGAGCTCTGGGTCGGCGCGGACGACCGCGGCGAGCCGCTCCGCCTCTCCGATCACGCGGGGCTCGTGATCACCGTCGAGCTGCGACCCACCCGCGGCGGTTGAGGCGCGCCGCGGGCGGCGCGACCGCCTCTAGTGCCCTTCCTTGACGATGTTGACGTTCCAGGAGGGCACGACGACCTCGACGGCGCCGCCGTCGGGCACCCGCTCGAGCTTGGCCTGGCAGGCCAGGCGCGAGTCGAGGCCGACGTCGCGGGCCTCGTCGAGCTGGTCGAGCTCGTCGTCGCTCGCCTCTCCGAAGCAGTCGAAGCCCTGCTTGACCTTCACGTGGCAGGTCGAGCAGGCGCAGACGCCGCCGCAGGCGTGGTCGAGCTCGACGCCCTGCTTCAGCGCGGCGTCGAGGATGGACTGGCCGACCGCGAGCGTGAGCTCCTTGGTCTCGCCGTCTTCGTGCACGATCAGTCGGGCTTCGCTCATCGCTGTTGTTCTTCCTTGAGGGCCTTGGTGACCGACGCGCTGATGACGTCGTCGGCGATCGTGGCGGTGACCTTGGTCAGCTCGTCGCAGCCGGCCTTGATCGCGTCCGCGCCGGCGTCTGCGTCCAGCAGCTTCTGCAGGGCCTTCTTGGCCTTGTGGACCGCGAACGTCTGGTCGGGCGGCAGCTCCGCCAGCTCCAGCGCTTTCTCGGTGCCGCGGATCATCGCCTCGGCCTTGCCGCGCGACTCGATCGCCTCGCGGGCCTCGTAGTCCTGCTGGGCGTTCTCGATGGACTCGAGCATCATCCGGCGGACCTCCTCGCGGGTCAGGCCGAACGTCGGCACGATCTGGATCGAGGCCTCGACGCCGGTGCGCTGTTCGCGCGCGGTGACGCGCAGCACGCCGTCGGCGTCCACGAGGAAGGTCACCTGCACGCGCGGCAGGCCGGCCGGCAGCGGCGGGATGCCGCTGAGCTTGAACTGGCCGAGCAGGCGGCAGTCCTTGGCCAGCTCGCGCTCGCCCTGGTAGATCGCGAGGTCGACGGCGGTCTGGTCGTCGACGCCGGTCGAGAACTCCTCGGACACGCTGGTCGGGATCGTGCTGTTGCGCAGGATCAACTTCTGCACGGCCCCGCCGAGCGTCTCGATGCCGAGCGACAGCGGGATCACGTCGAGCAGCAGCAGCGACTTGTCGTTGCCGGCGAGCACGTCGGCCTGGATCGCCGCGCCCAACGCGACGGCGAGGTCGGGGTCGACGTGCGCGTGCGGCGGCTTGCCGATCAGTGCCTCCAACCGGGCGCGCACCAGCGGCACGCGCGTGCTGCCGCCGACCAGCACGACGTCGTCGACGGCGTCCAGGGCGACGCCGGCGTCCTTGGCCGCCGCCTGGACGCAGTCCAGGCTGCGCTGCACCAGCGGCGCGATCGCGGCCTCGAACTCGGCGCGCGTGACGGTCAACGTCACCTCGCCGCGCTCGCCCAGGTCGAGTTCGAGGGACGCCTGGTTCTGCTCGCTCAGCCGCACCTTGAGCCTCTCGGCGGCGCTGCGCACCGCCTGGAGCACGAACGGGTCCTCGGCGCCGTCCTGGCTCGGCAGGCTCGCGAGGATGCGCTCGACCAGCAGCTGGTCGAAGTCGTCGCCGCCGAGGTGGGTGTCGCCGGCGGTCGCCAGCACGCGGAAGACGCCGTCCTGGATGCGCAGGATCGAGACGTCGAAGGTGCCGCCGCCGAGGTCGTAGACCAGCAC
>JBMHDP010000068.1:0-51108 GCA_049889335.1 Planctomycetota bacterium
GGCGCAGGCCGAGGCCGCCGGCGCGCCCGCGGCCGAACCCCAGGGAGAGGTCTTCCCGTCGCCGATGCTCGGGACCTTCTACGCGGCCCCGTCGCCGGACGCCGAGAACTTCGTCAAGGTCGGCGATCGCGTCGGCGCGGACACCACGCTCTGCATCGTCGAGGCCATGAAGGTCATGAACGAGATCAAGGCCGAGCGTGAGTTCGAGGTGCTCGAGGTGCTGGTCAAGAACGGCGAGCCGGTCGAGTTCGGACAGCCCCTGTTCCTCATCCGGTAGACCCGTCCATGTTCCACCGCATCCTGGTCGCCAACCGCGGCGAGATCGCGCTGCGCATCCTGCGCGCCTGCAAGGACCTCGGCATCGAGACCGTGGCCGTCTACAGCGAGGCGGACAAGGACAGCCTGCACCTCCGCTACGCAGACGAGACCATCTGCATCGGCCCGGCGCCGTCGGCGGAGAGCTACCTCAACATCCCCGCCATCATCGCGGCAGCCGAGATCGCCGACGTCGAGGCGATCCACCCCGGCTACGGCTTCTTGAGCGAGAACGCCCACTTCGCGGAGGTCTGCCAGAGCTGCAACATCAAGTTCATCGGCCCTTCGGCGTCGGCGATCACCGAGTGCGGGGACAAGGTCGCGGCCAAGGAGCTCGCCGCGCGCGCGGACGTGCCGTGCGTGCCGGGCAGCGACGGCCCGGTCGAAGACGAGCAGACCGCGCTCGAGACCGCGCGTGCGATCGGCTTCCCGGTCCTGATCAAGGCCGCGGCGGGCGGCGGCGGCCGCGGGATGCGGGTCGCGCACAACGAGCCCAGCCTCGTCACCGGGTTCCACTCCGCGCGCGCCGAGGCGGAGGCCGCGTTCAAGAACTCGACTGTCTACATCGAGAAGTTCGTCGAGAAGCCCCGCCACGTCGAGATCCAGATCATCGCGGACTCGCAGGGCAACGTCGTGCACCTGGGCGAGCGCGACTGCTCGCTGCAGCGGCGACACCAGAAGCTGCTCGAAGAGAGCCCCTGTCCCGTGCTCGATCCCGAGACGCGGCAGCGGATGGGCGAAGCAGCGGTCCGCCTCGCCAAGGTCGCGAACTACGAGTCCGCGGGCACGGTGGAGTTCCTGCTCGACCAGCAGAAGAACTTCTACTTCATCGAGATCAACTCTCGGATCCAGGTGGAGCACCCCGTGACCGAGCAGGTGACGGACACCGACCTGATCCGCGAGATGATCCGCGTGGCGGCAGGCGAGCCGCTGTCCTTCCGACAGGAGGACATCGAGATGCGTGGGCACGCGATCGAGTTCCGCATCAACGCCGAGGACCCCGAGCACAACTTCAAGCCGTCGCCGGGCCGGATCTCGACGTTCGTTCCGCCGGCCGGGCCGGGGGTGCGCTGGGACAGCCACGTCTACCAGGGCTACACGGTGCCGCCGCACTACGACTCGATGGTCGGCAAGCTCATCGTGCACCGTAAGACGCGGGCGCAGGCCATCGAAGCCGCTCGCCGCGCCATCTCCGAGATGCAGATGGACGGCATCGCCACGACCGCGCCGCTGTTCCTGAGGATCCTCGACCACAGCGACTTCTGCGCCGGGGACATCGACACCGGCTTCATCGACCGCTACTTCACGCCGAGGTAGCGGGGCGCGACCTCACGATGAACACCAGGCGGCGCTTCTCCGAACGACTGCTGCTGGTCGTGAACGTCGTCGTGGTGAACGCCGTCGCCGCGCTCTGGGTGGCGGCGTTCCTGCAGCCGGACGTGCTCGGCGCGAGCGCAGCGGTCGAGGCGGGGGCGCGGGTCCTGGTCGTGCCGCTGCAGACGCTCTCGGCATGGCTCGCGCTGTTCGCGGGCGCGGGGCTGCTGCTGTGGAACTTCGCGTTCCTCGTGCGGCGACGGGACGACCGCGCGCCGAGTCACTGGGTCGTCAGCGACGGGCCGGGTGGCCCCGTGCGCGTCACCAGGGAGGCTCTCGAGGCCGGGCTGCGCGCCGCCGGGGAGGCGCTGCCGGAGATCACCCGGCTGCGCGTCGGGCTCGATCTGTCGAACCCCAAGCGGCTGCGCGTCAGCTGCCCGTTCTCCTGCGCGGAAGGACGCGATCATCACGCCGGCAGCCAGCGGCTGCGCGCGGCGCTGGAGCAGCGGTTCCGGGAGCTGGTGCGGCTGTCCGACGGCAGCAAGCTCGAGCTGGAGCTTGAGTTCCAGGGCTTCGCCGGAAAGGCGGCGAAGGGCGCGCGCGACGTGCCGGCTCCCGCCGTGGAGGCCAGCGCCGACGACAGCTTCCGCGGGCCGCAGTATCCGATCGACGACGAGGAGGGCGAGAGGCGATGACGATGCGTGTAGGCGTGCTGACCGGCGGGGGTGACGCCCCAGGCCTCAACGCCGCGATCTGCGGCCTGGGGCGTCGCCTCTACCAGCACGACGTCGAGCTGGTGGGCTTCGCCGACGGCTGGCGCGGGCTGATCGACAACGAGACGCGCGCGATCGACAGGCGCAGCTTGCAGCACCTGTTGACCTACGGCGGCACGTCGCTCGGCAGCAGCAGCGCCTACCCGTACCGCGCCCCCGAGGTGGACGTGCCGAAGATCGTCGCCACCTTCGAGGCGCAGCGCCTCGACGCGCTGGTGACCATCGGCGGCGAGGGCACGCTGGGTGCGGCGCACCGCCTCCACGAAGAGCAGGGGCTGCCGGTCGTCGGCGTGCCCAAGACCATCGACAACGACCTCGACGCGACCGACTTCACGTTCGGGTTCTTCTCGGCGGTGGAGGTGGCGACGCGGGCGATGGACGACCTGCGCAGCACCGCCGAGGCCCACAGCCGGGTGTTCTTCGTCGAGTGCATGGGGCGCCACGCCGGATGGATCACGGCCTACGCCGGCGTCGCCGCGGGCGCCGAGGGGATCCTCGTGCCCGAGCGTCCGGCGCACGTCGAGGCCGTCTGCGAGCGGCTGCTGCAGGTGCGCGCCGAAGGTGCCCGCGCGGCCATCGTCGCCGTGGCCGAAGGCACGCGGGTCTGGGAGGGCGGGGTCTGCCTCTCGACCGAGGATCGCGACGAGTGGGGCGAGTACCGCATCGGCGGGGTCAGCCAGCTGCTCGCCACCAAGGTCAAGGAGCGGACCGGCTGGGACGCGCGTCCGCTCGTGCTCGGGCACCTGCAGCGCGCGGGCCAGCCGATCGCCTTCGACCGGATCTTCGCGCTGCGCCTGGGCGCGCGGGCCGCGCGGCTCGTGATGGAGCGAAGGTTCGGTAGGATGGCGGCGATGCAGGCGGGCGAGATCGTGGACGTACCGCTCGCCGACGCGGTCCGCGCTCGAAAAGTGCTGACCGACAAGTTCCTCGACAAGTACGAGTCGTTCTTCTTGCCGATCGGAGGGATGTGAGCGAGCAACGGATTCGAGCGGGCGTCGTGATCGCGGCGCTGTTGTGGAGCGCGATCGCTCCGGCGCAGACCTGGAGCCGACAGCTGGGCGGGGGCCGGGCCGCTGCTGGGCAGCCGGGGCAGCCGCCCCAGGGCGGCTTCCCGCAGGGGCGCTCCGGGCAGGGGCCGGGCGGCCAGCCGCAGGGCGCGGGCGCCCGCAGCGGCGCCTATCCGGTGCAGCAGAGCCCGTTCTGGGGCGCGGACACCCAGGGGCCCGACGAGTTCTCCTCGATCTGGTCGGCGCCGTCTCCGCCCCAGTGGTCCGGGTTCCCGGCCTTCCCGGCGCGGCTGCAGGGCTACGGCAATTACCCGCTCCCGGTCGACCCCAACGACCCGACGGGCACCGGGGTCGCGCCGCCTTTGCCGGCCGCGGAGCCGGAGCCCAGCGGCTGGCCTTCCTGGGTGCGGCTGCGCGCGCGGAAGCCGCTGCCGTTCGCCGTGGACGTCGGCCTGCTGATCGCGCAGGCGGGGCGCGCGTGGTCGCGCGGCGGCGAGGACGAGCCGTTCGTCCCTTCGCTGCCGCACGACGACTTCGCGTCCCTGCCGGTCGGGGCCGAGGCGCAGCTGCGCAGCAAGGGCGCCCTGGAGGTGTTGCTGCACGAGAGCAGCCGACTGGAGGCGCGCGGCCCGACCGCGCTGCGCGTCGAGGCGCTCGACGAGCAGCAGGTCTCGCTGCGGCTCGACGAGCTGTCCTGGCTCCGGCTGCGGGCGAGCGCGCGCCGCCACACGCTCTCGCTGCCGGACGGCAGCGTGCTCGAGTTCGAGCCGACCGGCTCCTCGGGGGCGATGCCCGGCGGGCTCGGCGCGCTCGCGGCCCTGTTCGGCGGCGCGGTGCTGCCGGTCACGGCGCGCCCTGCGCACGTCGAGATCGTCCGCGCCGACGAGCCGACGTCGTACGGGGGCCGCGCGTCGCTGACGAACTACGGCGGGGAGCCCGTGACCTGGCGTCACGCCTTCGGGGTCACCAAGATCGGACCCGGCCAGCGCGTCACGATGTTCTTGACGCCGCCAGCGACCCCGGCGCCGGCCGGGTTGGCGCCCGGCGACGCCCGGGTGCGACAGGAGGGCGACGTGGCGACGTGCCGCGCGGTCAGCGAGACCGAGGTGCAGTGGTGCGGCGCGCGGATCGCGGTCCCGGCGGGCGGGGTGGTCCGGTTCGAGTCGTTCGCGGGCCCCGTCGAGCTGAGCGGCGCCGGTGGCTGAGGCGGTGGACGCCGCTGAGCTCGCGCGTCGCGTGGCAGCGGCGGCCGAGCGGCTGCAGGGTCACGTCCTGCAGACCCCGCTGGTCGCGTGCCCGTGGATGTCCGAGGAGCTCGGCGCCGACGTGCGCTGGAAGCTGGAGAACGTGCAGCACACGGGCTCGTTCAAGCTCCGCGGCGCGACCCACGCGCTGTTGGGCCTGTCGCCGGCGGAGCGGGAGCGCGGCGTGGTGGCGGCCTCTTCGGGCAACCACGGCCTGGGGCTCGCCGCTGCCTGCGGCCGACTCGGCGTCGCCGCCGAGGTGTTCGTGCCGAGCACGACGCCCGCGGACAAGCGCGCCGCGATCGAGCGCTACGGCGCCGCGGTGGCGGTGCACGGCGACGACTGCGTCGTCACCGAGGGTCACGCCAGGGCCTACGCCGCAGCGCGCGACCAGGTCTACGTCTCGCCCTACAACGACGTCGAGGTCGTCGCGGGCCAGGGTTCGGTGATGGTCGAGCTGCTCGATCAGTGGCCGGACGTCGACGCGGTCTATGTCGCCGTGGGGGGCGGCGGGCTGATCTCCGGCATGGCGGCGCTGGGCAAGGCGCGGCGCCCCGAGATCGAGTTCGTCGGATGCTCGCCGCTGGCCTCGCCCGCGATGGCCGAGTGCGTGCGGCGCGGCGAGCTGGTCGACGTGCCCTGCGGTGAGACCTGGTCGGACAGCACCGCGGGCGGCGTCGAGGCCGGCGCGGTGACGTTTCCGTGGTGCCAGGAGCTGGTCGATCGCTTCGTGGACGTGCCGGAGGACGCGGTCGAACGCGGCATGCGCGACGCCTTGTCCAAGCAGCACCTGCTGGTCGAGGGCGCCGTCGGCGTCGCGCTCGCGGCGTGCCGAGAGGACCGCGCCCGCCGCGGCGACCGGGTCGCCGTGATCGTCTGCGGCGGCAACCTGCCCTACGACCTGCTCCAGCGGCTGGTCCGCGGCGGCTGAGGTCGGCTAGGCCCGTCTGCTGCGGACGAGCGCCGCCAGCGGCAGCGTGAACGCCGTCGCGGCGCAGACGGCGGCGCACGAGGCCCACAGGCACGCGGTCAGGCCCGCGCCGCGGTCCGCGGCGGCGCCGAACAGCCAGCCGGACGCAGCGGTGCCTGCGAGCCTCCCCAAGGCGTTCGCGGCGTAGTAGAACCCGACGCGCTCGGCGGCGCGGGCGTCGTCGTGGATGGCGACGACCAGCCAGCTGTGCAGGCTGCTGGCGACCGCGAACAGCGCGCCGTAGACGCAGAGCACGACAGCGGTCGCGGTCGCGGGCGCGCCGTTGGGCTCCAGCAGCAGCGCAGCAGGGACCAGGGGCGCGAGCAGGGTCGCGGTCCAGGTCGCGGTCGCGCGCGCGCCGCGGGCCGGGTCTCTCCCGCGCGTCAGCCGCGGCGCCGCGGCCTGGACAACGCCGTAGACGAGCACCCAGGCCGCCAGGAAGCCGCCGATCGTCAGGTGCGACCAGCCCGCGCCGACGAGATAGAGCGGCACCGCGACCGCGAACCAGGCGTCCCTCGACCCGAACAGGAACATGCGCGCTGCGCTCAGCCACCACGTGGCGGCGTCCTGGCGCAGCACGCCCCGCAGCGTCGCCTGGGCGCGCCCGGGGACCGTCGGCAGGGACGCGAGCGCGAGCACGGCGAAGCAGCCTAGCAGCGCGGCCAGGGCGAGGTTGGTCTCGCGGAACCCCAAGGTGCTCAGCAGCGCGCCGCCGAGGAAGAAGCCGAGGCCCTTCATCGCGTTCTTGCTGCCGGTCAGCGCCGCGACCCAGCGGAACAGCCCCGCGGTCCCGCCGGGCGGCAGCAGCGCCTTCACGTAGGTCTTGGCGCTGGTCTTGGCGAGGTCCTTGGCGACCCCGGAGAGCACCTGCGTCCCGGCGACGTAGGCGACCGTGAGGCGGCTGGGCTCCGCGCCGAGCAGCGCGCACGCGAGCGTCTGCAGCAGCAGCCCCGCGACGAGCGTCGGCTTGAGCCCGAAGCGGGCGCCGAGGAAGCCGCCGAGCAGGTTGGTCAGCACGCCCGCGGCCTCGTAGGGCAGCAGCACCAGCGCGAGCCCCCACGCGGTCTGGCCCTGCGCGTGCAGGTGCAGCAGCACGAGCGTGCGGAGCGCGCCGTCGCTGAGGGTGAAGCCCCAGTAGCACACCGTGACCAGCAGGTAGCCGCGCAGGTTGTTCGTCGCGGTCATCCGTGGGCGCTCTGGATGCAGCGCGTGAGGTCGACCATGCGGTTCGCGTAGCCCCACTCGTTGTCGTACCAGATCATCACCTTGACCAGGCGGCCGTCGACGACGCGGGTGCACAAGGCGTCCACGACCCCGCTGCGGGGGTCGTTGGCGTAGTCGGAGCTCACCAGCGGTCGGTCCTCGACGCCGAGCACGCCCTGCATCGGGCCTTCAGCCGCTGCGCGGAGGACCTCGTGCACCTCGTCGACGCTCGTCTCGCGCTGCATCTGGAAGCTGCAGTCGGTCAGCGACGCGTTGAGCACGGGCACGCGCACCGCGACGCTGTCCAGCTTGCCCGCCAGCTCGGGCACGATCATCGTGACGGCGGTCGCGGAGTTGGTCGACGTCGGGATCAGGTTGACCAGCGCCGAGCGGGCCCGCCTGGGGTCCTTGTGCGGGCGGTCGACGACGACCTGCGTGTTGGTGGGGTCGTGCATCGTCGTGACCGCGCCGCGCTCGATGCCGATCGCGTCGTGGAGCACGCGCACGACCGGGGCCAGGCAGTTGGTCGTGCAGGACGCGGCGGTCAGGACCGGGTGGGCGGTGAAGTCGCAGGCGCGGTGGTTGACGCCGTAGACCAGGTTGGGGACGCCCCGCACGGGGTTGCTCACCAGCACCTGACGGGCGCCACGGTCCAGGTGCACGCGGGCGCGCTCGAGCCGCTTGGCGCGGCCGCTGCAGTCGACGACGAGGTCGACCCCGTGCTCCGCCCACGGCAGCGCCTCGAACTCCTCGACCTGCAGCAGCTGGATCGAGCGTCCGGCGACCTGCAGGCGGTCCCCGTCGGCGCGGACGGAGTGCGCGAACCGACCCTGCACCGAGTCGAACTCGACGCCGAGCGCGAGGCCTTCGGCGTCGCCGTCGGGCTCGTTGACCAGGGCGACCTCGACCCCTCGCTGCACGGCGGCGCGGAGGAACAGTCTGCCGACGCGGCCTAGTCCGTTGATGGCGATCTTCATCTGTCTTCGCTGGGTGGAGCGGGGCTGAGGAGTGACTCCGTCTCCGACGATGCCCACCCGTCTTGGGGTTCTACGCAGCGCAGTGTGAAGATCGTTCGAAGGCTTGCAACCCGGACGGGGAGCAATCGGGGCCCGCCCGCGTAGACTCCGGCCATGATGCTCCGCCGCGCGTTGGCCATCGCCCTGACCCTGCCGTGCCTGGCCGCGCAGCGAGCCGGCGGCCTCGGACCAAGCGGCCCCGGACCGAACGTCTCCGGCGGGCCGCTCCGCGCGGATCAGGCGTGCTACGACGTGCGGCACTACGGATTGGAGGTGGAGGTCCACCTCGACAGCCAGCAGATCGAGGGCGAGCTGACGATGCGGGCGGACGCGGTCGAGGACGTGGAGGTCTTCGCTCTGGACCTGGACGACCAGTTCCAGGTCGCCGGGGTGCAGCTGGGTGGAGAGGACGCGCGCTACGTGTTCCAGCGCGGTCGCATCGTGGTCCGCCCGGCCGCGCCGATCCGAGCCGGGGCTTCGTTCGAGGTCGCAATACGCTACGGCGGCAAGCCGCGCGTCGCGGTGCGGCCGCCTTGGTCCGGCGGGTTCACCTGGTCGAAGACCAAGGCCGGGGCGCCCTGGGTCGCGACGTCGTGCCAAGGAGAGGGCGCGGACCTGTGGTGGCCGTGCAAGGACCATCCCTCCGACAAGCCGGACGGCTTCGACCTGTGGTGCACGATCCCTGCTGGCCTGGTCTGCGCTTCGAACGGCACGCTGCAGGGCGAGCCGCGCGAGCAAGGGGACAAGCGCGTCTGGCACTGGCGGACCGCGTCGCCGATCGCGAACTACAACGTCGCGCTAAACATCGCGCCCTACGTCCTGCTGGAGGAGTCCTTCACCTGCGTCGACGGCACCGAGATGCCGGTCGCCTTCTACGTGCTGCCCGAGAGCGTCCGGAAGGCCAAGCGCTGCATGCGGACGTTCCTGGACCACGTCGCCGTGTTCGAGCGTCTGCTGGGCCCCTACCCGTTCCGGCACGAGAAGTACGGCGTCGCCGAGACGCCGTTCCTCGGCATGGAGCACCAGACCATCATCGGCTACGGCAACGGCTTCCGGGAAGAGCAGTACGACTGGCTGCACAACCACGAGCTCGCGCACGAGTGGTGGGGCAACCTCGTCACCTGTCGCGACTGGAAGGACATGTGGCTGCACGAGGGATTCGGCACCTACATGCAGCCGCTCTACCGCGAAGTCCGCTTCGGCCGGCAGGCCTACGAGGACGAGATCCACCGCCACCGCACGATGAACCGGGCCCCGATCGCGCCGCGGGAGGCGCGCGACAGCAAGCAGATCTACTTCGGCGGCGGCGGCGGTAACGACATCTACTACAAAGGCAGCCTCGTCCTGCACACGCTGCGCTTCCACTTGGGCGACGAGAAGTTCTTCGAAGTGCTGCGTCGCTTCGCCTACCCGGACCAGGCCGCGCGGGAGCGCACCGACGGCGGTCAGGTGCGCTTCGTCGACACCGAGGACCTCGTCGCGCTGGTCGACGAGGTGGCGGGCCGGGACACCGGCTGGTTCTTCGAGGTCTACGTGCGCCGCGCGGCCTTACCGCGGATCGAATATGCCGTCGTGGACGGCGTGCTCGAGCTGGCGTGGATCACGCCGGGCGACGCGCCGTTTCCCTTGGAGGTGCCCGTGATGCTCGGTGGCATCGAGGTCCGCGTGGCGATGCCGAACGGCAGGGGCAGCAAGGCTGTCGGCACCGCAGACTTCCACATCGACCCGCGGCGCCGGCTGCTGATGGCCCGCCCCCGTCGTCGGAACTGACGGCATGGGCTATGGTGGCGCCATGCGCGTCTCGTGGGTCCTGCCTTCGCTCCTGCTCGCTCCGATCGTCTGCGGTCAGCGGATCGGGGAGGCCGCGGAGCCCAACGCTTCGGTGACCACGGCGACCCCGCTCGCGTGCGGCCAGGAAGCGGTCGGGCTCCTGAGCTCGCTGGCCGACGAGGACTGGTTCTCGTTCGTCGTGACGGGGACCGTCGACCTGTCGGTCGCGACCGGGCCGGGGCTGGGCACCAGCTGTCGGGACACGATCGTCACGCTGCTCGACGGCACCGGCGGCCCGCTGCGACAGAACGACAACGGACCCGTCTCGGGCGCCTACTCCGAGCTGTTCGTGCCACAGCTGCCTGCGGGCACCTACTTCCTCGCCGTCGCGGCCGGAGAGGACGCGGTGCCGGGCTCCTACCAGCTCGACCTCGTCTGCCGGACGCCCGCGGCGCCCGCCAGCCCGACGACGACCAACGAAGCCGCAGAGAACAACGACCCGTTGACCGGCGGCGTCGCCACCAACGGCGTGGTCCCGACGCGTTGCAGCGGCGCGCTCCAGAGCACGGGCGTCGACGGCGACTGGGACTTCTGGCGCCTGCTCGTGATCGGCGACAGCGTGGTCCGCATCGACATGTCGCCGACGGCGAGCCTCGCGGGGGGCGCGGCGTCGGATCCGCTCGTCCTCGTCTACGACAACTCCTCACCGCCGGAGCTGGTCGCCGGCCCGTTCTACGCGAGCGCTCGCGACACGTGGGACCAGGTGCTGGAGTTCCGGCTCAAGGGCGGCCTGCACCACTTCGTCGTGCGTGGGGTCGAGGGCAGCCCGCCGGGCAGCTACCTGATGGACGTCACCGCGGTCCCGTCCGCAGCCGGGGTCGTCTTCCCCGGCGGCTGCAACGGCCGGTCGCTGACGCTCGCGACGGCCGTACACGGCGTCGCCGCGCCGCTGGTGCGGGAGTATCCGCGCTTCGGCTCGAGCTACTCGGTGCAGGGCAGCGGCCTCGGCGCGTTCGGGTTCTCGTTCCATCTGCTCGGTCTGCAGGGCCAGTCGTTCGACCTGACCCCGCTCGGCGCGCCCGGGTGCACGCTCGAGGTCGTCCCCCTCGAGACGGTGCTCCAGGTGACGGGGCCGTCCGGCGGCGCCGCGTGGACGACGCCGATCCCCGACGCCGTCGTGTTCCTCGGCACGCAGCTGCACAGCCAGGTGGTGGTCTGGGACCAGTCCAACGCGTTCGGGTTCACGACCAGCAACCGCGTGGTCGGCTTCGTCGGGAACTGACCGCGGGCGCCAAGGGGCGCAGGGCGCGGGCGCGGCGGGCGCTCAGAGCCGCTTGATGCGCAGGTCGCGGAAGGCGACCTCGTCGCCGTGGTCCTGCAGCGCGATCCGGCCGCTCGCGGCCTTGCCGAACGGCCAGTCGCGGAACTTGCTCGCGGCGACCATCCGGTCCCACGCGGGCCCGCGGCACGCGCAGTCGACCACCTTGGCCCCGTTGAGGTAGTGCTGGAGCCGGCCGTTCGAGACGACGATCCTCGCGGTGTTCCACGCGCCGGCGGGCAGCGCTCGCTTGCCCTCGGCGGGCACGAGGTCGTAGAGCGCGCCGACCGCGTGCGTCGGCTTCGGGGACCGCGCCGCGTCGTCGAGGACCTGGAACTCGGGGCCGCTGACGTAGGTCTCCTGCCCCTCGTCGGTGACGTGCCACATGACGCCCGAGTTCGCGCCGGGCGCGACCCGGAACGAGAACCGCAGGTCGAAGTCCTCATAGCGGTCCCTCGACACGAGGTCCCCGCCGCCGCCGCCGGCCTCGTGCACGATCGCGGCGTCCCGGACGACCCACCCCTTGGCGGGCAGCTCGTCGCGGCGGAACGCGGTCCATCGCTCGATCGCGCGACCGTCGAACAGGAGCTCGAAGCCCTCCCGCTCCTCGGATTCGGAGAGCCGGTTCAGCGGCGTGGTCGGCAGCGTCACCGCGCCGGTCGCCGCCCACTCGGCGCCCCGGGCGAGCAGCAGCCGCAGCTGCGGGTCGGCCCAGGTGGCGCGGCTCGGGACGTTGTTGCGCCACACGTGTCCCAGGGGCGTGTGGAAGACGCGGCCGCGGCCGAAGCGGGCGGCGGTCGCCATCGGCTCGAAGCGGCCGGTGCCGCCGGTGGCGGGGTCGCTGTAGGCGCTCATCAGCACGCGGTAGTCGGCGCCGGGCTTGTGGACGAGGCGATGGTAGAGCTCGTCCGGATGCATGCGCAGGTCCGGCATCCCGGCGGTCACCGGGTGGTGGGGGTCGACGACGTGCACGTCGAACGGGTGGTAGCGGCCGTGGCCGGTGCCGCGGCGCCACAGCAGGCCGACCATCCGCTCGTAGTCGTCCCAGCCGGTGAAGGCGTTGTTCGCGGCGTGCACCACGGCGACGCCGCAGCCCCCCCGGACCGCCTGGAGGAACGACCGCTCGGCGGCCTCTCCCCAGCGCGGCCCGTTGTAGTCGAGCACGATCAGGTCGAGCGCGCCGTTGGCGTGCCGCGCGGCGACGTCGACGAGGTCCTTCGCCGGAGCGTCGGTGATCGCGACCTCGAACCGACCGGTCTCCTGCAGCGCGTCGCGGATGCGCGGCGAGGTGAACTCCCAGTCGTGGTTGTTGGCGCCCGTGACGATCAGGGCCTGCACAGGCGGCGGCGCGCCCTGCGGCGAGAGGGCGGATGTCACGAACAACGCAGCCGTCATGGTCCACATGACCGCACGGTAGCGCGCGCGGCGCCGCGGTTCCCGCCCTGCGCTGGCCACGGCCGTCGCGTTCCTGTATCCCAGGAGCCATGCAGGTCTGCATCCCCACGGCGCTGTCGCTCCTCGGCGCGTTCAGCGCGCCGCTGTGGGCGCAGGTCTCCGCTGTCGAGCGTGCGGTGGCGCGCGCCGAGGCGATCGGCGCGCGGACCGGGGTGGCGGTCGGCGACGCCTCGGCCAGGATCCTGTATCGCAACCGCGCCGGCGAGGCGTTCGCGCCCGCGAGCAACATGAAGCTCCTCACCGCGGCCGGCGTGCTCAGCGGGCTGGGGCGCGATCACCGCTTCGTCACAGACTTCCGGCTCGACGAGGGGGTGCTGCGGGTGAGCGCGAGCGGCGACCCCAACTGGATCGCCGGCACCGACCACGACCCGGCGCGGGTCTTCGGCGCGGTCGCCGCCGCGATCCGCGCGCGCGGCGTCTCGTCCGTGCGCGCCGTGGAGCTGGCGCCCGGCGCGTTCACCGGGCCGAGCCGGCCCGCGACGTGGCCGCAGGATCAGCTCTACGCGTACTACTGCGCGCCGACCGGGCCGTTCGTCTTGCAGCAGGGCACCTTCGTGATGGGCATCCAGCGCAGCGGCGGCGCCTCGGCGCGGGTCGCGCTGCTCGCGCCGCCGGCGGGATACCGGGTCCTGGGGGCGGTCCGCGAGGTCGCGCGCCAGAAGGGCGCGACCTACGGCGCGATCGACGAAGGCGGGGCCGTCCGCGTGCGCGGCAAGTTCTACCGGAAGTCGCCGCGGGTGGAGATCAAGACGTCGGTGAAGGACCCGACGCGCTGGTACGAGGACACGCTCGTGCACCAGCTCCGGCTCGGCGGCGTGACGGTGGCGGCGGACGCGCCGCCGGCGACCCAAGGGGTCGTGCACAGCCACCAGAGCTCGCTGCAGCCGGCGCTGCGCAGGATGCTGGAGGACTCGTCCAACTTCGACGCCGAGCAGTGCCTGCGGATCCTGGGCGCAGCGACGGCGGGCGACGGCAGCCTCGCGGGCGGGACCCGCGCGCTGCGCGTAGCCTTGGAGTCGCTGGTGGGGCGGGTCCCGGAAGGCGTCGAGCTGGTGGACGGCTCGGGTCTCTCGAAGCAGAACCGTCTCAGCCCGGGCCTGCTCGTCGTCGCCATGTTCGAGCTGGAGCGGCGCGGGCTCTGGTCCCAGCTCGAGGACTGCCTGCCGGTCGCGGGCCGCACCGGGACGCTGCGCAAGCGCTTCGTCGGCAGCGGCCTCGAGGGCCGCGTCCGCGCGAAGACGGGCTGGATCCGGGGCGCGTCGTCGCTGTCGGGCGTCGTCGAGGCGCAGGACGGCAGCAGGCGGTGGTTCTCGATCCTGATGAACTACGACCGCGGCCGGAGCGGCGTCAACAAGCAGCTCAAGCGGCTGCAGGAAGACATCGTCGCCGCCGTCGCGGCGATGCCGGGCGCGCAGTGACGTCGAACGCGGGCAGCTCCGGCGCGTCCGCAGCGGGGGGCGGCGCCGACCGGGACGCGCTCGCCGCCTGTCTCGACGAGGCCGTTCGACTGGCGGAGGCCGCTGGGGTGCAGCTGCTGGAGTTCGTCGACCGCGGCGTCGTCGCCGAGTCCAAGGGGATCCGCCGGGAGCTCGTCACGGCCGCCGACCGCGCCGCCGAGCGCGTCGTCGTGGGCGGCCTGCAGCGCCGGTTCCCCGGGCACGCGGTGCTCGCAGAGGAGGGGGTGCTGACGACGCAGGGGAAGCCGAGCTCGGAGTCGGAGTGGCTCTGGATCGTCGACCCGCTCGACGGCACCACCAACTACGTGCACGGCATCCCGTTCTACTGCGTCGCGATCGCGTTGGCCTACCGCGGTGACCCCGTCGTCGGAGTCGTGCACGCCCCCGCGCTCGGAGAGACCTACGCGGCCGCGCGCGGGGCCGGCGCGACGCACCGGGCGCGCGACGGCCGCGTGCGTCGCCTCCAGGTCTCCGCAACCGCGGCGATGCCGGACGCGCTGCTCGCGACGGGCTTCTCCTACAACCGCAACGAGCCAGGGCGTGACGACAACACCCGCAGCGTGGCGCACGTGCTGCCCCGCTGTCGGGACCTGCGGCGCCTGGGGAGCGCCGAGCTCGACCTCTGCCTCGTCGCGGCCGGGGTCTACGACGGCTACTGGGAGCGCTACCTGCAGCCGTACGACGTGGCGGCAGGCGCGGTCATGGTGCGCGAAGCGGGCGGCGCGATCTCCGAGTTCGACGGCGGCGGCGGCTGGCTGTTCGGCGACTCGGTCGCCGCGACCAACGGTCACCTGCACGCCGAGCTGCGGCAGCTCCTGCGGGCTGCGGGCGCGTCACGGTAGCGACGCGCTCGAGGGCCGGATCGAAGCGGATCGGGCTCCGTCTTCGTCGACTCAGAGGCGCAGGCGCTCACGTCGCATCTCGCCGTCGGCCGCTTCGACCAGCCGGACAAAATGTGCGCCGCGCGCGAGCGGCGCGCGCTGCAGGTGCGTCCTCAGGGTCCCCAGCAGGCGCTCTTCATCCGGACCGCAGAAGAACAGCACGCACTCGCCGCCGCCATACTCGTCGCCGTCATACTCTCCGACGCCGGCAGCCTGCACGGCCTGCTCCAGCTCGTCGGCGAGGACCTCGATCTGCGCCCGCTCTTCGTGGGTGCCCATCGAGCGGTTGCTGAGCGGGAGGACGACCAGGAGGTCCCGCTCGTCGGCCGGGTCCTCACGGTCGAAGCCGAAGTCGGGTGCGGGCTGCTCGGGCATGGGGTCGTCGAGCATAGCGGCGTGGCGTGGATCCGGGGTCAAGTTCGGCGCCGCGCGACGCTGGCCAACGGGACCCCACCCGCTATGGTGAGGGGTTCGGAACTTGGCCACCAACTCGAAAAAGACCCCCAGCAAGAGCGCGGGCGCGAAGCGCCCCGGCAGCCGCAAGAACCCGGCGGAGCGCGCGGCGTCGGCTCAACAGATCGTGGTCCGCGGCGCTCGGGAGCACAACCTGAAGAACGTCGACCTGCAGTTCCCGCGGGACACGCTGACGACGTTCACCGGCGTGTCGGGCTCCGGCAAGTCGAGCCTCGCCTACCACACGATCTACCAGGAGGGACAGCGGCGCTTCCTGGAGAGCCTGAGCTCGTATGCGCGCCAGTTCCTCGGGCGGATGGAGAAGCCCAAGGTCGACCAGGTCGAGGGGCTGTCGCCGACCGTCTCGATCGACCAGAAGTCGACCAGCCACTCGGCGCGGTCGACGGTCGGGACGTTGACCGAGGTGATGGACTTCCTGCGGCTGTGCTGGTCGCGGCTCGGGACCCCGCGCTGTCCGGAGTGCGACGCCGAGATCGAGGCGTGGTCTCCCGACCGCATCGTCGACGCCGTGCTCGCCGACCACGACGGGCAGGCCGCGATGGTGCTCGCGCCCGTCGTGCGAGAGCGCAAGGGCGAGTACCGTAAGGAGCTCGCTGAGTGGGCGCAGAAGGGGTTCGTGCGCGCCCGGGTCGACGGGGAGATCCGGCGCCTCGACGAGGACATCCAGCTCGAGCGCTACGTCTACCACACCATCGAGCTGGTCGTGGACCGCTTGACGATCCGCGGCGACGCCCGCTCGCGGGTCGCCGACGCCGTCGAGCAGGCCGTGCAGCTCGGCGGTGGTCTCTGCACGCTGGTCGACAGCGCCGGCGCGAACGACCGGTTGTTCTCGACGCAGCGCGCCTGTCCGAACGGCCACGGCGCGCTGCCGGAGATGGAGCCGCGGCTGTTCTCGTTCAACAGCCCGCTGGGTGCGTGCCAGGAGTGCGACGGGATCGGGCAGACCTTCGGCTTCGCGCCGGAGCTGCTGGTCCGCGACCCGGCCGCGTCGATCCGGGCAGGCGCGCTGCACGTGTTCAACGACGAGGGGCGCCTCGTCTACGGACGGCTGACCGTGGAGCACCTGCAGGCCGTGCTCGAGGCGTTCGGCGGCGACGTCGACACGCCGTGGCGCAGGCTGAGCAAGCGGGCGCAGCGCGTCGTGCTCCACGGCTCGGGGCGCAAGACCTTCGAGTTCAAGTGGCAGCGCAAGACGGCGAACTTCGCCACGTCGGGCCGGGAGAAGATCGCGTTCCCGGGCGTGCTCGGGCACCTGGAGCGCGTCTATCGGCCCTCCCGCGCGCGACACCTCGACCGGTTCCGGGCCGCGACCGGCTGCCCTGCGTGCGACGGCAGCCGGCTGTCGCCCGCTGCGCGCGCGGTGCGCTTCACCGGCCGCGCCCTGCCCGAGGTGCTGGAGTTGTCGGTAGACGACGCGCTCACCTGGGTCCGCGGCGTCGAGCTCACGGGGAACGAGCTCCGCATCGGCCGCGACATCCTCAAGGAGATCGAACGCCGGCTGACCTTCCTGGCCGACGTCGGTTTGGGCTACCTCACGCTCGCGCGCCGGGCCTCGACCCTCTCGGGCGGCGAGTCCCAGCGGATCCGTCTGGCGGCGCAGGTCGGCGCGGGTCTCCGCGGCATCCTCTACGTGCTCGACGAGCCGAGCATCGGTCTGCACGCGCGTGACCAACAGCGGCTGCTGCGCACGCTGGAGGCGCTCCGCGACCGCGGCAACACGGTCGTCGTGGTCGAGCACGACGAAGAGACCATGGAGCGCAGCGACTTCCTCGTCGACGTGGGCCCCGCCGCGGGCGCCCACGGCGGCGAAGTGGTGTCCGCCGGCACGCCCGAGCAGGTCAAGGCCGACGAGGGTTCGATGACCGGGCAGTACCTGCGGGGCGCGCTGCAGGTCCCGGTGCGCAGCGAACGCCGGCATGCCGAGCTGGGCCGCCTCGGAGTCCGCGGCGCGCGACACCACAACCTCCGCGGCCTCGACGTCGACCTGCCGCTGGGGCGGTTCGTCGCGGTCACCGGCGTCTCGGGTTCCGGCAAGTCGACGCTCGTGCACCACGTCCTGGTGCCGACGGTGCGGGACCGCCTCGCGGGCAAGGGCGTCGCGCCGGCGCACTGCGACGCCGTCGAGGGCATCGAGCTGCTCGACAAGCTGGTCGAGATCGACCAGAAGCCGATCGGCCGGACTCCCCGGAGCAACCCCGCGACCTACACCGACGTGTGGACGCACGTCCGCGACCTCTTCGCGATGCTGCCGGAGTCGCGGCTGCGCGAGTACAAGAAGGGCAGGTTCTCCTTCAACGTGGCCGGCGGCCGCTGTGAGGAGTGCCAGGGGGCCGGCGTGAAGACGCTGGAGATGAACTTCCTCGCGCCCGTGGAGGTCGTCTGCGACGAGTGCGCGGGGGCCCGCTTCCACGCCGACACGCTCGCCATCCGCTTCAAGGACAAGAACGTGTCCGACGTCCTCGAGATGACCGTCGAGGAGGCGGCGGCGTTCTTCGAGGACCTGCCGAAGATCGCCCGCGGCCTCGAGGCGCTGCGGGACGTCGGCCTGGGCTACCTCAAGCTCGGGCAGCCGTCGACGACCCTGTCCGGCGGCGAGGCGCAGCGCGTCAAGCTCGCGACCGAGCTGCAGCGCCCCGCGACCGGCAAGACGCTCTACATCCTCGACGAGCCGACGACGGGGCTGCACTTCCAAGACGTCGCCCGGCTGCTCGACGCGCTGCAGCGGCTGGTCGACGCAGGCAACAGCGTGATCGTGATCGAGCACAACCTCGACGTCCTGCGCGCGGCCGACACGCTCGTCGACCTGGGCCCGGAGGGCGGGGTCGGCGGCGGTCGCCTCATCGCGACGGGCACCCCCGAAGAGGTCGCGGACATCGAGGGCTCGCACACGGGCGCGGCGCTGCGCGCGCTGGGGCTCGGCAAGAAGCGGCGCCGCAAGCGCGCCGGCGGCGCGCGGGCGAAGGGGGCCCGGGCGGTCGCGCCCGAGGCGATCTCGGTGCGCGGGGCCCGCACGCACAACCTGCAGGCCGTCGACTGCGACGTCCCGCTCGGCAGCTTCACCGTGGTGACCGGGCCGTCGGGCTCGGGCAAGTCGAGCCTCGCGTTCGACACCATCTTCCAAGAGGGGCAGCGCCGGTTCCTGGAGAGCATGTCGACCTACGCGCGGCGGTTCCTCGGCCGGATGGATCAGGCGCCGGTGGACAAGCTCGACGGGCTCGGTCCGGCGATCGCCATCGACCAGAAGCGGACCGGGCGCAGCCCGCGCTCGACGGTCGCGACCACGACCGAGATCCACGACTACCTGCGCCTGCTCTATGCGCGCATCGGGCGACACCACTGTCCGGAGCACGGCGAGGAGCTGGTCGCGTGGTCGCCCAGCAAGGCCGCGGGGCACCTGGTGGCCGAGCGCAAGGGCGCCCGGGCCTACGTGCTGGCGCCGGTCACGGTGCCGGCCCTGAAGGGCAAGGCCGGCAAGGAGTGGCTCAAGGGGCTGCTGGAGTCCTGGCGCGCCGACGGCTTCGTGCGGGCGCTGGCCGACGGCGAAGAGCGGCGCCTGGACGTCGCGTGGACGGGCAGGCTCCCGCGGCGGCTGGACCTGGTCGTCGACCGCACGACCCTGCGGGACCGCACCCGGGTCGCCGACGCGATCGAACAGGCGCAGGCCTCGGCGGCCGAGCACGACGGGAGGCCCGCGGCGGTCGTGCAGATCCTCGACGGCGCAGACGAGCCCGAGCGGCGCTGGTTCGCCGCTGCGCCCGCGTGCCAGCACTGCGACTACGTCGCGCCGGCGGAGCCGCACCCGCGCTGGTTCTCGTTCAACCACCACAGCGGCGCGTGCTCCGCGTGCGTCGGCCTCGGCCGGGTCGTGGTGTGTCCGGAGGACCTGCTGGTGAACCACCCGGAGCGAGCGACCTTCGGCGGCGCCATCGCGCACCGCGGAGGCCACTTCACGTTCCTGACCGGCAAGGACGGCTACTACCACGAGGTCGCGAGCGTCGTCGCGGAGCGTTTTGGGTTCGACCTGAACCTGCCTTGGTCCGAGTTGCCTGCGCGGGCGCGACAGGTGCTGCTGCGGGGCGCCGGGAGCGAGCGGTTCGAGGTCGTCTTCCAGAAGCGCGCGGGCGGCCGGAGCCGCGAGTGGCGGATGTCGGTCGCGTGGAAGGGGCTCGCGCGTCAGGTCGAGGACTGGTACCACGGCCGCGAAGAGGCCAAGACGAACGGCGACGACCGCCTCGGCGCGGTGATGCGCTCGGAGCCGTGCACGTCGTGCGGCGGCGACCGCTTGCAGGCGGGCCCCCGCAACGTGCGCGTCGGCGGGGTCCGCATGCCGGAACTGCTGGGTCAGACGGTCGACGTCGCCTGGGAGACGCTCCGCGGCCTGGAGCTGGGGCGGAGCGAGAAGCGGATCGCGGCGGACGTGCTGAAGGAGATCGGCCACCGCCTCGGCTTCCTGCGAGAGACCGGGCTGGGCTACCTCAGCCTCGACCGCTCCGCCGCGACGCTGTCGGGGGGCGAGGCGCAGCGCATCCGGCTCGCGACCCAGCTCGGCAACAAGCTGGTCGGGGTGCTCTACGTGCTCGACGAGCCCACGGTCGGGCTCCACCCGCGCGACACCGAGCGCCTGCTCAAGACCCTGCTCGAGCTACGCGACCTCGGCAACACGGTGCTCGCCGTCGAGCACGACGAGGTGATGGTGCGCGCGGCCGATCACGTGATCGACGTCGGTCCGGGCGCGGGCGTGCGCGGGGGCCGGGTCGTCGCGACCGGCGCGCCGCAGGACGTCGCCGCGGGCGAGACGCTGACGGGGCGCTGGCTCCGAGGCGAGATCCAGACGGTCCCGCCGCCGGAGCGCCGGTCGCCGCTGGGCTTCGTCGAGCTGCGCGAGGTCACGGTGCACAACCTCGAGCAGGTCGACGTCGACGTGCCCCTGGGCGTGTTCACGGCCGTGACCGGCGTCTCGGGCTCCGGCAAGTCCTCGCTGGTCCTGGACGCGCTGGTGCCGCAGCTGCAGTCGGCGTCCTGCGACGTCGTGTGGGGAGACGGCGAGGACCGGCACTACCAGCTCGTCGTCGTCGATCAGAGCCCGATCGGCGTGTCGCCGTCGAGCAACCCCGCGACCTACACCAAGGCCTTCGGCCCGATCCGAGAGCTGTTCGCGGCGACTCCGCTGGCGCGTCAGAAGGGCTTCGGTCCGGGCCGCTTCTCCTACCACGTCGCGGCCGGTCGGTGCGCCGCGTGCGAGGGCAAGGGGCAGCTGCAGGTCGAGATGCACTTCCTGGCCGACGTCTGGGTGACCTGCGAGGTGTGCCGCGGGAAGCGCTACAACCAGGAGACCCTGAGCGTCGAGTACCGCGGCAAGAACATCGCCGACGTGCTCGCGATGGACGTCGAGGAGGCGCTGCAGTTCTTCGGCAACCACAAGAAGATCGTGCGGCCGCTGCAGCTGCTCCACGACGTGGGCCTCGGCTACCTGACGCTCGGCCAGCCCGCCAACACCTTCTCCGGCGGCGAGGCGCAGCGGATCAAGCTCTGCGCGGAGCTGCAGCGGCGTCCAGCGGCGCACACGGTCTACGTGCTCGACGAGCCGACCACGGGCCTGCACGCCGACGACGTCCAGAAGCTGCTCCGGGTGCTGGACCGACTGATCGAGCGCGGCGACTCGATCGTCTGCATCGAGCACCACCTCGACGTCATCGCAGCCGCTGACCACGTCGTCGAGATGGGGCCCGAGGCGGGCGACGGCGGCGGCCGCGTGGTCGCGACCGGGACGCCGGAGCAGCTGAGCAAAGTCCGCGCCAGCCACACGGGCCGGTTCCTGAAGGCGCACCTGAAGGCGAGCGCGCCCCCGTCGCCGCGCGGCCGACGCAAGCGGGCCCGCGCCGGCGCGGGCGAGGAGCAGCAGGCGTGACGGGCGCTGGTGGGAGCTCGCCGGCTTCGTCGGAGCCGCCGCTGATCGTGCAGGCCGACGGCGCCGTGCTGCTGGAGACCCAGCACCCGGGCTACGACGCCGCGCGCGTCCGGCTCGCGGCGTTCGCGGAGCTGGAGAAGTCGCCCGAATACGTGCACTTCTACCGGATCACGCCGATCAGCGTCTGGAACGCTGCCGCGCTCGGCGAGCGCGCCGAAGACGTGCTCGCCTGGCTGCACGAGAACGCGCGCTTCCCGATCGCCGGCGAGGTGACCGAGCGGATCGCCGAGTGGTTCCGACGCTACGGTCTGCTGCGTCTCGAGCGGGTCGACGAAGAGCGCCTGCGGCTTGTGTGTCGCGACCGTGAGCTGATGTCCGAGCTCCTCGAGCACCCGAAGCTTGAGCCCATGCTCGAGCGCGGCCCGCGCGGCAAGGTGACCCTGAGCGCTGCTGTGCGCGGGGAGTTGAAGCAGGCGCTGGTGCGGCTCGGCTACCCGGTCGACGACCGCGGCGGCTACCGGACCGGCGACGAGCTGTCGTTCGAGCTGTCGACGGCCGACGGCTTCGCGCTGCGCGACTACCAGCGCGCGGCGGCAGCGGCGTTCCACAAAGGCGGGACGGACGAAGGCGGCTGCGGCGTGGTGGTCCTGCCCTGCGGGGCGGGCAAGACCGTCGTCGGCATCGCCGCGATGCACCTCCTCCAGACCAACACGCTGGTGCTGACGACCAACACCGTCGCCGTGCGGCAGTGGGTCCGAGAGATCCGCGCGAAGACCGGGCTCGGCGCGGACGACGTCGGCGAATACACCGGGGAGCACAAGGTGATCCGGCCGGTGACCGTGGCGACCTATCAGATCCTCACGCACCGCAAGGGCCGGCTCGAGGGCTTCACCCACCTGGACCTGTTCGACAAGGGAGGCTTCGGCCTGATCGTCTACGACGAGGTGCACCTCCTGCCCGCGCCGGTTTTTCGCGCGACGGCGGGGATCCAGGCGCGTCGACGACTCGGCCTCACCGCGACGCTGGTCCGCGAGGACGGCCGTCAGGACGAGGTGTTCTCGCTGATCGGGCCCAAGCGCTACGAGCTACCTTGGAAGGAGCTGGAGCGGCGCGGGTTCCTCGCGGTGGCGCGCTGCCACGAGGTGAGGGTCCCGCTGGGGGAGGAGCGTCGGCAACGCTACGAGCGCGCCTCGGCGCGCAGCCAGATCCGCGTCGCGTCCGACAACGAACGCAAGCTCGACGTCGTCGGCAGTTTGCTGCGTCAGCACGTGCAGGACCGGGTGCTGCTGATCGGTCAGTACCTCGACCAGCTGAAGCAGCTGGCGACGTTGTTCGACCTGCCGCTGATCACGGGGCAGACCCCGAACGAGGAGCGGGACCGGCTCTACGCCGGCTTCCGCAGCGGCGAGCTTCCCCACCTGATCGTGAGCAAGGTCGGCAACTTCGCCGTCGACCTCCCCGACGCGAACGTCGCGATCCAGGTGAGCGGGACGTTCGGGAGTCGGCAGGAGGAGGCGCAGCGCCTCGGCCGCGTGCTGCGTCCGAAGCCGGACGGGCGCGGGGCGAGCTTCTACACGCTCGTCAGCGAGGACACCCGCGAGCAGGAGTTCGCTGGCAAGCGGCAGCTGTTCCTGACGGAGCAGGGGTATTCGTACGAGATCCTGGCCGCAGACGCGCTGCCGGGCGCGAGCAACGAGGAGGTGCGCGGGTGACGCGACTGAGCCTTAGGGTGCTGCTCCGCGGGAGCGACGAGGACGTGCAGCTCGAGTGTCTGCGGCGCTGGTGCGGCGAGGACGACGACAAGAAGCTGCGTTCGCGCGCGGGCAAGCCGGTGCTCGGCCGCGCCAGCAGCGCCATGGAGGACGAGGCGCTGGTCCTGGAGCGCATGACGGCGCTGCCGCGCAAGCTGCAGGACCTCCTGGACGTGTTCTTCGAGCCGGGGGCCGCGGTGCGCACCGTGCAGGAGCTGTTCCAGGGCTACGGCGCGAACTTCAAGAGTCGCTTCGACCTCGAGGCCTCGCTCGCGGCGCTCCACCGAGAGGCGTTCCTCTGGCCGGTGCGCGACAAGCGCTGGGCGCACTTCGACAGCCCGGCGTGGGCGGCCCCGAGCGAGCTGGTCGAGTGCGTGCTCGCCTACCGGGAGCGTCGGGAGCGGCAGCTGCCCGACACGCTGACGCTGCAGGGATTCCTGCAGGCGCGCTACTTCCAGAAGCACAAGCAGGACGCCGGCACCCAAGAAGAGAAAGAGCAGCGCGCCGCCGACCACGCCAGGAAGATCTACAAGCTCTACACGCTCGAGGCGGCGATGCAGCAGCGGCTCGACAAGCTGCCTGCGCACGTGCGCGCGGTGGTCGAGGCGACGCTGTACACGCACGGCGGGATCGCGTCCTACGAGGAGTTGGTCAGCGAGGTCGACGGCGCAGCGCCGCCGGACTTCGAGTTGTTGGGCAAGAGCCTGGAAGAGTCGATGCTGGGCACGACCGCGAACCTCGACGTCTCGCGCGTCGGGATCCAGCCCTACCAGCAGGGCGTCGTGGTGTTCCACGAGGTCGCGCTGTGGGCGCTGCGGCGTCGCACCGACGAGCAAGAGGTGGCGGTCGAACAGGAGCTCTGCGCGCGGAGCGACCTCGCCACCAACGTCTGCAAGTTCCTGCGGGAGCTGCAGCAGAGCAAGGTGCTGTTCACGGCCGAGGGGGAGCTGTTCAAGGCGTCGGCCAAGCGGATCGCGGGGGCGCTCTTGTCCATCCCGGGCGGGTTCCTCCCCGCGGAGTCGCAGCTGGAGGTGATCTACCGGTTCTGCCTGCAGCGGCGGCTCATCGATCGACGCGGCGAGCGCGCGCTGCGGCCGACGACGACCGGGCTGCAGTTCGAGCGCGCGTCGCTCTCGGACCAGCTCAAGCTGCTGCTCAGCCACTTCGTCGAGGAGCGCACCCTGCCCGGCGAAGCGTTCCACCACACGAGGATGCGGCGCGTGCTGCTGCGGCTCCTGAAGCGCGGCGAGCCGCTGCGCTGGGGCGACGTCGCGACGCTCCCCTTCCTGACCCGTAACGCCTATCTGTCGCAGCTGGACACGGCCGCCGCGGAGGAGTTCTTCGCGGCGCGCTTCCAGGGCGGCGCCTACACGCCGAGCGAATCGCTCCAGCAGATGGCCTGGAACCTGCTCGTATGGATCAAGAAGCGGCTCTTCCCGCTCGGCCTCGTGGACATCGGGACGCAGGGCGGCCGCGTCACCGCGCTGCGACTTTCACGTCTGGGCGCTGAGCTGCTCGACGCGGAGATGTCCACGAAGGTGGGCGGCACGCGGTGTTCGGTCATCGTGCAGCCCGACTTCGAGGTCCTGGTCTTCCCGGGTGACGACGAGCACGAAGTGCTGCACCTGTTCGACCGGTTCGCGGCCCGCGTCAAGAGCGACCACGTCTACCACTTCCGGCTCGACCGGGAGAGCGTGCAGGCAGGCGTCGAGGACGGCCTCTCCGGTCCGCAGATCGTGCAGGAGCTCAGCGATCGCGCGCGCGTGCCGCTGCCGCAGAACGTCCTCTACAGCCTGGAGGACTGGACGCAGTCCTAGGTCGCGCCGGGCGCCGAAGATGCGGTGGCACCGGGGCCTGCGGGGCGCGGGGATTTCTGGTGCAGCGAATGCCGATATTGGCCATTGTTCGCAGCCGCGCGCCACGATGACCCCGTCCCCTCTCAACCCATCGCCCGAAACGCTCGTGCTCGGCGCCGGGCCTGCCGGGCTCGCGTGCGCGATGGAGCTCTCGCGCGAAGGTCGACGCTGCACGATCGTCGAGCGCGACGATCAGATCGGCGGGCTCGCCAAGACGCTGACCGTTCGGGAGGGGGACGACGTCTTCCTCACGGACATCGGGCCGCACCGGTTCTTCTCCAAGAACCAGTATCTCTACGACTTCATCGAGGACCTGCTCGCCGAAGAGTGGCGTCGGGTGCCGCGCCTGACGCGCCAGTTCGTCGACGGCAAGTACTACAACTACCCGGTCAACTTCAGCCAGGTGGTTCGGAACATGGGCCTGTGGAAGAGCGCGCGCGTGGGGCTCGACTACTTCCTGGCGCGGCTTCGCTACGACGTCTTCGGCAAGCCGCTGAAGACCTTCGAGGACTACGTGGTCGCGAACTTCGGTCGGACCTTGGCCGAGTTCTCGATGATCAACTACAGCGAGAAGATCTGGGGGATCCCGTGCGCGGAGATCCACCCGGACTGGGCCAAGCAGCGCATCAGCGGCCTGAACCTCGTCAGCGTGCTCAAGAACGCGATCGGCCTGGGCGGCAAGAAGGGACCGAAGTCCCTGGTCGACGAGTTCTACTACCCGCAGTTCGGCACGGGTCGGATCTACGAGGCCATCGGCGCGCGCCTGCAGCAAAAGGGCACGGAGATCCGGACCGGCAGCCGACCGCTTCGCGTCCGGCACGACGGCAAGCGCGTGACGGAGGTCGATGTCGAGACGCCCGAGGGCGTGCAGACGCTGCGCCCCGAGCACGTCGTCGAATCGGTCCCGCTGACCGCGTTCCTGGACCTGCTCGATCCCAAGCCGCCAGCGGCGGTGCTCGAAGCGGCGCGCGGGCTGCGTTGGCGGAGCCAGGTCTACCTGTTCCTGACGCTCGACAAAGAACAGGTGACGCCCGACAACTGGATCTACTTCCCGCAGAAGGACATCCCGTTCGGTCGGACGTCGGAGATGAAGAACTTCAGCAAGGACATGTGCCCCGAGGGCAAGACGTCCTTCTTCATCGAGTTCTTCGCCTTCGAAGACGACGAGCTCTGGACGATGTCGAAGGAGCAGCTGCTGGACAAGGTGATGCCCTACTTCGAGGAGTGGGGGTTCTTCACCCGCGACGAGATCCGGCAGGCCTACCTCTGGAAGCGTCGGCACGTCTACCCGGTCTACGACACGTCCTACAAGGGCAACGTCGAGACCATCCGTAGCTACCTGGACGAGCTCGAGAACCTGATCTACGTCGGGCGGCCGGGCCGCTTCCGCTACACGAACCAGGACCACAGCCTGGAGATGGGGATCATCGCCAGCCGCATGATCCTCGAGGGGCGCCGCTACGACATGGACACGGTGGGCTCCGAGAACGAGTACTTCGAGAAGGGGCCGATCTACGAGAAGCGGATCTGAGCGTCGCATCGTCGCGCCGTTCTCCGCTCTCTCGCAGCCGCTCGCCGCGGTAGCATCCGGGCCGATGTCCGATCCACGGCTGCGCCTGACCTTGATCACGGACGGGGTCGGCGACCTCGCCAGGATCGAGGCCGTCGTCACCGGAGCGCTCCGGGGCGGCTGCCGCTGCGTGCAGCTCCGTGAGCGCCGGTGGTCCGCGCGAGAGCTGGCGCGGGCCTGCGAGCGGCTGCGTCCGCTGGTGGACGACGTCGCCGGGCTGCTGCTCGTCAACGACCGCGTCGACGTCGCCGCGGCGGGGCTCGCGCACGGCGCGCAGGTCGGGGCGCGCTCCCTGCCGTTCGACGCGGCGCGCGCTGCGCTGTCCGCCCCAGCGCTGCTGGGGGCGTCCGTCCACGACGCCGCCGAGCTGCGCGCCGCCGAGGCCGCGGGGTGCGACTTCGTCCTCCTCGCGCCGGTGTGGCCGTCGGCGAGCAAGCCTGGCCTCGGAGGGCTCGGCGTAGAGTCAGCGGGGGCGCTGACGGAGACGGCGAAGGTGCCCGTGATCTGGCTCGGGGGCGTCTCGATCGAGCGCGTCGCGGCGCTCCCGCGGCCGCGCCGTCCCGCCGGCTTCGCGGCGATCTCGGCGCTGATGGGGGCGGACGATCCGGAGCGGGCGGCGCGCGCGCTGTTGTGCGCCGGGCAGGACCGAACCCTGGACCCGGACCGCGGATGAACGGATGCTGCTCGCGTGGACGACGCGCGCGCGCCAGCAAACGAAGGAGGGCAGGGAGACCAGCCGGAGCTGCGCGATCTGCTGCCGCAACGTCTCGCCCGCTGGGCGCGCCGCGCGACCCTTGTCCTGGGGCTCGGGGGCGTCGTCGTCGCGCTGCTCAAGCTGGACACGTGCTGGGTGGCGCCCGGCATGAACACCGTCGAAGAGATCCCGGCCGGGTCGTGGCTGCTGTTGGATCGCTGGTGCAGCGGGCTGCGCGTCGGCAGCGACGTCGTCGTCGCGACGCCGCACGGCGAGCTGGTCTCGCGGGTCAGCGCGGTGAGCGACGGGGTCGTCTCGATCCGTCACCCCAACCCCGACGCGACCTGGGGAGACAGCCGCTTGTTCGGCCCGCTGCCGCGGGAACAGGTCCGCGGCACGGTCCTCGTTGCGTTCGCCCCCGGCGGCGCGGGAGCGCGCTGACGTGGGCGCGGAACGCGCGCTGACGGCGACGCTCCGGTCCTTCTTCCCGGCCCGCGCGGACGTCCACGTGGAGATCGGGGACGACGCCGCGGTGGTCGACGCGCGGCGCGGCAAGCTGGCGATGTGCTGTGACCCGGTCGTCGAGGGCGTCCACTTCGAGTCGGGCGCCGCGCCCGAGCGGATCGGGCGGAAGGCCGTGAACCGGAACCTCAGCGACCTCGCCGCGATGGGAGCGCGCGCCGACTGGCTGCTGGTGTCCTTGATCCTGCCGCACGACACGCCCCGCGCCCGGCTGCGCGGGCTCCTCCGCGGCGTGCGCGCGGCGGCGTCGGCTGCGGGCGCCGTCGTCGTCGGCGGTGACGTCGCGTGCGCTCACGGTCC
Source organism: Planctomycetota bacterium (assembly GCA_049889335.1). GTDB lineage: Bacteria > Planctomycetota > UBA1135 > UBA1135 > UBA2386. Next base: position 27,799 of record JBMHDP010000068.1, read on the forward strand.
CCTGACGGTGACAGTGTCTGCGACCGGCCGCGCGCCGGCGGCGCCGCTGCGCCGTGACGCGCTGCGCGTAGGCGACGCGCTGCACGTGACGGGTCCGCTGGGTGGCTCGATGGACGGGCACCACCTCGTGTTCCGTCCGCACCTCGCCGAGGGCGCGTGGCTCGCGAGGCAGGCGGCGGTGCGGGCCGCCATCGACGTCAGCGATGGGCTGGTGCTCGATCTGCAGGCGATGCTGGAAGCGAGCGGCGGACTGGGCGCGGAGCTCTACGCCGGCGCCGTCCCGGTGCGCGCCGCGGCCCGGCGCCTCGCGTCCGGCTGCGCGGAGCGGGCGCTGCACCGGGCGCTCTACGACGGAGAAGACCACTGCCTGCTCTTCGGCGCGCGGGCCGGCGCCGAGCTCGGCGCGGACGGCCCGCTCACAGCCCGGGCGCGGGTGCCGATCGGTCGCGTCGTCTCGGCGCCAGGCGTCCTGCTCGTCTCGCGTGGGGCGCGTCAGCAGCTGGAGATCTCCGGCTACGAGCACGGGGTCGCGCCGTGAGCCGGCCCTCGGGCGACGAGGTCCGCCTCGAGCTCGACGCGCGCCCCGAGGCCACGGAGCGGGTCGGGCGCTGGGTCGGCGAGCGGCTGAAGGCCGGACAGACCGTGGCGCTCTGCGGCCCCCTGGGCGCGGGCAAGACCACGTTCGTTCGAGGCGTCGCGCAGGGCCTCGGGGTCGACGATCCTGCCGAGGTGCACAGCCCCACCTACCTGCTGGTCGTCGAGCACCCGGGCGAGGTCCCGCTCCTCCACGCCGACGCCTATCTGCCCGAGAAGCTGACAGGGTTCCTGGAGGACGGCGGGCTCGAGTATCTCCTGGACGCCGACAAAGTCGTCTGCGTCGAGTGGGCGGACAATGTCCATAAGCTATTGCCAGAAAGTGCCTTGTGGGTCCATCTGGGACACGGGGCCGGGGGCGGTCGATGGCTGCATATGCGCGGTAGAGCGCAAGGGGAGTTCCCGTGGCTGGCAGATCTGTCGACAATATTGGATCTGGACTGAACCCGGTCCGCCCCCCCGCCGTTGCCGGATCGGCCGACGCGAAGATGAAGACCCGGACCCGACAGCCTGCCCCGCCCGGTGGGGAGACGGACCTGCTCGCGCGATATCGCGACGGGGACGCCGACGCGTTTCGGGAGCTGGTCGAGGAGTACCGGGGCCGGATGCTGCAGTTCTTCTACCGGCTCTGCTGGGACCGGGACCGCGCCGAGGACCTCTGCCAAGAGTTGTTCATCAAGCTGATCGTCGGCAGCAAGCGCTACCGGCCCGAAGGGCGGATGTCGACGTTCGTCTACCGCGTGGCGACCAACCTTTGGATCGACCACTACCGTGCGCAGCGCCCGCGGCCGCGCATGTATTCCTACGACCAAGCGGTCCGACCGGACAGCGACGACGCGCCGCGACAGTTCGCCGGCGACGACGTCGCGCCGTCCGAGCGACTCATCGACGGAGAGGAGCGCGCCGCGCTCCGTCGCGCGCTGGAGCGGCTCACGGAGCCGCACCGCCTGGTGTTCGAGCTCGCCGTCTACCAAGAGCGGCCCTACGGCGAGATCAGCGACTTGCTCGGGATCCCCGTCGGGACCGTGAAGTCGCGGATGCACAACGCCGTGCACGCGCTCAAGGAGATGCTGGGCAGCTCACGCGACGCAGGGGAGCACGGCGGCGGCCCCGCCGCCGAGGATCCGCGCCGCGCGGGAGGTGCTGGGTGAGCGATCGTCACGGAGACGGCGAGCGCCGAGGCGACTGGGACCCGGTCGCAGACCTCGTCCGGCGGGCTGCGCAGCAGCTGGAACAGGGCGGAGGTGATGCGGGAAGCGGAGCCTCGGACGGCGATGTCTCGGAGGTTGCTGGCTGGGAGCCGATCGACCTGCTCTTGGAGCAAGGGGCGCCGGCGGACCTCGCGCGGATGCGGGGCGAGGTCGCGGCCGACCCGCTGCGGGCGCTGGAGCTCGCGGAGACCGTGCAGTTCGTCGAAGCCTGTCGCGAGCTGGAGGTGGCGCCGAGCGCGCACTTCGCCGGGAAGATGCAGTCAGTGGTCGCGCAGGCCGAGCGTCAGGCCCGGCACCGCGGACGCCCCCGGGTGCCCCGTTGGCAACCGACCATCCTCTACGGGCTCGCGGCGGCGGCCTCGTTCTGGCTCCTCTGCGCGCTCGACGCGGGAGGGGCTACGTCGGCGGCGTCGACCATGGTCGAGCTCGCCGTGCTGTCCAGCGATTCGCCGAGCGAGCGGCCTCGAGCCGACCGTGACGCGGCGAGCGCGCGCGCAGATGTGCCCGCCGTCACGATTGAGGCGGAAGACATCGGGTGGCAGCGGGCTGTGCACCAGATCCAGCGTCGGCTCCAGGTCGAAGAGAGCGGGCACCTCGCCGAGGCCTTCGCGCGCGGTCTCCGCGGGGACCGCGCCGACCTCGGCAAGTGGCTCGAGCCTGCGAACGCGCTGACGATGATCCAGCTCGGGCACGAGCTCCGCGGCAGCGCAGAGCTCCGCGCCGCGGCGCTGCGCGCGCAGGGCCTGCTCCCCGAGGTCGACCGCCGCGTGCAGGCGCTCGCCGGAGAGGTGGCAGCGGACCTCGCAGTGCGCCCGCTCGCGCTGGACGAGGCGTCCATCGAAGGCTCGCTCGACGACGTCGCCTGGGGGACGCGGGCGCTGATCGGGGCAGGCTCCGGCGCCGGGCGGTCGGTCGCCATCGAGCGCAGCGCGGACTGGTTGACCCAGGTGATGGGCCGCGCGCACGACGCGCGGCTGGTCGTCGCGCTGTCGGGGCTGGTCGAGGTCGCGGCGGTCACCGGCCAGAGCTTCGACGACGTCGCTGCGCACGGCGCCCGGTTGGTGGATGAGGTGCTGGCGGTGGACGCCGAGAACTGGCGCCGTCGCCGACCTGCGCTGCTCGGCGTCGGAGTCTCGCCGCTGGTGCTGGGAGAAGCGGGGCGCGTCCTCTCCAGTCTGCCGGCGTTCGGCGTCGACGCGGACCGGTGCACGTTGGTGCGTCGACTGTGTCTCGGCAGGCTGCGAGAGCAGCGCGCCGCAGGACAAGACCGTCCTGAGGTGCTCGCGGCGATGACCTACGGCTACGCCGACTTGTTGGATCAGGACGCTGGCGAGCGCGACCGGCTCAGCTGGGCGCTGCAGCGGTGGAAGCCGGCGCGGCTGGCGCCGGACTTCGCGACGGTGCAGCAGATGGCCTGGAGCCTGGCGCCGGGGACCCGCGGCCACACGCGGATGCAGCGCGAGCTCCGGCAGCTCTCGATCCTGCCTGCTCCGCTCAAGCTCCGGGACCGCGCGGCCTTCTGCCTGTGTCTCGCGACGCACTTCGCGGGCTTCCTGCCAGGAACCACCTCGCAGGGGCGTCCGGTCCGGGGCAGCTAGACAGTTTTCGCTGGGTCCGCCGGAGCCGTCCGGCTTAACTCGCGCAGGTATATGCACGCGCGCGAGATCCAACGAGGGACGCTGACGCTGATCTGTCTGTGCGGGCTCAGCGCAGCCTCGGTCGCGCAGGATCCGGGAGCGGCCGCTGCCGCGCCGAAGCCCGTGCCGGTCGACCGCGACGCCGAGCTGCGGGGCGCGCCGGTCAAAGAGCTGACGCTGGGCGAGGCGCTGCTCCGAGGACGGGAGGGCAACGTCGGCATCCGCGAGGCGGAGATCCTGCCGGAGCAGGCGCGCATGGACGTGATCTTCGCCGAGGCCGGCTTCCAGCCGGAGTTCTACGGCGCCAGCGGGTTCGCCGAGAGCGAGCGTCCCCAGTTCAACAGCTTCCAGCCTTCGATCACCTCCGAGACCATCGACGCGCAGGTGGGCTGGCGGCAGCGGGTGATCACCGGCGGCCTGTTCGACCTCGCGTTCCAGCCGTCGCGGTTCGAGAGCGACGGGGGCGGCGGCTTCTTCCCCAGCCGTCAGTTCACCGCCAACTGGCAGGCGACGTTCCGTCAGCCGCTGCTCCGCGGCGCGTGGACGGACTACAACTTCGGCGACGTGCGGTCGGCCCAGTACCGCCGTACGCAGGCCGATCACCAATTCGACCGCACCGTGCAGGACACCCTGCTGCAGATCGTGCAGGCCTACTGGGAGCTGGTGTTCTCACGCGAGAACTGGCGCGTCGTGCAGAGCGCGCTGGACGTGGCCGAGGAGCAGCTGCGGATCACCTTGGAGCGGATCCGGGTCGAACAGCTGGCGCCCCGTGATCGCGTCGCCGACGAAGCCGAGGTCGCGCGTCGGCGCGAAGAGCTGATCACCGCAGAGAACGCCATCCGGGACCGCGAAGACGACTTGCGCAGGCTGCTCTACGACGGCAGCGAGGCGCGGATCTGGCGCTACAACCTGCGGCCGATCTCCCCGATCGAGGTGACGCCGAGCGACGACCTGCCAGCCTTCGAGGCCCTGGTGGAGGTAGCGGTCCAGCGTCGACCGGACCTGCGCGCGTTGCGCAGTTCGGTCTCGGCGGCAGAGGTCGCCGCCATGCAGGCCGAGCGCGACGTGCTCCCGCAGCTCGACCTCGTCACGGGCTACTCGTCGGACGGCGTCTCCTCGGACGACGCGCTGACTGGCGCGAGCGGCAGCCTGCGACGGGCCTTTCAGGACGCGTCGGATCAGGAGTTCCCCGACTGGTCCGTGCGACTCGAGTTCGCCATCCCGATCGGCAACCACGCCGCGCGGTCGCGCGCGCGGCGCGCCCAGCTGGAGGTCGAGCGACAGCGGCGCCGCCTGCACGGGGCGACGCTCGACGTGCAGAAGGAGGTGCGGGAGGCGCTGCGCCGGCTCCGTACGCTCGGGCAGAGCATCCGGGCCACCCGCGAGTCCGTGCGGCTCGCCGAGACCAACCTCGAGACCGAGCAGGTGAAGCAGCGCGTCGGCGCGTCGACGGCGTTCGAGGTGCAGCGCAGGAACCAGGAGTTACGTGAGGCGCGCAGTCGTCTGCTGCGAAACCAGCTCGACTACCGGACCGCGCAGAGCCGCCTGCTCTATGTGCAGGGCGCCCTCGAGGCGGCGCCACGCTGACCGCCGTGTTCGGTGACGCTCCGTCCCCGCTGGACTACACACGCATGATGTTGACCCGGACGCCCCGAACGCTGTGCGGCCTCGCCGCGCTCGCCCTCGCCGCCGCCGCCGCAGGGCAGCAGTTGGATAGACAGGCGCGCGCCCAGCCCAACCCCTACCGCCTCGAGCCGTTCGTCGAGGTGTTCCCCGTCGCGCTCGAATACCCCCCGATGAAGGGGCTCGAGTATTCGCGCACGCGGCGGCAGGCGCTGCGCCAGGTCGCGGAGAACCTGCAAGGGAACACCACCCGAGAGACCTGGCAGCTGGCGACCGAGTTCTTCTGGCGCGCGCCGGAAGACGTGGTCGATCCGCTGACGGACGCCATGGACCGCGCCATGGCCAACCGGGCGCTGGGCGACGTCGTGCGCAACTGCGTCGAGGCGATGGGCAAGACCCGGAACCCGGAGTTCGACGCGGCGCTGCGCCGCGCTGCGCAGCACAAGAGCGACGGCGTGCGACAGGCCGCCTACGTCGCGCTGGCGTCCGCCGGCAAGCTCGACACGATCCGTGAGCTCGCGGGCGCGTTCACCCAGATGACGGGTCGGGGCCGGGAGGCCTGGCTGCGCGCGGTGCGGCTGCGGTTGCCGGAGGAGCGCGTCGCGTTGCTCCGGGGCGTCATGACCGCCGACTACCCGGCGCTGGTCCGCGACCAGGTGCTCAAAGAGACGGCGCAGCTCCCGGTCGCGGAGGCTGTCGAGGTGCTCCGGCCGCGGTGGGACACCGCGGTCCAGCAGTTCAAGGCGATCATCGCGGGGGTCCTGCACGCCAACGGGGACGGCGCGGGCACGGCCTGGCTGCGCGAGGCGATGCAGGGGGAGAACCTGGACGAGGTCACCTGGGCGGTGCGGCACTGCGCGTTCGGCTCGGACCCGGACGCGGCGCTCGGCGCGCTGCGTGAGCCCTTGCTCCGGCTGTCGACGCATCTGCGGCCCGAGGTCCGGCTGGAGGTCGCCAAGCAGCTGACCCGGATCGAGGGCGCCGACGTCGCCGACGTCTACGAGGTGATGACCTCGCCCGACGAGGTCTGGGACATTCGCGCGCTGGCGACGCGGGAGCTCACCCGTCGCGGCCGCACGCAGCTGGTCTCCGTGCTCCTCGAGGAGCTGCCGACGGCGACCGGCACGCGGATGCACAGCATCGTCAACCAGCTGTCGGCGAGCGGGGACCCGCGCGCCGTCGAGGTCCTCGTCGAGCGGTTCCGGAAGGCGCCGCCGGGCCAGGGGCGCGCGTTCCTGCAGGCGATCGCGCAGAACGGCAGCGACGCCGCCGCCGAGGCGCTGTTCGACCTCTACGCCGGCCCTCCGAAGCTCGTGACCCGGAGCGACGATCGCGCGCTGACGACCCGTAACTACCTGCCGACGCTGTTCCTCAACCTCCGCGGCAGCGAACGCGTCATCGTCGCGCGCTTCCTGGCGCTGCCCAAGGACGCCCACGAACTGCGCGCGCGGCTGATGCCGACGATCACCGGCTTCGCTGCGGACCGCAGGGGCGACGACGCGCTCGTGGCGCTCTGCGTCGAGCCCGTCCGCGCGATCCTCTTCGACGCCGAGGAGCTGCCGCAGCTCCGCGTCCTGGCGCTCAACGTGCTGACGCGCAACTGGCTCACGATCGACGACGCGATGCGACTCAAGCGCATGATGCGGCGCGAGGCGCCCGGGCTGCGCGCGCTGTTCGCGGACTTCCTGAACAACGTCTTCTAGGCCGCTGTCATCTGGGGCGCTCCGACCGCCGTCGCCGCGCGGGCGCGGCCGGCTAGAAGAGCAGCCAGCGCTCGTTGTCTCGGCCGGGGTAGGGGCTGAGACGCCGGCTGCCCATCCCTGGGCGCCTGTGGGCGTGACCGGGCGACGGGCGATCGTCTCCGAAGCCCGCGTAGGACGCGCGCAGATTGCGCGTGTAGGACCGCGCGGCGTTGTCGGGGTAGAAGAACGTGCAGTGGCCGGGACCGATCGAGCTGCGGGGCCACGCGGTGACCTCGAGCGCAGGCGCTGTGTCCTTGCCAGGCCGCTGGTCGAGCGCGTGGGGCGACTCGCACAGCTGGAAGGCGTAGTGCTTGTTCTGTAGGCACAGGAGCGCTCCCTCGGGGACCTCCTCGACGCGGACCAGGTCCTTGACGCGCTGGCCCCGGCTGGCAGCGAGGGCGAAGCACCGCGCCTCGATGGCGCTGAGCGCGGCGGGGTCGAGCGGCGGCGCGAAGCCGGCGCACGCGTCCAGGAGCGCTTCGGCGACCCCGCTGGCGCGGGCCTCGATGCGCGTCGTCCGGGTCGCGCTCAGCCAAGGAAACCAGAGGCTCAAGGCGAGCAGCGCCAGACCCAGTCCTACGTAGAGGCCGGCCGGGTTGACCCAGGGCGTCCGGAAGGATCCGCTCATCCGCGGTAGTATCGGAGACCAGCATGCGCGTGACCAGGATCGAACCGCCCGAGCTGCCCGCGCACGTCGCGGCCTGCCTCGCGGCCCTGAACCGCGGCGGCGGGCGCGGTTGGCTGGTCGGAGGCGCCGTGCGGGATCTGCTGCAAGGCCGCGCGCCGCGGGACTTCGACGTCGCCACGGACCTCACTCCTGCCGAGGTGGCGGGTCGCTTCGAGCAGGTGGACGCGCGCAGCGGCCGGCTCGGCACGAGCGTCGTGCACCTCGCGGACCACGCCGTGACCGTCACGACGCTGCGCGCGGAAGGCGCCTACTCGGACGGGCGACGGCCGGACGAGGTGACGTTCGTTCGCGACGTGGCGCGCGACGCCAAGCGACGTGACTTCACGGTCAACGCCCTGTATCTCGACGCGGCGCGCGGCGAGCTGCTGGACCCGTGCGACGGGCGCGCGGACCTGTCTCGGCGGTCGCTCCGCTGCGTGGGGGAGCCTGCAGCCCGGTTCCGAGAGGACCCGCTCCGGCTCTTGCGGCTGGCGCGCTTCTGCGGGAGCGCCGGGCTCGACGTGGAGACGACCACGGCGGCCGCTGCCCGAACAGAGGCCGCCGGGCTGCGCAGCCTCTCTGCGGAGCGCGTGTTCTCCGAGCTGACCGACATGTTCACGGGCGAGGGCCGCGGCCGCGCGCTGCGCGCGCTGGTCGACCTCGGCCTCGCGGCGGTCGTGCTGCCAGAGGTCGCGGCCATGGACCGTGTGCCGCAGCCGCCGGAGTATCACCCAGAGGGCGACGTGCTCACCCACGTGGCGCTGGTGCTGGACCACGTGCCGGAAGGAGACGCGGCGCTCGGCTGGAGCGCGGTGCTGCACGACGTCGGCAAGCCGCCGACGTTCCGGGTCGCTGAGGACCGCATCCGGTTCGACGGACACGACGAGCTGTCGGCGAAGATGGCCGAGCAGGTGCTGCGACGCCTCCGCGCGCCCGGCCCGCTGCGCGAGGCCGTCGTGGACGTGTGTCGTCACCACATCCGGTTCGCGGCGCTGCCGCAGATGCGGCCGGTCCGCGCCGAGCGATGGATGCGGACGCCGGGATTCCCGCTGCACCTGGCGTTTCACTACGCGGACTGTATGGGCAGCCACCAGAAGCTCGGGATCTACGAGTTCGCGCGCGAGCGCCTGGCTGCGCTGCCACCGCAGCGAGCGCCGCTCCTGCAGGGGCGGGACGTGCTAGCGCTCGGCGTGCCCAAAGGGCCGCTGGTCGGCGAGCTCCTGCGCGAAGTCGAGGCTCGGATCGAGGCGCGCGACGAGCCGGCGAGCCGCGCAGACGCGCTGGTCCTGCTTCGGGACGCGGTCGAGGCGCGAGGTCAAGGCGGCGGCGACCGAGGGCGATAGCCCGTTTACGCCCGGTGTGACCGACGCCCGGCGAGGAGACACCATGCTGCGCCAGACCACCGACGAGTTCGACGCCTTCCGCCGGGACCGCAAGAAGGCCAAGGCGCGGCTCGGACCCCAAGCCAGCGTGCTCGGCTACGACAACGCGGCGCTGCGGGAGCTCGAGGAGGTCGAGGCGCGGGAGGTGCGAGAGCAGCAGCTGTCCCGCGAGGTCCATGACTTCTTCGCCGCGGCGACCAAGCAGGCGGCGACCATCGTCGAGAAGGTGGCCCAGGACGCGGAGCAAGAGGTCGACGTGCGGCTGCAGGACGAGATGCGCGGGTTCCTCGTAGACGCGATGGCGCGGATGAACACGTTCGTGGTCTCGACCCTGCAGCGCGAGGGGCAGGCCGGCGTCGCAGAGACGCAGATCGAGCCCGACGTCAAGCGGCTGGTCGGGCCCGACCTGGACGGGTTCCGCTACGAGGGCAGCGCGGCGGCCAGCGAGGCGCACATCGGCCAGGATCCGTTCGCGACGGCGGTCGAGGACGTGCAGGCCGAGTTCCGTCAGCGCGTCGAGGGCCTCCCCGACCCCAGCGCGCCGGCGGCGTCGGCGCCAGGGTTGGTGGTGCCCGAGCTCGAGGCAGGGCCCGAAGAACGTCAGGCGAGCGAGCCCGCGGCGAGCTCGGAGACCGGCGAAGCGCGCGTCGCGCGCGACGAGGGCTGCGAGGTGACGCCGCCGGCGCCGGCCTCGACCGATGACGACCAGTTCCGCAGCGCCCTGAAGGCGCTGGTCCGTCAAGGCGTCATGCAGCCCGAAGAGGCGCAGGCGGCGTGGCGCGCGCGCGTCGGCCGCGACGGCGACGCGTAGCGGCGCCGCTCCTCAGGTGAGCGAGATGCTCCGCGCGATCCTGCGCGCGAGCGGGATGGTGACCGTGATCCCGAGCGCCTCGGGCCAGCGCCCGGCGGCGAGGGTCAGCAGCGCCGTGTAGAGCATCGTGCCCAGGAGCAGGAAGGTCATGCTCTCGCGGATCCGCGCCTGCGGCCACTCGCGCGTCTTCGCGTTGCGCCGGAGGAACCACAGGCAGGGGAGTGCGGCGATCACGGTCGCCGGCCACCAGCCGCCCTGCACGACCGCGACGCCGGCGAACGCGACGATTGGCGGCGCTGCCTGCACGGTCGCGATGGCGCGGCCCGGGACGGAGCGCGCGTCTTCGAAGATGCCGAGCACGGTCACGGCGACGATGTAGATCCCGTAGCAGAGGGCGGCCAGCAGCAGGGCCCTGCGCGCCTCGTCGGTCACGGCGCCCTCGCCTGCCGCGAGGGCCAGCCCGGTGCCCAGGTTCATCGCGCGCAAGGCGCCCATGTTGAGCGCGCCGAGCCACTCGACCCGCTTGCCGAGGAAGTCGTAGACCAGGACGAAGGCCGCGATCCACGAGTGGTGCACGCGACACGGCGAGGCCCACAGGCCGCCCGCGAGCAGCGCGAGGCCGAGCGCGACGGCGAGGCCGAGCGACACGTGGCCGCTCGGGAGCGGCCGCTCGGGCCGCTGCACGGCGTCGAGTCGGCGGTCCGCGACGTCGTTCCAGACCATGCCGGCGCCGTAGACGAGCGTGCTCGCGAGCATGGCGCGCGCGACAGGGACGCCGAGCGCGACCTGCATGATGGCCGCGCCTGCCAGGACGTCGGCCGCCGGCGAGAACCACGCGCCGATCCGGAAGAGCCTCAGGATCGAGAGGGAGAGCGGGGGCCGGTCCGTCACAGCAGCCGCAGGATGTCGTTGTAGGTCACGAAGAGGACCAGCAGCAGCACGAACACGAGGCCGATCACCTGGCTGTAGCCGAAGACCTTGGTGCTGACGGGAGACCCCTTGACCTTCTCGATCAGCAGGAACAGCAGGTGGCCGCCGTCGAGCACCGGCACAGGCAGGAGGTTGACGAACGCGAGGTTGACGCTGAGCAGCGCCAGGAAGTACCAGAACCAGCTCGGGCCGCGCTGCGCGGCCTGGTAGCTGACCTGGCTGATGCGGATGATGCCGCCGAGGTTCTTCGCGCCGACCTCGCCGGTGACGAGCCGCTTCATCGTCACGTAGAGCTGCTTGACCAGGTCGAGCGAACAGACCGTGCCGAGCCGCACGGCGTCCGTGAGCGACTCGGCGCGGATCTCGTTCATCAGCGGGGCGATCGAGCGCCGGATGCCGAAGTCCGGCGTGGCCGCCCGCCGCGGCCGGATGGTCAGCGCGAGCCGCTCGCCGGTCGGTCCGTCGGCCGCGCGCGACAGGTCCTCTGGCCCGGGCCGACGCACGATCAGGAACAGCGGCTGCGTCCCTTGGTTCTGAACGGCGCGACGAAGCTGCTCCCACTCGGTGATCGCGACGCCGTCGATGTCCGTGATCCAGTCCCCGGGTCGGAGCCCGCCGTCCGCGGCCGCGCTGCCGGGCGTGGGCAGGAGCTGGAGCCTCGGGTCCGTGTCGAGGGCGACCGCGTCGACGAGCGCGCGTCGCTGCGGGCTCGTGAGCCGCGCCGTCAGCTCGAGCCGCTGGTCGCCGCGTCGCACGAGCCAGCGGGTCTCACGCGCCTCCTCTTCGGCGAACGCGGAGAGGTCCCCGGCAAAAAAGCGCCTGCCGTCGACGGCGAGCACCACGTCGCCGCGCTCGAGCCCGAGCCGCGCCGGGGCGTCGGCGTCGGCGCGGATGCCTGCGATCCGGTGCGGCAGCGGCCGGACGCCGAGGAGCGCCGGCGCTTCGTCGCGGCTGTTCCGTGGGGTCACGCTGGCGCGCAGGCGCTCGTCGCCCCTCGCGACGTCGAACGTGACGGGCGCGCTGTCGTCGAGCGGCGCGACGACAGCGCCCCGGTCGCCGTTGACGGCGAGCAGTCGGTCGCCCGAGCGGAGCCCGGCTGCGGCTGCAGGTCCCGTCGGGTCGACGGTGAGCACGACGTCGCGATCGTCGTAGGCAGGGCGGAGCCCCAGGCCGTAGAGCCCCTGATCAGCCTGGAACCGCGGCTGGGCGGTCACGACGCGCCGCTCCCCGGCCTGGTCTTCGAGCAGCAGCTCGACCGGGCGGCGGCCGCCGAGCGCGACCTCGATGGCCATGTTCTGAAACGAGTAGACGGCCTTGCCCGAGACCTCGAGGATCCTGTCGCCCTGCTGCACTCCCGCTTCCCAGGCGGGAGAGCCCGGCGTGATCTCGCCGGCGACCGGCGCCTCGAACCGGACGCCCGCCGAGAAGACGACCGGGAACACCACGAGCGCGAACAGCGCGTTCATCAGCACTCCGCCGGACCAGAACAGCGCGCGCTGGCCGACGGACTTGCTCCAGAGGCACTCCTCCGCTGGATAGCGGCGGTCCTTGGGGTCCTGCCCCGCGACCATGACGTAGCCGCCGAACGGGACCGCCGAGATCCGGAAGTCGGTCCCGCGCCAGACGAAGCCGCCGAGCCGGGGGCCGAACCCGAGAGAGAAGACCTCGACGCGGACCCCCGCCGCGCGGGCCGCCAGGAAGTGGCCGCCCTCGTGGATGAAGATCAGGAGGCCGATCCCGAAGACGGCGAGTGCGATGCTGCCGAAGTTCATCAGATTCCGAGGTTCATCCGATCGAGGGGTTCGGCGCAGCCTGAACCAGCGCCGCAGCGCGCGCGCGCCCGTCTCTGTCGGCCGCGAACACCGCTTCCAGCGAGTCGACCGCGCCGGTCGGTCGTTCGGCCAACACGCGCTGGGAGATGCCCGTGATCTCGGGGAACGAGATCCGGCCGTCGAGGAACGCCGCGGTGGCAACCTCGTCGGCGGCGTTCAGCACGCAGCCCGTGTCGCCGCCGCGCTCCATCGCTTCGTAGGCGAGCGAGACCGCCGGGTAGCGCGCTGGTTCGAAGGGGAGGAACTCCAGCGAACGCCAGCGGAGCGGGTCGAAGGGCTGGAAGCCGAACGGGAGCCGCTTCGGGTAACCCAGGCAGAACAAGATCGGGACGCGCATGTCGGGCACGCCGCACTGCGCGAGGATCGACCCGTCGACGAACTCGACCATCGAGTGCACGATGCTCTGAGGGTGGAGCACGACCTCGATCTCGTCGGCGGGGACGTCGAAGAGCCAGTGGGCCTCGAGGACCTCGAAGGCCTTGTTCATCATCGTGGCGCTGCCGATCGTGATCCTCGGCCCCATCTTCCACGTCGGGTGCTGCAGCGCCTCGTCGACGGTGATGTCTCCGAACGTGCCGAGGTCCCGCTCGCGGAACGGGCCGCCCGAGCCGGTCAACCAGATCTTTCGAGCGGCCTCCGGCTGCTCGCCGTCCAGGCACTGGAAGATCGCGCAGTGTTCGCTGTCGACGGGCAGGATGGTCGCGCCGCTCGCGCGCGCCAGCGGCATCAGGTACTCGCCGGCCACCACGAGGGACTCCTTGTTGGCCAGCGCGAGCACGCGGCCTTGGCGAAGCGTCCACTCCGACGCAGCGAGCCCCGCCGCGCCGGTGATCGCGTTGAGGACGGTGTCGGGCGCCGCCTCCGCCAGCGCCGCCAGCAGCCCGTCGTCGCCCTGGAAGAACGCGGTGTCCGCCGGCAATTCGGGCGCGGCGACCGCGCCCGTCAGGCAGGCCGCCGCGGGGCGGTGCCGCGCCGCCGCAGCCGCGAGCGCTTCGGTCGACGTGTGGGCCGCGAGCAGGCACACCTCGAAGCGGTCCGGGTGCTCCGCGAGGATGCTCAGGGCCTGGCTCCCGACGGAGCCCGTGCAGCCCAGGATGGCGATGCGACGCTTGGACACGGGGCGCGATCATGGGCGTCGCGCCCCGCCGATTGCAACCTCGCTCGGAGCATCGACGCAGACAAGGTTGCCGAGAGGCGGGCGGGCGCGGATGATGCGCGAGAGGCGTGGACAGGCCACGCTCGAGAAAACGTCAACCGGCGCGCAGTCCGCCGGCCGGAGCGCAGCTATCGTGAGTGAAGCACAATCCGCGTACCGCCGCGCGGGCGTCGACATCGACAAGAAGTATGCGGCCGTGACGGGGTCGACGGACGCGATCCGCCGAACCTACACCGCAGGGGTCGTCGGCGACGTCGGCGCCTTCGGCGGCCTGTTCGACCTGGAGCGCGCCGGCGTCGCGGGCCAGCTGATGGTCGCCTCGACCGACGGCGTCGGCACGAAGGTGATGATCGCCGCCCAGCGCGGCCAGATGGGCTCGGTCGGCGAGGACCTCGTCAACCACTGCGTCGACGACATCCTCGTTCAGGGCGCGCGGCCGCTGTTCTTCCTCGACTACATCGCGATGTCGCAGATGGCCCCGGACCGCGTCCAGCAGATCATCGGCGGGCTCGCCAAGGCGTGCGGCGAGAACGGCTGCGCGCTCCTGGGCGGGGAGACGGCGGAGATGCCGGGGGTCTACCGCGACGGAGAAGTCGACGTCGCCGGCACGATCGTCGGCGCGGTCCGCCGAGAGCGCCTGCTCGACGGCGCCGGGATCCAGGCAGGGGACCAGCTGATCGGCCTGCCGAGCTCGGGGCTGCACACCAACGGCTACAGCCTCGCTCGTCAGGTCCTGTTCGCCGACGCCGGCTTCGGCCTCGAGGACACCCCGGACGAGCTCGACGGGGCCTCGGTCGGAGACGCGCTGCTGGCCGTCCACAAGAGCTATCTGGGCGCCGCCGGGCCGCTGGTCGACCAGGGCCTGCTGCAGGGGATGGCGCACATCACCGGCGGCGGCCTCCCGGACAACGTCCCGCGGGTGCTCCCGGACGGTACGAGCGTTCGGATCGAGGTCGGCGCGATCCCGCGCTCGCCCATCTGTGAGCTGATCGTCGCGCGCGGCGGCGTCGCGCGTGACGAGGCCTACCGGGTGCTCAACATGGGGATCGGGATGGTGCTGTTCGCGCGCCCGGGCGACGTCGACGCCGTTCTCAGCGGCTGCCGCGCGGCAGGCGAGCACCCCTTCCTGGTCGGGGAGGTCGTCGCCGGCGAGAAGCAGGTGAATCTGGTGTGAGTGCGCGCGTCGCCGTCCTCTGGGCAGGTGCTGCAGCCGGTCTCTGCGCGCACATGTCGGCGCAGCAGGACCCGGCGCTGGTGGCGGCCTTCGACGCCGCGGCGCAGGCATATCGGGCAGCCGAACCGGCGCAGCGAGCTGTGCGCGCGGCCGCGGCGAGCAGCGCGTTCTTGCGATTGCCAGAGGGGAGCGCGCGCGCGCAGCGGCTGCGGGTCGGGGCCGAGGCGACGCTGGACGCCGGCCGCGTCGAGCTCGCGCTGCGCCTGACCGCGCCGTCGCCGAACGGAGCGCTCCCCGAAGGCCTGCTGACCGTGCACCTCCGCGCGCTCGCGCGCGCGGGTCGGCTCCGTGAGCTGTATCGCCTCGTCGAGCAGCGCGATGCGTCGAGCCCTGCCGAGGTCGCGGCGGCGCTGCGGGCGGAGGAGGCGCGGCTGTTGCCGCTCGCCGCCGGCGCGCTGCGCGGACCCGATCGCCCGGTCGGCCGCGGCGTGTTCGAGCGGCTGCACGCGCTCGAGCCGTTCCGGTCCTACCGCGCCGCCAACCTCGGCCTCTGTCTCCGGCAGATCGGGGACCTCGAGAGCGCGGAGCGCGTCTACCGAGCGGGGCTCGCGCGGGCGCCGGAGGACCTGGAGCTGTGGAACGACTTCGGCCTGCTGCTGCGGGCGAGCGGCCGCCGCGCGGAGGCGCTCGCGGCCTTCCGCGAGAGCGTGCGGCTTGACCTCGCGCGGCCTGCGGCAGCGCGCGCCAAAGGGCCCGCGATCACCAACCTCGTGCACATGGAGGCGCTGGAGCCCGGGGCTGCCGGCGCCGACCCGATCCCGACGGCGCTGCGCTCGCTAGCGCAGCGGCCCGACGCGATCATGCTGCGGCGCGTGACGCTCGACGTGCTGCTGGACCGGGCGCTGCCGCGCTAGCCCGGCTCGTCTCTCTGGCGGTGGCCGCGCGATCCGCTGCCGGGTAGCATCGGGGACCGCGGAGGGTCGCGCGGCGCGGTGCGTCGTGTGCCCCGCAGCCCGAGACCCACCCAAGGACTGGAATCCAAGGACCCCTCATGTTCGTAGCCGCCTCGTTGAGCTTGCTCCTCGCCGCCGTCCCTCAAGCGCAGGGTGGCGGCAAGCCCATCCTCAACGCCCGCGACCAGAAGACCCTGGCCGACAAGCTGAAGAAGTACCTGGCCGCCGAGATCGCCTACGACCAGGCGGAGGGCCGGGCGCGCGAGAAGACCGGCAAGGCTCGCCGGAAGGCCAAGGAGGCCTTCAACGACGCGTGGGAGAACGCGGAGAAGAAGGGCGAGGTGCTGGGTTCGATGGCGGACCTCAACGCGATCTACCACAACTGCTTCACGCCCAAGAAGCCGTCACACGGCAAGGGCAAGCTCTACCCGCAGTCGATGGGCTCGGGCTCCGACATGAAGTGGGGGATCTTCGTCCCCAAGAAGTATCGGGAGAAGTCGCCGTGGCCCGCCATCGTGGCCCTGCCGGACGGCGAGTCCGGCACGTGGGTGAAGCCTGCCGAGCACTTCAAGAACACGTGGGAGGGCTCGCCGATGATGGCGAGCCACGTCGTGCACATCCCGGTGATCCCGCAGGGGCTCGAGCTCGACCCGGTGCCGGACTACAGCAAGGACGGCGCGGAGAAGGACGAAGACAGCCGCAACCGCACCGTGCTCGGCACCCTGGGCTTCGTGCTCAACAACTACAACATCGAGCGGGACCAGGTCTTCCTCGACTGCGGCCGTGAGGCCTGCGGCTACGGCATGCGGCTCGCGTCGCTGTTCCCGGACCGGTTCGCGGGGATCGTCCTCCGGGACGCGGTCGCCGTCGACGAGCTCCGGCTCGGCGCGCTGAGCAACCTGCCGATCCTGATGCTCAAGAGCGCGGACAACGCGCAGGCCGTCGACGCGCTGAAGGTGCGCCTCGACGAGTCGTGCCCCGGGATGGCGACCGTGATCGACGCCAAGGGTGCCGCGCCGCACCTCGACTCCGCAGCGGACATCCTCGCGTGGATGAGTGAGCAGAAGCGCGTGATGGCGCCGAGCAAGGTGGTCTTGGAGCCCAACCACGACCGGTTCAAGAAGGCATACTGGGTCAACATCCACGTCGCGGAGTCGCTGCTGACGACCACCGGCGACGACCAGCCGCGCCTGGAGGTGGAGGCAGACCGTGAGCAGAACCGGATCACGGTCGAGGCGAAGAGCGTCGAGCGCTTCGAGCTGCTGCTGAACGACGACCTGGTCGACCTCAGCAAGGAGTTCACCATCGTCGTCAACGGTCGGGCCGTGCAGGAGACCCGGCGGCGCTCGTTCCGGGACATGCACAACCGCATGGTCACGCGCAACGACTGGGGTTACCTGTTCCCGGTCCGGTACGTCACCACGGTGCCGAAGGAGGCCGACAAGGAGTCGGCTGAGGACAAGGGCGCCGACGACAAGGCCCCCGAGTAGTGGCGCCGTCTGGAGGGGCCGCAAGCGGCGCGCCCTCGGGCATCGCGGGCGCGTCCGGGCTGTCGACGCCGCGCGCGGTCCTCGCTGCGGGCGCCACCGGCTTCGGCGTGATGGCCGCCGAGCTGACCGCGGTGCGGTTGCTGGCGCCTCACTTTGGCGACAGCGCCTACGTCTGGACCAACGTGATCGGCGTCATCCTGGCGGCGATGGCGCTCGGCGCGGCGCTCGGCGGGAGGCTCAGCGCGCGGGAGCAGGCGCACCGCTGGCCTCGGCGACTGCTCCTGGCCGGCGCAGGGCTGCTCGCCGCCGCGCCGTTCGTGGCCGGCTGGTGCGGGGGCGCGCTGGGTCTCGGGGAGCTGCCGCTCGACGCCGCGATGCCCGCGTTGATCCGCGGCTCGTTCGTCGTCAGCGCGCTGGTGTTCGCGCCGCCGATGCTGCTGCTCGCGGCGGTCTCGCCGGTGCTGGTCGTGCTCTTGGCGCAGCGCGGGGTCAAGCTCGGTAGGGCCGCTGGGGACCTCGCCGCCGCGGGCACGCTGGGCAGCCTCCTCGGGACCTTCCTGGCGACCCACGTGCTGGTCCCCGAGCTCGGCTGTCGGCTGTCCCTGGTCGTCGCGGCCGTCGTGCTCGCGCTCGCCGGCGTCGTCGCGGGGCCGACGCGCGGGATGCGCGCCGCTGCCTTCGCTGCCGTGGGTGTCGGCATCACGGGGGCGCTCCACTCCGGCCCGCTGCGGGCGCCGCCGCCGGGCGTAGAGCTGCTCGCCGAGCGGGAGACGCCCTACCAGCTGCTGCAGGTCCAGCGTCGCGTGACGCCTGAGGACACGCGGGTGACGTTGGTCATCAACGAGGGGCTGGACTCCTTCCACTCTATGGCCCTGGAGGGCTCCGCCTTGACGGGCGGCAACTACTACGACTGGCACGCGCTCGCGCCGCTGCTGGCCGCTGACGGCGGCGAGCTGAGCGAGGTGCGCGTGGCTTCGATCGGGGACGCCGCGGGCACGCTGCGCCAGGTCTACGCGGCGATCCACCCCGGCGTGCCCGTCGACGCGGTGGACATCGACGGCGCAACCATGGCGCTGGGTGACGAGTTCTGGCGCGCGCCCAAGGCGGCCGGGCGACGCTACGCGATGGACGGGCGCCAGTTCGTGCGGCACGCGACGGAGCGCTGGCACGTCCTACACGTCGACGCCTACGCGCACCAGGTCTACGTGCCAGCGCACCTCGCGAGCGTTGAGTTCTTCGAGGACGCCTGCGCGCGGCTGGTCGACGGCGGCGTGATCGCGTGCAACGTCGGCGCCCTGTCGCTGGACGACCCGGTGCTGGGCGCCGTGGTCGGGACGATGGAGCAGGTCTTCGACGACGTCGCCGTCCTGCTGGTCCCACGGACCCGGAACGCGCTCGTCGTGGGTCGCCGCGGCAGGGCCGTGGACCCGTCGGTGCTCCACCCGTCGCGCGCGCTCGAGGTCGACCGCGCGGAGGCGCTGGGACCCGAAGACGAGCGCGCCTGGCGCGCGCTGCTCGAGCACGCGTCGGAGCCGGAGCGCTGGCATCGGCTGGCTTCCGCCGGCCCCGTGCTGTCGGACGACCGCCCCGTCCTCGACGAGCTGCTGCTGGACAGCTACCTGGACCGCGCGGACCCCGCACGAACGGTCGAGGCCGCCGGGTCGCGGGGCCTCGCCGACGTCGAACAGGCTGCGTTCGAGGCCAACCAGCGCGGAGACTGGACCGGAGCGCTGGCGGCGGTCGCCGAAGGGCAGCAGGCGTCCCCGTTCTCGCGCCTGCAGGCGGGGGACGCGCGGTGGAACCTGCGCCACCTGAAGAGCGCAGCGGCCGAGTACCGCGCGGCGCTGCAGGGCGCGAGCGACGAGCTGCGGCCCGTGCTCGAAGGGCGTCTACAGGGCCTCGATCAGGAGCTGCTGCCGGTCCTCGCGGCGGAGCGCGCGGCGGCCCGGCTCGGCTGGCTGAGCGCGCTGGCGGTCGCGGTCGGCGTCGGGGCCGCCCTCGGGCTGCGGCGCTGCTGAGCGAGCCAGCTAGAGGAGGTCGAGGATGCCGGCGGCGCCGTCCGTGAGCGTCTCCGTGGCCGCGCGGTAGTTGATCTGCGTCGCATAGGCCGCGTTCCAGGGGAGCGCGTCCTTGTCGCAGACGCCGCCGAGCGCGACCGCGGCGAACGCGCGCGAGAGCGGCGTCGCGTCGCGGTCTGCGGCCAAGCGTCGGAGCGCCGGCAGGCAGCGACGGTCGCCGATCTGCCCCAGCGCCGCCGCGGTCGCCGACAGCCGCGCGACGCTGCGGCCGCTGCCCTGGAGCTCTGCGACGAGCTGTTCGGTCAGGGTGTGGTCTCCCAGCAGGCCGAGGGCGCGCACGGTCTGAAGGAGCACGAAGGGGCGGCGGGTCGCCTGGGTGCGCAGCACGCGGAGGTCCGGGATCGCGCGGTGGTCCTGCAGTAGCCCGAGCGAGAGCGCGACGTAGCCGGCGACCGCGTCGCGCTTGCGGTGCTCGATCAGCCGCTGGCGGAGCGTGTCCTTGACGTCAGCGGCGCCGGCGAGGCCGAGGCTGACGGCGATCGCGCCGACCGTGCTCGGGTTGCGCGCCCCGCGAAACTGCCGCGACAGGGCGTCGGTCACGAGGGTGAACACCTCGGCGTCGCGGCCGTCCTGGGTGCCGGCGGCGCGGATGCGCGCAGCGACCACGCCGAGCGCGACGGCGATCCACGGCTGCTCCAGCGCCTTGTTGGCGCGAGGTAGCGCGCGGAGCAAGAAGGACCGCGCCCGATCGCCGCCGAGTCGGGCCAGCGCGAGCGCGGCGAAGGCGCGCGTCTGCTGGTCCCGGTGGTCTCGGAAGACCTCGACGAGCAGGGAGCCTTGGGCGTGCGACGGGCTGTTGTCGTCCGTCCAAGGCGCACACATCTCGCCCAGCGCCAGGGCGCAGGACTGTGCGATGTGGTGATTGACCTTGGGGTTGCCGGCGGCGCTCCGGGACCGGAGTCCGGCGCCGAGGTCCTCCGAGAAGCGCGTCCTCCAGGTGTCGGCGCGCCGCGAATCGCGCTCGCAGACCCGGGCGATGGCGGTCGGGACGTGCGCCTGGATCAGCTGTCGTCCTGCGCCGACCTCGCGGTCGTAGTAGGAGCCGAGCGCGTCGAGGACCTCCTGCCGCAGCAGGCTCGCCGCCGGGCCGCGCCAGCCCCGGGGGAACTGGCCCAGCGCCTCGATCGCGGCGACGACCAGGTTGCGATCGAGGTCACGGGCGTCTGCGACGACCTGGATCAGCGGCCGCACCAGCCGGACGGCGACGGCCGCGCGCCTCGCTCGGCGAAGCAGCAGGCCCGCGCCAAACGCTGCGAAGGCGCGCGTGCGCACGTTGACGTGGAGCTTGCCGCAGAGGGCCTTGCCGGCGTCGGTCTCCGACAGCAGGTCGGTCAGAGCGCCGAGGGTTCTGTCGTCGAGGTCGCCGGAGATCCCCAGCGCCAGCGCCGCGGTCTCGCGGAGTTCTTGGTCCCCGCGTCGCAGCAGCGGCAGCAGGTGCGGCGTCAGCGCGAACCCCGCCCGCGCGGAGCCGATCTTGGCCAGCGCGACGACGCACGCGCTGCTCGTGTCGCGGTCGCGGGTCTCGGAGAGCAGCGAGGAGAGCTGCGAAGCCACCGCGCGGAGATCCGCGGCGTCGGGAGGCGTCACGGCGGGGCGAGCCCCGGCGAGTCGGGGGTTCCAGAGCGCCGCCGAGGGGTCTCGGTCGTCTACGCGGTAGAGCGCCTGCCGGAGGTTCAGGAACGGGTCCTTGCCGAACTCCCACCAGAACTCCCAGCGTCCGAGGTCGTCGCCGACCTGGTAGCCGCGCGCGGCGCCGCTGATCGCCGGACGGGAGGGCCCGACCCGCGCCGCGCCGCCAGCGCTGCCCGCGGTGGCTCCGGCGCCGGCAGCGGTCGACGGCGGCAGGACGTCGGACGGACCGCGGAAGCCGCCGCTCGACGTCGCCCCGCCGCTGCTGGGCGGGGTCACGTTGCCCGGCCCCCGATACTGGCCTCCGTGCGCGAGCGCGACAGCGCAGGTCGCGGCCGTGGAGCAGAGGAAGCGGAGCAACGGCGCGAGGGCGGGCATGCCCCGAGGATGCAAGGTGCGTGCCAAGCTCGGGCTTCTAGCGAACGAGCCCCACGACGCGCAGGGCGTCGTGGGGCTCGCTCGAGGGCTGAGGTCGGACTTGCGTCCGCCCCTGCGTGCCGGCTCCCTACAGGATGTCGAGGATGCCGGTCTGGCTGTTGGTCAGCGTCTCCACCGCGGCGCGGTAGTTCATGTTGACGCCGATGGCGCTGTTCCAGGGCAGCGGCTGCTTGTCGGCGACGCCGCCGAGCGCGACCGCGGCGAAGGCCCGCGACAGGTCGCTGAGCTTGTCGTCGAACAGCAGGTCCTTCAGAGGCTGGATCGAGCGCTTGTCGCCGATGAAGCCGATCGCCGAGGCGATGGCGCTCAGCTTGGCGAGGTTCGGCTCGCCGTCGGTCATCAGCTTCTGCAGCCGCTCCGCGACGGTCTTGTCTCCGAGCTTGCCCAGCGCGATGGCCGCCTGCTGCAGGAGGCTGAAGCGACGGGTCGAGGCGTCGACGACGTTCTTGATGTCCTCGATCGAGCGGTCGTCCTTCATCAGGGCGAGGCCGATCGCGAGGTAGCCGGCCATCTCTTCCTTGGCCTGGTTCTTCAGCATCTGGTCGCGCATCTCGTCGGCGGCGTCCGTGAACTGGTTCAGGCCGAGCGCGATGGCGAGCGCGCCGGTGAGGCTCGGGTTCTTGCTCTTCTCGAGCTCCTTGTAGAGCGTCTCCCCGATGAACGAGTCGGGGTTGACGCTGTCGCCGCGCGCCTTCTGGTCCTCATACTCGAAGTGCGAGTAGACGCCCAGTGCCATGGCGCACCACGGCTTCTCGATCGCCTTGCCCGCCTTGTCGAAGGCCTTCAGCAGCGCCTCACGGTTGAGCGCGCCGCCGATCCAGCCGAGGCTGAGGACCGAGAAGTTGCGGGTCTGCACGTCCTTGTGCTTGTTCCACTGCGTGAGCAGCAGCTTGCTGTACTCGGCGTCCTCCGACTTCTTGTCGTCGTAGGGCTTGCACATCTGCCCGAGCGCGAGGGCGCACGACTGGCTGATGGCGTTGCCGGCGCGCTTGATCTTGCCCTTGTCCTGCAGGTCGGCGGCGAACAGCTTCTTGAAGTGCTCGCTGCGCTCGTGATCCGCGCCGATCAAGGTCGCGATCGCCGGCGGGCAGTGCGCCAGGATGATGTTGCGGCCCGCGCCGAGCTTCTGCATGTAGAACTTCTCGAGCGTGTCGACGGCGTCGGAGAGCAACGCCTTCTCCTCGTCCGTGCCCGTGCCGATGTTCAGGATGCGGATGCCGTTGATCGCCGCGACCTGGATGTTGCGGTCGCGGAGGTCCTTGCTCTCGAGCACCTTCTTGAGCGCGTCGAACGCCTGCTTCTTGATCGCGACGTCCGAGTTGCGGTAGGAGACGAGGCCGAGGCCGTAGCAGGCGAAGGCGCGGGTCCGGATGTTGACGCTGCCGCCGGACGACTCGCGGCCCTTGCCCTTGTCGAGCGCGAGGTCGACGAGCATGTTCATCTCGTCCTCACCCGCGATCGCCGAGATGCCGTAGGAGAGCGCGGCACTCTCGCGGACCTCTTGGGTGTTCTCCGAGAGGCGCGGCTCGAAGACGTCGCGCAGCTTGAACTCGGGGTGGTCCTGACCGATCTTGGCCATCGCGATCATGCACGACGAGCTGATGTCCTTGTAATCGGTCGAGTCGATCGCCTTCTTCAGGGCCGGCAGGATCTCGCCCATGATGTCTTCCTGCGTAGGACGCAGGGAGTCGCGCGCGGCGCTCTTGCGCGTGCTGCCGAGGTAGAAGTCGTCGGAGCCGGTCTGGGGGCCGCCCTGGAGGACCGCGTCACGCAGACGGATGAAGGGGTCCTTGTTGAACTCCCACCAGAAGCTCCACTTGGTCAGGTCGTCGCCGATCTGCATGCCGCGACCGCCCGTCGTCGGGCCGGGGCGACCGGCGGGGCCGGCGGGGCCGCCCGTGCTCGGACCGGCGGGGCCACCCGTCGCCGGGCCGGAGGGCGCGGGCGCGCTGGGGCCGCTCGG
>JBMHDP010000069.1:0-16422 GCA_049889335.1 Planctomycetota bacterium
TACCCGCGCAACTCGGTGCGCGGCGTCAACAAGATGGGCGACCTGCCCAACCCGTCCGAGTACCTGCGCGTCGACAACGCGGCGCGCAGCGGCGCGGCGCTGCTGATCGAGCACGTCGAGGTCACCGCCCCGGTCTACGAGGAGTGGCCGCCGAAGACCCACACGGCGCTGTTCCCGAAGCGACACATGCGGCTCGAGGAAGGCTACGCCGAGCGGACGCTCCAAGCGTTCCTGACGCGCGCCTGGCGGCGGCCCCCGACGGCGCGCGAGCTGCAGCGCAAGGTCGCGCTGTTCTCGTCGCTCCGCGGCAGCTGCGAGACCGCCGAGCAGGCCCTCGTCGAGGTGATGGCCGCGGCGCTCGCCTCGCCCAACTTCCTCTACCTGTCGACGGCGGCCGACGCCGGCCGCCTCGCCGACCACGAGCTGGCCACGCGGCTGGCGCTGTTCCTGTGGTGCAGCACGCCGGACGACGCGCTGCTCGAGGCCGCGCGCGCAGGCCGTCTCCGGGACCCCGCCGGTCTCGACGCTGAGGTCACGCGCATGCTCGCCGCGCCGAGGGCCGCGCGGCTCGCGCAGCGCTTCGTGCGCCAGTGGCTCAACCTCGCGCTGCTGGACTACGTCGAGGTCGACCGCAAGGCCCACCCGCAGTTCGACCGCGCGCTGCACGAGGCGATGCAGCGCGAGCCGATCGCGTTCTTCGAGCAGGTGCTGCGGGAGGACCGCAGCGTGCTCGACTTCGTGCACTCCGACTTCGCGATGGCCAACGAGCGCCTCGCCGCGCACTACGGCACGGACGCGGTGGTCGGCGACGAGCTGCGCCCGGTCGCGCTGCGTCCGGAGCAGCGGCGCGGCGGCCTGCTGACCCAGGGCGGCATCCTCACGATGAACGCGGACGGCACCGACTCGCACCCGCTCAAGCGCGGCATCTGGATGCTCGAGCGCCTGCTCGACGACCCGCCGCCGCCGCCGCCCGCCGCGGTGCCCGAGATCGACGTCGCCGACCCGCGCATCGCCCAGATGACCCTCCGCGAGCGGATCGAGGACCACCGGAACCAGGCAGCGTGCCGCTCGTGCCACCAGAAGATCGACCCCTGGGGCCTCGCCTTCGAGAACTACGACGCGATCGGCCGCTGGCGCGACGAGATCGGCGGTGAGCCCGTCGACGCCCTGGGCGTGCTCTACAACGACCAGCGCCTGGACGGCATGGACGGCCTGAAGCGCTTCCTGCTGCTCCACCGACAGGACCAGCTGGTCCGCGCCATGGTGCGGAAGCTCTCCACCTTCGCGCTCGGCCGACCGCTGACCTTCTCCGACCTCGCCGCGATCGACGAGCTGACCGCCGAGGTGCGCCGCCGAGGCGACGGACTTGCTACGATGATCCGGGTGATCGCGTCGAGCGACCTGTTCGCCGCGCGCTGAGACAAGCGACATGAAGATCGACCTCGACAAGCTGGACCGCCGTCGCTTCCTGCGCGGCACCGCGGCGGCGCTCGCGCTGCCGTGCTTCGAGGCGTTCGGCGGCCGCAGGGCGGAGCGGCCCAAGCGCTTCGTCTGCGCCTATCAGCCGGACGGCGTGCCGATGCCGCTGCGAGAGGACCCGGCCTACGAGGACTGGTCCTGGTTCCCGCACGCCGGCGACGCGGGCAGCCCGCGCGACTTCCGGCTGACCAAGTGCCTCGAGCCGCTGGCGCCGCTGCGCGAGCGCATGACGATCCTGTCCGGGCTGTCGCACCCGAGGGTCCGCGCGGTGCACGGGCACTCGAACGCCGACCAGTTCCTCACCGGCGCCGACACCGGCGCCCGCGACGACTACAAGAACTCGATCTCCCTCGACCAGGAGCTCGCCGCGCGGATCGGTCACGAGACCCGCTTCGCGTCGCTGGTGATGTCGACCGACGGCGGCACCGGCACGGCCCGCGGCGCGCACACGCTGTCGTTCGACCGCCAGGGCCGCGCGATCCCGGCCGCGCACAAGCCCAAGCAGATCTTCGACGCGCTGTTCGTCACCAGCGACGAGGACGCCGCGCGCCGGCTGGCGCTGGACGAGTCCGCGCTCGACGACCTGCTGGACGACGCGCGCGCGCTGCGCAAGCGGCTCAGCGGCCACGACCGCGCCTCGCTCGACGACTACCTCGACGCGGTGCGCGCCACCGAGCAGCAGGTGCAGAAGGCCAAGCGATGGGTCGACGTGCCGCTGCCGAAGGTCGACCGCCACGACCTGCAGCTCGACGTCGGCCCGGAGGACTCGCGCAACTACCTGCAGGCGATGTTCGGGCTGATGTTCCTCGCGCTGCAGACCGACTCGACCCGCGTCGTGACCTACCAGATCGGCCGCGAGAACAGCGTCGGGATCAGCGACTACCTGTCGCGCGCGATCGGCTTCCCGCTCGCCCACCAGCTCTCGCACGAGACCAAGAAGCCCGGCGGATGGAAGAACTTCGGGCTCTACTGCCGGTTCCTCTGCGAGGAGCTGCACCGCTTCCTCGACAAGCTCGCGACCACGCCGGAGGCCGGCGGCGACGGCGACCTGCTGGACAACACGCTGGTGCTGTTCGGCTCGGCCTCCAGCGCGTTCCACCTGTCGCGCAACTACCCGCTGATCCTGTTCGGCGCCGACAACATGGGGTTCCGCCACGGCCGCTACCTCGACTACGCCGGCGACGACGTCTTCGGCGGGTCGTGGAGCGGCGGCACCGAGCCCTGGCAGCGCGAGTTCGACTACGAGGACCGCCCGCTCAGCAACCTCTACGTGACGCTGCTGCGGCGCCTCGGCGTCGACGTGGACCGCTTCGCCGACAGCACCGGCGCGCTGGACGAAGTCTGAGCCGCGCGGCGGCGGCTCAGCGCGCGACGCCAGGGCCCAGCAGGAGGTGCGCCAGCTCCTCGGCCGCCGAGCGCCCGTCGACCGCCGTGGCGTCGGCCCCGAGCTGCGTCGCGAGCTGCGGCACGTCGCGGAACATGCCGCCGCCCACCAGCACCGGCAGGGCGCCGAGCTGCGGCGCGCGGCGGATCGAGCGCACCACCTCCCGCGCCGCCGGCAGCTGCGCGGGGAGCATGCAGGAGACCGCGACCGCCGACGCCCCCACCCCGGCCAGCACCTCGAGCAGCGACGCGCCGGCCCCTTCAGCCGAGAGCGCGCGCGCGCGCAGTCCGGCGGTGGCCAGGTGCACCCGCAGGCAGTCCTGGCCCAGCGAGTGGTCGTCGCCCTGGACGCGCAGCAGCGCGACCAGCGGCGCGTCCTGCGGCGGCGCCGGCACGCGCCGGCCCAGACGAGCGATGAACTCGTGCGCGAGCCGGGACGCGACGTGCTCTACGCTCGGGTCCATCTTGCCGTTGTGCCAGCGCGCGCCGATCTCCCGCAGGGCGGGCTCGAAGCCCTCGGCGAGCAGCGCGGCGGGGCTGCGCACGTCGTCCGCGACGAGCGCGCCGATGGCGATGCGGTCCCCGCCCAGGAGCGCCAGCACGACCCGGTGCGCGAGGCCGCCCGCGGCCAACGACGGGTGCAGCGCAGCGCCGGTCCGTGCGACGTCCGGCGCGTAGGCTACGTAGCTGCCCGCGTGCTCCAGCAGCGAGAGCACGTCGGGCTGGAGGCAGCCCGGCGCGCGCTCGGCGAGGAGCGACGCGATCCGCTGCGGCAGCTCGACGGCGGCGGCAGCGTCGCCGCCCAGCGAGCGCACGCGCACCTTCCACCAGCCGAAGGCGCGGTCGAGCAGCCCCGCGGAGCGCAGCGCGACGGCGACCGCGAAGTCGTCCAGGACCACCTCCAGGCCGGCGCGGACCTCCGACGCCGGGCCGCCCCAGTCGGCCTGTTCCGCGAGCGCCGCGACCAGCGCGTGCTTGCGGGCAGACAATTCGGTGGCCAGCTGCTCCTCGAACATGCAGAGGGCATCGGCGCGGCCGCCGCGCCTCCCCGTCAGGACAATCCCCAGCCCGCCCCGGCGCGCCGACGCACGGGCCGCCGCATCTCCCCTGTCGCCGCGACCAGAAGCCCCGCGCCGCGCTCAGCCCGAGGTGGCAAAGCGCCCGCCGAAGACCTATTTTCGCCCGGCTGCAGACCCCCGGAAAGACTGCCTCAACATGACGTCCGCCACCCAGACCGACTTCGCCCTGATCGACCAGGTCGCGCGCCGCGCGTTCGCGCACATGGTCGCGATGATCCACATCGCCAACCACCGCCCCGACGCCGACAAGACCGACCCCAAGGTCGGCGGGCACCCGGCGGCCTGCGCGTCCAGCCTCGACTTCATGTCGGCGCTGCACCTCGTCGTCCGGAACCCCGGCGACTACATCTGCTGCAAGCCGCACAGCTCGCCCGTCGACCACTCGCTGCACCACGCGATGGGGCTGTTCCGCGACCCGGACGGCGAGTGGTTCGACGAAGCAGACAGCGAGGCGGTCATGCACCGACTGCGCAGCTTCTCCCACGACGGCAAGCCGGTCTTCCAGAGCTACCACGCCGAGGCCGACCCGGACAGCTGGCGCTTCCTGCCGTCGGGTTCGGTCGGCATCCCGCCGGTCGTCGCCGTCTACCAAGCGCTCGCCTACCGCTACGCCAACCAGCACGGCTGGGACGTCGACGAGCCGCACTTCTGGTGCATGATGGGCGACAGCGAGTTCCGCGAAGGCTCGCTGCTCGAGGTGCTGCCCGAGGTCGCCGAGCGGGAGCTCGGCAACGTCACCTGGATCATCGACTACAACCGCCAGAACCTCGACGGCACGCGCATCCCCAACAACCGCGGCTTGCAGGGCACCGACGCGGACCGCATCGAGCGCACGGCGATCGCCAACGGCTGGGAGGTGATCCAGCTCCGCCACGGCCGGTTCCGCGAGTCGGTGTTCCAGAAGAAGGGCGGCGACGCGCTGCGCCGCGTCTTCGAGAGCGGCCTCACGGACTACCACTACCAGGCGCTGATCTGGAAGCGCGACGCGCAGCTGATGCGCGAGGCCGTGATCGGCGCCGAGCCCGCCGCGAAGAAGCTGATCGAGTCGCTGTCCGACGAGGACGTCGTCCGCCTCTACTTCGACACCGGCGGCCATGACCACGAGGCCATCGTCGAGGCGTTCGAGGCCTCCAAGCAGGACAAGCTCCGCCCGACGCTGATCCTGATGCACACCATCAAGGGGCGCGGCCTCGAGTGCGTCGCTGCCAACGGCAACCACTCGGCCATGCCCGACGAGCAGGAGGTCGTCGCGGTCCTGGAGCAGCAGGGGCTGTCGATGGAGCGGCCGTTCGAGCGGCTCGACGCCGACAGCGAGGCGGGCAAGTTCGCGTCCCAGCGCGGGCTCGAGCTGCGCCTCGGCATCGAGGCGCTCGAAGCGCAGGCAGCGGCCAACCGCGAGCGCGTGCAGGCGCAGATCGAAGCGCAGGGCGGGCTCCCCGACTCGCTCGACATCAACCTCAAGCTCGCGCCGACCACCCACACCCAGTGGATGTGGGGCCAGCTGGCCGCGAAGCTCGTGCGGATCGGCGTCTACGACGAGCTCCGTCAAGCGGGCAAGGAGAAGAAGGCCGGCAAGGAGCTCACCGAAGCCGAGGCGAAGTGGAACCCGCTCGCCGACCTGATGATGACGATGGCGCCCGACGTGGGCACCTCGACCAACATCAACCCGGCGATGGACGAGAAGATCTTCGGCCCCAAGCACGACGAGAACTGGGAGTCGAAGCTCGACCTGCACGAGCGGCTGCGCCCCGAGCTCGCGCCGACCGACGAGGCCTGGACGCGCCACATCCGCTTCGAGATCGCAGAGGCCAACTGCATGACGGCGGTCGGCAGCTTCGGCAAGATGGACGACGTCGCCGGGATTCCGTTCCTGCCGATGATGACGGTCTACGACTTCTTCATCAAACGGGCCCTCGACCAGCTCTACTACAACCTCTACTGGGCCAGCTCGTTCATCCTCGTCGGCACGCCGTCGGGCATCACGCTCTCGCCGGAGGGCGCGCAGCACAGCTGGAAGAGCGACATCCAGATCCCGAACCTGATCACCTGGGAGCCGGCGTTCGCGATCGAGATGGAGTGGATCCTCTGCGACGCGATCCGCCGCCACTTCTCACGCGACAACAAGGGCCGCACCGGCGTGATGATCCGCGCGGTCACCCGGGCGCTGAACCAGAAGGACCTGACCACCTGGCTCAAGCGCCAAGCGCAGTTCAAGACCGACCTGCCGGCAGACGCCAAGCTCGGCCTGACCGCCGAGGACGGCGGCCTGCACGAGGCCGAGGTGCCGACGCGGCCCGAGGCCGAGATCCTCGCGACGGTCAAGGAGCACTCGCTCGCCGGCGGCTTCCGCCTGATCGACTGGCGCGGCTACAACGGCTACAACCCCGGCGAGAACGTCGTCGAGCTGTTCGTCATGGGCGCGCTGGTGCCCGAGGCGATCGCCGCCAGCGAGCAATTGCTGGACCGCGGCGTCTACGCCAACGTCACGGTCGTGTCGTCGCCGGACCTCTTGTGCGGCGAGCTCGGCCGCAAGGACGGCTTCGCGCACCTCAAGCAGACGCTCGGCGTCGACGGCCGCCTGCACCTGCGCCCCGACAGCGGGCCGCTGGACGCCCTCGGGGCGGTCAACCTCGCCGGCAGCCGCGTCCCGGTCGTGTCGGTGCACGACGGCGAGATCGGCCTGCTCGACAACCTGGGCTCGATCCTCGGCGTGCCGCAGCTGGCGCGCGCCGTCGTCAAGTTCAGCAAGTCGGGCACGCCCAAGCACATCTACGAGTACCACCAGATGCACCCGGAGGGCATCGTCGAGGCGTGCGGGCAGATCCTCAGCGAGACCGCGATGGAGCGGGTGCAGCTGCACCCCGAAGCCGTCGCCATGCTGCGCGCGCAGAAGGACAACCCGTCGGGCGACTGGCGCGACCTCTGGCCGAAGCCGGAGTAGCCCCGCCGGCCGGCGCCGCGCGCGAGACCGGAAGTCTCTCCTACCGACGGCCGTAGCGGGGACCTGCCCCGCGCCGAGCGCACAGGGACCTCGATGAGCCAATCCTACCCGCCGTTCTCCCAGGCCCGCCCCAGCCCGCTGCCGCTGGTGTTCGCCGGCGCCGCGTTCGCGCTCGCCGCCTACCTGGTCCTCGACCGCGTCGGCGTCTTCAACCCGGCCCCCGACGTCGCGCCGCGCGCGGTGACCCCCCGCGGTGAGCTGGCGCCGCTGGAGAAGAACTTCATCGAGGTCTTCGAGCAGGCGAGCGCGTCGGTCGCCCACATCAACACCCGGTCGCTGGTCGCGAACAGCTGGGGCAACGTGCGCCGCCAGGAGGGCTCGGGCAGCGGCTTCGTCTGGGACCAGGCGGGCATCGTGGTGACCAACGACCACGTGGTGCGCGGCGCCCGCGAGGTCGAGGTCACGGTCGGCGGTCGGAACTACCGCGCCCGCGTGCTCAACGAGTCGCCGGACCACGACCTCGCGATCCTCCAGCTCGAGGGGCCGCTCGGCGCGCTGACGCCGATCTCCCTCGGCACCTCGGCGGACCTGCGCGTCGGCCAGACCGCCATCGCCATCGGCAACCCGTTCGGGTTCGACCAGACGATGACCACGGGCGTGGTCAGCGCGCTCAACCGGACGCTCAAGAGCGAGGACGGCGCGCTGATGCACGGCCTGGTCCAGGTCGACGCGGCCATCAACCCCGGCAACTCGGGCGGCCCGCTGCTCGACTCGGCCGGCCGCCTGATCGGCGTCACGACCGCGATCTACTCGCCGAGCGGCGCCAACGCCGGCCTCGGCTTCGCCGTGCCGGTCGACACCGTCAACGAGATCGTGCCGCGGCTGCTCGGCCGCAAGTCGACCCGCGCCGTGCTCGGGCTGACCCGCGGCGAGTACGGCAGCTATCGGCTCGGCTCGGACCTGGGCCTGCCCTACACGTCCGGCGCCATCGCCCAGACCGTCGCCGCCGGCTACGGCGCCGCCGACGCCGGGCTCCGCCCGTTCGTGATCACCGAGACCGCCCGCGGACCGCGCATCGAGCAGTACGGCGACGTGGTCGTCGCGATCGACGGCGAGCGCGTGCGCGCCTTCCACGAGTTCGACGCGGTCCTGGCAGGGCGCAAGCCGGGCGACGCGGTCACGGTCACCGCCGTGCGCGGCCTGCCCGACGCCCCGGCGACGGTCGAGCTGACGGTCCAGCTGCGGGCGCAGGGCGAACAGCGCTCCGGGCGCTGAGCCGCGCGGGCTCAGGCCTGCGGCTGGGGCTGCTCGGAGAGGAGGCGCAGCGACGCCAGGAAGAAGGCGACGATCAGCGGGCCGGCGACGATGCCGAACGCGCCGAAGACCAGCGCGCCGCCGAGCATCGCGAACAGCACCACCGCGCCCGGCAACCGCATCTTGCCCTTGGCCAGCCAGGGCTTCAGCAGGTTATCGCTCAGCCCGACCGGCAGCAGCCCCCACAGCACCAGGAACACGCCCATCCCGGTCTCGCCCGCGAGCCACAGCAGCGCGCCGACCGCGACGACGACGGCCGCTGCGCCGATCACCGGGATCACCGCGCAGACGAACGTCAGCAGCAGCGCGATCGGCTGGTACGTGATGTCCGCGATCGCGTAGCCGATCCAGCTGATCCCGGTCTGGATGAGGGCCGTCAGGACCGTCGCGCCGAACACCGCGCGCGTCACGTCCCGGAACTCAGCCACCAACCGCTCGGCGTCGGGGCGGTCCAGCGGCATCACGTCGACGGCCCAGGCCACCAGGGCCCGCCCCTGCTCCAGCAGGAAGTAGAGCGCCAGCACCAGGACGCTCAGGTCGACGAGCACGGTCGCGAGCCCGTCCAGGATGGCCGCGACGACGCTCGTCGCGGCCTGGATCTGCCCCCCGGAGAGCGCGACCTGCGACCCGGCCTCGTCGCCGAGGACGCGGAACCCACCCGGCCAGTGCTCGACCAGCCAGCGCACGAGGTCCTTCAGCGGCTCGGGCAGCCCGTCGACGACGCCCTCGACGCCGCCCGTGCGGAAGTCGTCGACCTCGCGCACGTAGATCGCGGTCGCCTGCTTGGCGACGAAGACACACAGCCCGGCCAGCGGCGCGACCGCGACCAGGGTGACCGCCGCGGTGACCAGCACGGCGGCCGTCACGCTGCGACCGCCGAGCCGCGCCGACAGCGACTCCTTCATCGGGTGCAGCACGCCGGCCAGCACGCCCGCGGCGAAGAAGGACGCCGCGAACGGCGCGATCAGGACCGCCAGCAGCGTGGTGGACACGCCGACGAGCAGCAGCACGAAGCCCGACGGGCGGCGGCGGTCCACGGCCAGCTCAGCTCCCCTGCTGGAGCTTGGCCTCGACCACCGACTGCGCCGGGTCGAAGTCGGGCAGCTGGATGTGGGCGGCGAGCTCCGCGTCGATCGCCGCTGCCGGCGCGAGGCCGATCAGCTCGCTCTCGGCGACCTCGACGCCCTGCGCGTTGGCGAGCTCCTTGACCTTGTCGAACACCGCGCGGATCGAGGTGGTCTCGAAGTCGAGCAGGTTCATCGAGACCTGCGCGAGCTGCTTGTCGTCGAGGAAGAAGCCCATGCCCTGGACCTTCGGGAAGCCGCCGTCCTTCTCGCGCACCGCTTTGGCGATGTCCTTGGCGACCTGCACGTCCTCGGTCTGCAGGTTGACGTTGTAGGCGATCAGGAACTTGCGCGCGCCGACGCCGACCGCGCCGGCGGTCTCGTGCATGCGCGCCGGCCCGCAGTCGGGCGCGAACTCGTCGTCGCTACCGACGAGGTCCTGCAGGCCCTCGAACTGCTTGTTGCGGATGTTGCCGAGCTTGCGGCGCTCCTCGCGCATGCAGGCCTCGGCGTAGAGGAACACCGGCAGCCCGAGCTCGTCGCCGATCCGCTGGCCGACGGCGCGCGCCGTCGCGACCGCCGCGTCCATCGTCGTGCCGCCGAGCGGCACGAACGGGCAGACGTCCATCGCGCCCATGCGCTTGTGCTCGCCGACGTGGCCGCGCAGGTCGATGCGCTCCATCGCCGCCTCGCACCCGACGAAGGCGGCCTCGGCGACGGCGTCCTTCTCGCCGGCCAGCGTCACCACCGCGCGGTGGTGGCTGCCGTCCAGCTCGGCGCTGAGGCAGGTGACGCCGGGCACCGCGGTCATCTGGGCGACGATCGCGTCGACCAGCGCCTGGTCCTTGCCCTCGGAGAAGTTCGGGACGAATTCGAGCAGTTCAGCCATGTGCGGGCAGCATCTCCGGCCCGCGCGCGCGTGGCTACTTCTTCTTGGGTCGCGCCGCGACCGCGGGCTTCAGCCTGCCGGCCGCCGCCTCCGCGAGGTGCTCGGCGCCGTCGGTCTCGCCCCAGAGCCGGCCGCGCGGGTCGAACAGCAGCGTCGTGCGCCGCCACCGGCTCTTCCACACGTCGAGCGTGCGCTCTTCGGGGTCGAGCAGGACCGGGAACGGCAGCGGCTGCCCGCCCCAGTGGTTCTCGCGCAGCTGCAGGTGCGCGACCTGCTCGTCGAGCTCTTCGAGCGTCTTGGCGCCCCCCATGTGCAGCAGCAGGATCGCGTAGGGCGGCTCCTCGTCCGGATGCGCGCGGCGCCACTGCTGGTCAAAGCGCATCAGCATCGGGATGTCGCGGCCGGGCTCGACGCTCTCGCAGTTCCACATCTGCACCAGCAGCCACTTGCCTGCGAACGACGTCAGGTCGGTCCGGCGCGCGTCCAGCCCGCGCGCCGCCGTCGCGTGCCAGCTGGGCACCGCCCTGCCGCGGTGCCGCGCGACCCAGTTGGCCTCGAGGTCGATGTCGCGCGCGCGCGCGTCCTCGCCTGCCGACACGGCGAACGGGAAGGTGCGCGCCTCGACCTCCTGGCTGCCGGCGCCGTAGACGTAGAGCTGGTAGTGACCCGCCGGCAGCCGCAGGTCGACGACGCCGGCGTCGGCCTTGAAGCGGCCGATGCGTCGGCCGTCGAACGCGCGCAGGTAGGCCGTCGCCGGCACGGGTCGCCGGCCGAGCGCGTCGCAGGTCAGCGTCGCGCGAAAGCGCGCGACCGGCTCGAGCACCAGCCGGACCGAGCGCAGGTCTTCGCTCGGATCCCAGGCGAACGCGCCGCCCAAGCGGTAGTCCTGGCTGAAGACGACCAGCTGCACCAGGCCGCGGCGCCGCTCCGGCCGCGCGGTCGCGCGGAACCGGCCGTCGACGTCGGTCGCCACGAACTGCAGCCGGTTCGCCTCCCGGGTGCTGGCCGCCGGCCAGACGTCCTGGACGCCGTGCGGTCCCATGCGGTCACGGTCGAACCACCAGCCGGTGCCGATCTTCGCGCCCTGGATCGCGCGACCGCGGCCGTCGACCACCACGCCGGAGACCGCGACGTCGTCCTGGGCGCGCAGGGCTCCCTCGCCGGCGAGGAGCGCGAGACACAGCATGGCTCGGACGCGCACAGCGGGCATGCGCCGCAGTATACGCCCGCTGCGCAGAATGGACGATCGCGTCGATGCGCGCGTGCGGCATGATGTCCGCCGCGATGATCGACGCCGCGCACCGACTCTCCCTGCAGGCTCCGACCGCAGCGCAGGACCCGCTCAGCAAGGCCGTCGAGCAGGCCGCCGCGTCGGAGTCCGACCGCTGGCTGCCGATGGTCGACCTCTGGCTCGAGCAGGTCGTCGGCGTCACGGCGCTGATCCTGATCGGCGTCCTGATCCTGCTCGCGACGCGGACCCTGCGGCTGCTCGTGATCCGGCCGCTGATCCAGCGGACCAAGAACAAGTGGGACGACGTGTTCGTCGACCAGGCGTTCTTCCGCTGGATCAGCTACATGCCGCCGACGCTGATCTGCTCAGCGATCGTCGAGCAGATGCCGGGCCTCGACCCCTCGTTCGCGAGCGCCCAGCCGATCGACCTGTGGGTCCACCAGATCCTGACCGCGACCACCACGCTGACCGGGATGCTGGCCGTCGGCGCGCTGGTCGACGCCGGTCACGCGCTGTGGCGCCTCAACAGCAAGAACCGGAGCCGCTCGATCAAGGGCTACATCAGCCTGGTCAAGCTGTTCGTCTACGTCATCGGCACGGTCGCCGCGGTCGCGTTCCTGTTCGGCCGCGACCCGACGGGCCTGCTCGCCGGCCTCGGCGCGATGACCGCGGTGCTGCTGTTGGTGTTCAAGGACACGATCCTGTCGCTGGTGGCGTCGATCACGCTGACGCAGAACGACATGATCCGCCTCGGCGACTGGGTCGAGGTGCCGGGCGCAGCCGACGGCGACGTCGTCGACATGGCGCTGCACACGGTCAAGATCCAGAACTTCGACCGCACCATCTCGACCATCCCGACGATCCAGCTCGTCGACCGGCCGTTCAAGAACTGGCGCAACATGAGCCAGGGGCCGGGGCGGCGGATCAAGCGCTCGGTGTTCCTCGACAGCGCGTCGGTGCGGTTCTTGACCAAGGAGGAGGTGGACCGCTTCGGCAGGATCGGGCTGCTGGAGGACTACATCGCCGAGAAGAAGCGCGCGCTCGCCGACGCCAACAAGCAGGCCAAGGCGTCGACGCCGCCGCTCGACGTCCGCCGGCTGACGAACCTCGGCACCTTCCGCGCCTACGTCCTGCAGTGGCTGCGCAAGCACCCGCAGATCCACCAGGGGCTGACGCTCCTGGTCCGGCAGCTCCCGCCCGGCCCCAAGGGTCTGCCGCTGGAGATCTACGCGTTCACCCAGACGACCGCCTGGGGCGACTACGAGGACATCCAGGCCGACCTGTTCGACTTCCTGCTGGCGGCCGTGCACGAGTTCGACCTGCGCCTGTTCCAGGGGCCGACGGGGGAGGACCTGCGCGCGATCGCGGACGGGGGCGCCGCCGGTGCCTGAGGCCGCGCCGGGCGAGGTCTTCGGCCAGGACTACCTCGACTTCTACGCAGCCGAGCTGCACGCAGGCGTCAGCGACGAGGAGGCGGAGCTGATCGCGCTGCTGCTGCAGCTCGAGGCGGGCCAGCGCGTGCTCGACCTGCCGTGCGGACACGGCCGCATCGCCGAGCGCCTCGCCGAGCGCGGCGCCGAGGTCACCGGCGTCGACCGCTGCGAGGTGTTCCTCGCGCACGCGCGCGCGGCCGCGGCGCGACGCGGGGTGCAGGTCGACTACCGCGCGGGCGACTGGGGCGCGCTGTCGTTCGAGCAGGAGTTCGACGGCGTCGTCTCGTGGTTCACCTCGTTCGGCTACGGCGACGGCGACGGCGAGCGCGACGACGCGCTGCAGCAGCAGCTGCGCGCGATGCGCCGCGCCCTGCGCCCGGGCGGGCTGCTGCTGGTCGAGACGCTGAACCTGCACGAGCCGGGGCTCACCGACCACGAGTCGTCGACGACCAAGGAGCTCGAGGACGAGCAGGGGCGCCACTTCCTCATCGACCGCAGCCGCTTCGACCCGACCACGGGCAGGCTGCACGTGCGCCGCTTCGTCACCCGGAGCGGGGAGCCCACGCGCGCCAGCGACTACGCGCTGCGCCTGTTCTCTGCGCCCGAGCTGACCGCGTGGCTGCAGGACGCCGGCTTCGTCGACGTGCAGGTGTTCGGCGCCGAGGGAGAGGTCTTCCGGGTCGACAGCGGCCGCATGGTCACCGTGGCGCGTCGCCGCTGAGCGCGTCGCGAGGGCGCCGCCCGCTACGCGGCGGGGTCGTCCTCGCCGTCGAGCACGACCCCGTCGCCGAACCAGTCGGGCTGACGGTCGGCGACGTTGGCGACCACCGGGAGGCCGTCCTTGACCGTCATCGCGACGGGGTTGCCGCCGAACGCGTAGCCGAGCGCCTGGTAGCTCGGGACGTCCAGCACGCACAGGTCGGCGCGCTTGCCAGGGTGCAGCGTGCCGACCTCGTGGTCGAGCTGCAGCGAGAACGCCGGGTTGATCGTCGACGCGACGATGCACTCCTCGACCGACATCTTCATCTGCGTGCACGCGATCGTGTGGATCAGCGTCATCGACTGCGTGTGCGACGAGCCGGGGTTGAAGTCGGTCGCCAGCGCGACCGCGCAGCCGGCCTCGATCATCTTGCGCGCGGGCGCGTAGCCCGGCTTCGCCAGGAAGAAGATCGTGCCGGGCAGCAGCACGCCGGTCGTGTCGCTGTCGGCCATCGCGGCGATGCCCGCGTCCGAGATCTGGCCGAGGTGGTCGGCCGAGTCGGCGCCGAGCGCGACGGCGAGCTCCGCGCCGCCCATCGGCTGGATCTCGTCGGCGTGCACGCGCAGCCGCAGGCCGGCGTCGAGCGCTGCCTTGAGCACGCGCTCGCTCTGCTCCTTGGTGAACACGCCCGGCTCGGCGAACACGTCGCAGTAGTCGGCCGTCGGCGCCAGCGCCGGGATCATCTCGTCGCAGACGATCCGCACGTATTCGTCGCGGTCGTCGCGGTACTCCGGCGGGAACTCGTGCGCGCCGAGGAACGTGCGCTTGAGGTTGAGCGGCACCAGCGCCGCCGCTGCGTCGAGCGCCTGCATGCTCTTCTGCTCGGCCTCGAGCGAGAGGCCGTAGCCGCCCTTGGCCTCGACGGTGGTGATGCCGTGCTCGAGGAAACGCCAGAGGTGCTGCTCGGTGCGGTCGGTCAGGGCCGCGAGCGACGCCTCGCGCACCGCGCGCATCGAGCTGAGGATGCCGCCGCCCGCCTGCGCGATCGCCATGTAGTCCGCCCCGGCGCAGCGCATGTGGAACTCCCGCTCGCGCGTCTCGGCGAAGACCGGGTGCGTGTGGCAGTCGACGAAGCCCGGCAGGACGACGAAGCCGTCCAGGTCGAGCTCTTCGGGCGCGCGGTAGGCCGCGGTGATCTCGGCCGTGGTGCCCACCGCCACGATCCGACCGTCCCGGACGGCGAGCGCGCCGTCCTCGACGACGCCCACCGCCTGCATCTGCTCGCGGCGCCGCGGCCCGGTCGGCGCGCCGTCCGTGAGGGTCACGAGCTGCCGGCAGCGGACGAACAGACGGTCGACGGTCTCGGCCATGCCGAGAGCTTGTCGCGCCGCGCGCTGGTTGCAAGCGACCCGGGCTGGCCTCAGGCGACCGCGCGGGCCGCCGGGCCGCCGCGGCCTCGCCCACCGGACTCGTCCTCCCCAGCGCCGCCGAGGACCTGGGACATCCGCTGGTAGAGGCGCTTGCGCGCCCGGAACACCACCATCTTAAGGGCGTCGGCGCGCACGCCGAGCCGCTCGCCGAGCGCCGCGTAGCGCATGCCGCGCACCTCGACCATCTGCAGCACGAGCTGCTCGCGGTCGGAGAGCTGCAGGTAGCACGCGAGGTAGGCCTGCAGGACGACGCGGAACGCGGCGGCGACAGCGACGCAGTCCTCGCGGTCCTGCGCGCGGCGGCTCGGCTCCACCGCGCGCTCGTCCGCGCGCCCCTGCAGCACCTCCGGGTCACGCAGGGCGACGCCCAGGTCGCGCTGACGCACCCGCAGGAGCCGCCGCAGCGCGTTGTCGGCGACGGTCGCGGACCACGCCGCGAACGCACCCGGCCGGCGCGCCGAGAACCGGTCCGGGTAGCGGTAGACGTTGACGAACGTGTCCTGCCACACCTCGTCGGCGTCCAGGGCGGCGCCGAGTCGCCGCAGCCGCGCGCGGATCCGGGCGCGCACCTGCGGTCCTGCCCAGCGGACGAGGCCGTCGAACGCGTCCGGATCCCGCGTCACGCGGAACGCGTCCATCAGCGCCGTCGCCAAGGCGTCGTCCGCCTGCGGGCCTTCCGCGACGAGCGGCGGGGCGCAGCCCAGCCGCTGCAACAGCGCGACGGACTGCGTGCGGATCCGCTCACGCGCGCGGGACTCCGGCGCGCGGCGGGCGAGGTGCGAGGGGGAACACGTCATGCCATCGGACGAACAGCGAAGACGGTGCCAGCCCGTCCAGAATCGCAGCGGCGCGGCGCGGAGAGTCGCCTAAGGCGTCGACGCCAAGCGGCTTGCCGCGCACGCGCGCCTCGCTCCGGACGCCCGGAGCGCGCGGACGCCGGCTCCGCTTGAGCGAATGCCCGTGCGGAGCCGAACAAGGAGGGAGAGACCACCGTGCCGACGACCCGACCGTTCCAAAGCGCACACAACCCGCTGCGCAGGCTGCCGAGCGTGCTCGCGCTCCCGCCGCTCCGCGGCGCGCTGCAGCGGAGCGGCGCGGCGGCGCCCGAGACCGAGGACGAGCTGGTCGCGTGGCTGGAGCTGGATCCGCTCGCGGCCGCGCGCGCGCTGCGCGCCGCGACGCCGCAGGTGTTCGGCGCCGCCGACGAGATGCCCGACGCCAAGAGCCTCGTGCGCGAGCTCGGCGCGCCGCGGACCCGGCGGCTGTTCGCCTGCGAGGCAGCAGGTCGCGACGACGCCGCGGCGATGCTCGAGCTGTGGCAGCACGCGGTCGCGACCGCGAACGCGGCGCGCGAGCTCGCGCTCGGCACCGCCCTGTTCGCGCCCGACGCCGCCTACCTCGCCGGGCGGCTCCCCGCCCTCCCGCCCTGGCTCGAAGCGCGCGATGAGGCGTCGGCGGCGCGCGGGCCGCGCGCGCCCG
>JBMHDP010000070.1:0-8465 GCA_049889335.1 Planctomycetota bacterium
CGCGGCCGCCGCCGAGGGGCGCGACGGCGTCTGGACGGCGGCAGCGCTCGGCGGGCTCGCGACGAGGTGCGCGAGCGCGGCGCAGGCCGCCCGCGCAGAGGCGGCGCGCGCGCTGCAGCGGCTCGACCGGCGGCAGGTCTGGAGCTGCTTCTCGGCCTGACTGCCATTCTGGCCATGCCTGCCATTTCGACGCTTTATGAGACAATCCTTGTCGCCCATGCATCGCCATAAGAGTATTAATCTAAGTTATTAAAGAAGCATGTGCCAGCTTGGCACATGGATTGCTTGGTCTGCAGCAGACCCAAGAGAACCAACCATGATGCTCAAGACCAAGAATCACCTCCCCCAGCCGCGCGACCCGTTCCGGAGCCTGTTCGGCCATCTGTTCGGCGAGACCCTCGCTGACTTCTACGGCCAGCCGGCGCAGGACGGCGCCGCGCCGCGGACCAACATCGCCGAGACGGAGACCGGCTACGAGCTGGCGTTCGAGCTCCCGGGCGTCGCCGAGGCGGACATCCAGGTCCAGCTCCACGACCACGTCCTGACCGTGTCGGCGCTGCGCCGCGACGAGCGGGAGGCGGAAGAAGGAC
This sequence comes from Planctomycetota bacterium, assembly GCA_049889335.1. GTDB lineage: Bacteria > Planctomycetota > UBA1135 > UBA1135 > UBA2386. Next base: position 591 of record JBMHDP010000070.1, read on the forward strand.
GCCGCTGGCATCGCGTCGAACACCGCTACGGCGAGACGTCGCGCGCCATCACCCTGCCGAAGGACGCCGCCGACGACGGCGTCGACGCGGTGTTCAAGCAGGGCGTGCTGACGGTCTCCGTGCCCAAGCAGGCTGCCGCCCAGCCGGCGCGCATCGAGGTCCGCGCCGAGTAGCGCCGACGTCGCATCCGCGCGGGCGCCTGCTAGCCTGCGGCGATGATCACGGCCATCCAGCGGGTCCGACGCGCCCGCGTCGTCGTCGACGACGAGGTCGTCGGCCAGATCGACCGCGGGCTGCTGCTGTTCGTCGGCGTCGAAGCCGGCGACACCGCCGCGGACGCGGACGAGACCGCGCGCAAGGCCTCGCTGCTGCGCGTCTTTCCCAAGGACAAGCCGACCGACCTGTGCGTCCGCGACGTCGGCGGCGCCTGCCTGGTGGTCAGCCAGTTCACGCTGGCGGCGGAGCTCCAGCGCGGCCACCGCCCGGACTTCACCGCGGCTGCGCCGCCCGAGGTCGCAGCGCCGCTCTACGAGCGCGTCGCGCAGCAGCTCCGCGCTGCGGGCCTGACGGTCGCGACCGGGCGCTTCGGCGCGTCCATGGCGGTCGAGCTGGTCAACGACGGGCCGATGACCTACCTGCTCACCGTGCGAGACGGCAAGACCGCGCCGCGGCGGGGGCCGACGCCATAGGCGCCCGCGGCGGCGGCCGCGCGGACCTAGGCCAGCCCGAGGTCGCCCATGTCCTCTTCCTCGAAGCCCAGGTAGTGGCCCAGCTCGTGGTAGAGCGTGACCCGGATCTGCTCCTCGAGCTCGGCCCGCGTCGCCGCCATCCGCTCCAGGTTGCGCTGGAACAGGTAGATCCGATTGGGACGCAGGACCGCGCCGTCCTCGCCGGTCTCGGGCAGCGGCACCCCGTCGAAGAGGCCCAACAGATCCGGCGCCACGACGTCGTCGCCGCCCTCTCGGAGCTCCTCCTCGGGCAGCTCCTGGACCAGCACGGCGACGCGGTCGAGGCTCTTGCGGAACTGCTTCGGCAGCGCCCTCGCCGCCAGCTGCACCTGCTTGTCGAACTCCGCTCGCGGCATCCGCGTCGGCACGACGTACTTGTCCGGCGCCGCCGTCGCCGCGCGCTCGAACAGCCCCTCGGCTTCTTCGAAGCGGCCGCGCCGCTCCAGCAGGCAGCCCGCGACGACGTCCGCGTCCGCGAGCGCGTCGGGGAGCGCGCGCGCGACCTCGACCTCCCGCTCGGCCTCCTCAAAGCGCCACTGCAGGAACAGGCTCATCGCCAGCCAGCAGCGCGACGACGGGCAGTCCGGATCGGACTCCAGGACCGCTCGGAACTGGGCTTCGGCGTCGCCCGCGCGGCCCATCCCGAGGAAGGCGTCCCCGCGCAGGAAGACCAGGTCGGCCTCGATCCCCCGGCCGCTGCGGATCGCCTCGTCGATCGCGTCGACGGCCTCCTCCAGGCGACCGTCGGCCAACAGCTCCTCGATCTCGCGGACCACGGGGTCTGCGCCGACGCCCTTGTCGACGTCCGGGGCGACGACTCCATCCGGCTCCAGGTCCATCGCCCCAGTCAAGCAGCCTGCGCGCGCGGCGTCGACCGCACGCTGCGCAGATCTCCCGTATTGCGCCGATCGACGCGATGCCGTTCCCTGACGTCATCGCTGACGGACCCCGAGCGCCCATGATCCAACTCCACCGCATCCTCTGCCCGACGGACTTCTCGCCGACCTCGGCGCACGCCGCCGATTACGCCGCGACGGTGGCGCGCTCCTGCGGCGCCGAGCTGCTCCTGCTCCACGTCATCCCCGAGATGACCTACCCCATGCGCAGCTTCGGCATGTCGCACTCGCTGGAGCACATCCAGGACGAGCTGCAGGAGAAGGCCACGCAGCGCATTGAGCAGCGCGCCACGCAGCTGAAGGGCGAGCACGGCGACCTGCAGGTCCGGTGCATCCTCCGCTCCGGAGAACCTCACGAAGAAGCCCTGGCGTGCGCGCAGGCAGAGTCCGCCGACCTGATCGTGATGGGGACCCACGGTCACACGGGGCTGACGCACGCGCTGCTCGGCAGCACCGCGGAGAAGGTCGTGCGGATGTCCGAGCGGCCGGTGCTGACCGTGCGCGCGCCCGCCTGAGCCGGCGCCGCGGCGCGCGGCAGGCAGGAGCGCTCGGCTGCCCCGGAGCGCGCGACCGGTCAGATCTCGAGCAGACCTTCGCGGATCGCGAGGCGCGCCAGCTCGGCCGAGGAGTGGCAGTCGAGCTTGCGCTGGAGGTTCTCGCGGTGCTTCTTCACCGTGCCCAGCGACAGGTCGAGCATGGCCGCGACCTCCTTGTTCGCCTTGCCGATCGCGAGCAGCTGGAAGACCTCTCGCTCACGCGGCGTGAGCACCCCCAGGGGCGAGGCGTCGTCGTCGGCCGAGACGTCGCCGCGCACCGCGCGCGCCATGAAGCCGTTGGCGACCTTGGGCGAGAGGTAGGAGTCTCCGCGCACGATCGAGTCGATGGCCAAGGACAGCTCGGCCGGCTCACTGTCCTTCGACAGGTAGCCGTCGGCGCCAGCCTGCAGCGCCTGCTGCACGAACTTCATCCCCTCGTGCTGGGAGGCCATCAGCACCCGGGTGCGAGGCGACGCGCGCTTGACCGGCGCGACGGCGTCGAGGCCGGACAGGCCGACCATCGTGATGTCCATGATCACGACGTCGGGCTTCAGCTCGCCCACCAGCTCGACGCCCTTGCGGGCGTCGCCGGCGTCGCCGATGACCTCGAACCGGTCCACGGCGTTGAGGAGCGCCTTGAAGGCAGCACGAACGATCGCCTGATCATCGATCAGCACGATCTTCACTTGGGGGGCATCTTCCATCCGTTCTTGGCTGAGCAGATTAGGGGGTGAGCGCGTCTGGCAGCAGGTCTTCTTGCACCGTCACCCGAAAACAGGCGCCACGTTCTTGTCCCACGACCTCGACCGACCCCCCGTGCGCCTCGACGACCTTGCGCACGAACGCGAGCCCGATCCCGGTGCCTTGGGACTTGCTGCTGTGGAACGGCTTGAAGATGTCGCCGCGCCGATCGACCGGCACGCCGGGGCCGTCGTCGACCACGTCGATGAGCAGCCCTGCCGGGAGCCGCCGCGCGCCGACCTCGATCCGACCGGCGCCGCCGCAGGCGTCCGCGGCGTTTCGGAGCAGGTTCCCGAAGACCTCGGAGAACATCTGTCGGTCGACGCGGACCTGCTGAGCGGGGTCCAGCGAGACCTCGACCGACATCTGGGCGAAGGGCGGATAGGCCCGGGACTCGGCGATCGCGTCGGCCACGACGTCGGCGAGCGCCACGACCTCCAGCTGCGGCGTGAGCGGCTTCGCGAACGAGAGCGTCTCGCTCAGCAGGCGCTCGATGCGCGCGAGGTTGCCGGCGAACTCGTCCAGCAGCACGCCCGTCTCGACGCCCAGCTTGTCGCCGACCGCGCCCAGCGCGTGCCGCAGCCCCGTGATCGGGGTCTTGATCTCATGGCTCAGCACCGACGCGGACTCGCCGATCTCGGCGAGGTTCTTGAGTAGCTGCAGCTCGCGCTGGCGCGCCTCGTCGCGCTCGCGGAGCAGCTGCACGTGGCGGAGGCCTCGGTCGACGACCTCGAGCAAGCGGTCCTTGGTGACCGGCTTCTGCACATAGTCGAACGCGCCGCTGCGGACCGCCTCCGCCGCTGTCTCCAGGTTGGGCTCGCCCGTGATCAGGATCACGGGCTCTCGGCACTTGCGCACCTCCACGACCTCGTGGAGCACGCGCAGGCCGTCGTAGTCGGGCATCACGATGTCGGAGATCAGCACCTCGAAGCGCCCGGGATACAGGTGCTCTTCTGCCTCGGCGAATGTGTTCGCCTGCACGACCTCCACCCCCTGCCGCTCCAGGAAGCGGGCCATCGTCTTGAGCAGACGTGGCTCGTCGTCGATCAGAACCGCTTTCGCCATGACTTCCCTTCGGGTCGCCATTTTGTATCCCATCTCCAGCGAATGGGATAGGTCCCAATCGCGCTGGCACATGCGGAACCCGACGGACCCGGGCGCCCTCGTTCGAAGCTCGGTATAAGGAGAGGCCGCAGGCGCTCCTCGCCTGCGAGTGAGGTCACCATGAGCGACTCCGTCTTCTCCGGCTGCATGCCGGCCCTGATGACGCCGTGCTGCGAGCGCGACGGCGATCGCGTCCCCGACTTCGACGCCCTGGTCGAGACCGGCCGGGAGCTGGTCGAGGCCGGCATGAGCGGCGTCGTCTACTGCGGCTCGATGGGCGACTGGCCGCTGCTCACCGACGCGTGGCGGATGGAAGGGGTCGCGCGGCTCACCGCCGCGGGCCTGCGCGTCATCGTCGGCACCGGCGCCGTCAACACGCGCGCGGCGGTCGCGCACGCTCGCCACGCCGCGGAGGTGGGCGCCGCGGGGCTGATGGTGATCCCGCGCGTGCTCTCGCGCGGCACGTCGCCGACAGCCCAGCGCGCGCACTTCGACGCGGTCCTCTCGGCGGCGCCCGCGCTGCCGGCGGTGATCTACAACAGCCCCTACTACGGCTTCGAGACGCGCGCCGACCTGTTCTTCGAGCTCCGCCGGAGCCACGCGAACCTGGTCGGCTTCAAGGAGTTCGGGGGCGCCGCCTCGCTGACCTACGCCGCCGAGCACATCACCAGCGGCGACGACGCGCTGACGCTGATGGTCGGCGTCGACACCCAGGTCGTGCACGGCTTCGTCCACTGCGGCGCCACCGGCGCGATCACCGGGATCGGCAACGCCCTGCCCGGCCCCGTGCTGCAGCTGGTCGACCTCTGCGAGCGGGCCCAGGCCGGCGACGCACAGGCGCGTCGACGCGCCGGCGAGCTGGGGCAGGCCCTGCAGGTGCTGTCGACGTTCGACGAAGGTCCGGACCTGGTCCTCTACTACAAGTACCTGCTCGAGCTGCTGGGCGACGAGCGCTACCGCCTGCACTTCAACGCGACCGACGAGCTCAGCGACAGCCAGCGCGCGTTCGCTGCCGCGCAGCTGCAGCAGTTCCAGACCTGGTACGCGCGCTGGCAGAGCTGATCCCTCCCGGACGACGAGACCGATGACCGCCGACTCGGCCGCTGCCGCCAAGAGACCCCGCCGCACGTTCCGCCTGGCGACCGTGCTGATCACGACCGCGGTCGTGTTCGTGCTGCCCGAGCTGCTGTGCCGCGCGCTCCTCGACCCGGCCCGGGCCTACCGCGCGATCCGCTTCGGCAACGACCCCGCGTCCGAACAGCTGTTCGTCCAGGACCCCGACCTGCAGTGGTCTCTGCGCAGCGACGCCGCGGTGACCTTCATGAACCAGCAGATCCGGACCGACGCGCGCGGCTTCCGCGTGCGCAAGCCCGCGACGACGCCGACCGACGCCTCGACCGTGCTCTGCCTCGGGGACTCCACGGCGTTCGGGTGGGGCACGAGCGCAGCGGAGGCCTACCCCGCCCGCCTCGAGCGGCACCTCGGCGCAGGCTGGCGCGTCCACAACGCCGGCGTCCCGGGCTACAGCTCGCACCAGGTGCGGGTCTCGGCGCGACGCTGGATCCCGGCCCTGCGCCCGGCCTACGTGGTCGTCTGCATCGGCAACAACGACGCGTGGCCCGCGCGCCAGAGCGACCGGGACGCCTTCGACTTCGGCGGCTTCGGCGGCGGCATCGCGAGGTTCTTGGGCCAGAGCGCGTTCTTCGCGTGGATCGTCGACGCCGTGAACGGTGACCGCCCGCCGGCCAACCCGCTGCACCTGGCAGACGACGCGACCCCGCGCGTCTCGGACGACGAGATGGCGGCGAACCTGGAGGCCGTCATCGCGCTCGCGCGCGAGCACGGCGCGCAGCCGCTGATCCTCGGGCCGCCCGCGAACCTCTTCCTGCCGCCGCGCAACATCAACGAGGTCATCGAGCGGTGGACCCCGGTAGGGCTCGCGGTCGACGCGCAGATCCAAGCGGGGCGGCCCGCCGCCGCGCGCGCGCTGCTGGACAAAGAGCAGCCGCCTGCAGGGGACCGGATCTACTTCGCGTGGCTGCGGGCGATGATCACCGCGCTCGCCGAGGACCCGGTCCGCGGCCGCGCCGAGCTGGAGCGCGTCTACGAGGAGCACCGGTTCCCCGACCGGGCGCGGCGGAGCTACCGCGACCGCCAGCGCGCGGTCGCGGCCGCGGCCGACGTGCCGTTCGTCGACGTCAACGAGCTGTTCCTGCGCGGCCGCAGCGAGGAGCAGGCGCGGGCCCTCTACCTCGACTGGTGCCACCCTACCCCGGCCGGCCACCGGATCATCCAAGACCAGCTGGCGCGCTGGATCGAGCGCTGAGACGACCCGTCACGCGGCGCGGGCGCGGGCCTTCTGCGCGCGCTCACAGGCTCCGCGCTTGCGCGCCCGCGCGGCTTCTCGTCTGCTCGTGCGCATGTGGCGGGATCGGCTTCGAGACGCGGTGTGTCTGCCCGACGTTCAGGCCCTGGACCAGACCTTCGTCGACATGGTCCGGAGCGCGCGCCCGGACATCGTGACCGACGTCGGCTCGCGTGACGGCGAGATGGCGGTGCGCTGCAAGCAGGCGCTGCCGCAGGCCCAGGTCTTCGCGTTCGAGGCGAACCCGGAGAACTTCTTCCAGTTCGCCGAGGGAGCCTGCCGCGAAGGCGTGGTCTTCGTCCCGCTCGCGATCGGCCCCGAGCGCAAGACGATGGAGCTGCACGTGCCCGACTGGGCATCGGCCGACCAGCAGGCCCCGCTCCAATTCCGGGGGATCGGCAGCGCCCGCGGCCGACACGACAGCCAGCAGTACATCACCTATCGCGCGCCCGCGCTGCCGCTGGGCGAGTTCTTCCCGCTCCCGCAGCACGCGCAGGCGCGGTTCGCGCACTGGATCGACGTCGAGGGCTGCACCTACGAGGTCTTGCAGGGCTTCTCCGAGGCGCTGGTCGCGCGCACGGCCTTCCTGAAGATCGAGGTCGAGACCAAGCCCTTCTGGGAAGGTCAGAAGCTGGTCGGCGAATGCCTCGAGCTGTGCGAGCAGATGGGCCTGTCGCCGTGCGCTTGGTTCGACCACGAGGACCAGTTCGACGTGATCCTGGTCAACCCGCAGCAGTACGAGGCCTGAGCGGCGCGCGACCGTGCCGGGAGAAGACCCGGCGCACGGCGGCGCCCGTCAGGCGACCGCGTCGCCGCGCGCGGCGTCGGCCCCGAGCCCGGCGCGCGCGCCGACCACCAGCTCGTCGCCGTCGACCTCGACCATGACCACGCTGCCGTCCGGCACGTCGCCGGCGATCAGCCGCCGCCCGATCCGGGTCTCCAGCTCACGCTGCAAGAAGCGCTTGAGCGGCCGCGCGCCGTAGATCGGGTCGTAGCCCCGTTCGGCCAGGAACGCCTTGGCGCCGTCGCTCACCTCGACGGTGATGCGGCGATCGGCCAGCCGGTCCCGCAGCGAGCCCAACAACAGGTCGACGATCGCGCGGAGCTCCGTCTGCTGGAGCGGCTTGAACATCACGGTGTCGTCGATGCGGTTGAGCAGCTCGGGCCGGAAGTGCTGGCGCAGCTCCGCCATCACCTGGTCGCGCACGTGCTCCTGGATCGAGCCGCCGGCGCTGATGCCGTCGAGCAGCATCGGGGCGCCGACGTTCGACGTCAGGATGATGACGGTGTTCTTGAAGTCGACCGTGCGCCCCTGGCTGTCGGTCGCGCGGCCGTCGTCCAGGATCTGCAGCAGCACGTGGAACACGTCCGGGTGCGCCTTCTCGATCTCGTCGAACAGCACCACCGAGTACGGCTTGCGCCGCACGGCCTCGGTCAGCTGGCCGCCCTCGTCGTAGCCGACGTAGCCCGGCGGCGCGCCGATCAGGCGCGAGACCGCGTGCTTC
>JBMHDP010000071.1:0-6141 GCA_049889335.1 Planctomycetota bacterium
TTCCGCACCAAGCTGCGCCCGTGCACCTACCACCTGATCTGGGCGATCGGCCCCGAAGGCGCATCGCGGACCTGCAGCGCGACCCGCTGGTGCTCGACCGGCAGCCTGCTCGAGCTGCGCGCCGACCGCCCCGCGCAGGAACGCACCGCGAAGCTCACGGGCCTGGAGCCGTGGCAGGACCTCGCACCGTTCCGGCTCCGGCTGGCGGTCGACTCGATCGAGCTCCCCGACGTGGACCTCGCGGTCGGCGAGGGCGGGACCTGCGCGCTGCCGCCGCTGCCCTCGTGCCGCCTCACGTGCGAGGTGGTCGACGAGGACGGCCGCACGCTGACGACGGGGTCCACCAGCGCGCCGAGCAGCGAGGTGCAGATGCGCGTCGAGCCGCCTCAGGAGATCCCGCTGCGCGCCGTCGACGCGAACGGCGCGCCGGTCGCGGGCGCGCGTGTCCGCGCACGGATCACCAGCGGCTACTCCAAGAACGTCCGCTTCGGACCGAAGCTGCCACTGCGTCATCTGTGGCGGGACCTGGGCGAGACCGGCGAGGACGGCCGCCTCGTTGCGCGCGTCGCGATGCGGACGAACCCCTTCGAGAAGTCGGGCGGGAAAGAGCTCTTCCTCGTCGCCGAGAAAGCCGGCCGTCAAACCACGTATTCGGGCTTCAACGATACGGGCTTAACCGTCCATCCATTCTGCGACGGCCAAAAGGTCGCGCGCGAAGGCCTCACCGAGCTGACGTTCACCATGCCCCCGGCCGAGCCCGCGTTCGGTCGCGTCCGGGTCGACGGCCAGCGCGTGTTCGCGGGCCAGGAGCTCCAGCTCCGATTGAACGCGCCAGTGCAGCGGCTCAACAACAGCTGGCGGCAGGAACACCTGATCTTCCGGGTCCGCACCGACGGAGAGGGGCGCTTCGAAATACCCCAGCTGCGACCGCCGAGCCAGGGGATCGAGGTCGGGATCTCCGGCGACGCGGCTGTAGCGCAGCTGGTGACGCCCGAGCTGCAGCGGCGCACGCCGCTGCGGCCCGTCGCGCTGCACGGCGCCTCCAACTACACCAGCGGCCCGCTCGAGATCGCGCTCGACGTGCTACCGGTCCTGAACGTGCAGCTCCTGGATGCGACCGGCGGCCCGGCCAGGGACGTCGATCTGCTGTTCTTGAGCCGCAAGGACGGCGGGGCCCGCAAATGCAGCCCGTGGACCGCGCGCGCCACGACGGACAGCGCCGGCCGGGTCTCGATGCGGCTGGAGCCGGGGAAGTGGCTGGTCTTCGCGCGAAACACGCTGGAGGTGGCCTATGTCAACGTGGACCTGAAGAGCGACGACGAGCAGCAGCTCCGCATGCAGCCGATGCAGACCATGCGCGGCCGCGTCGTCGACGAGGAAGGGAAGCCGGTCGCGGGCGCACGGCTCGAAATGCGCAGCATAGAGTGGCGAGCAGGTACCACCGGCCAGCGCGACCCAGGCCTCACTAGCATCTGCAGCCGCCTGACGTGGAACTGGATCGACAGCGTGCGAACGGATGAGGACGGCGCCTTCGTCTGCCCGCTCCTGCCGCTGCCCGGGATCATCGTCGAAGCCCAGTTCAAGGCCCGAGACCTGGCGTCACAGGAGTTCGTCGTCGACCCGACCGATGAGCCGCTGACCATCTCGATGAAGCGGCAGAAGTAGCGGGCATGAGCCGCCGCGCCGAGTTGGCCACGCGCCACCGCCAGCTGCTGCAGCGCGGCGACCCCCTGGCGCCGGCCGAGCCCTGGGCGTCGATGGAGAACACCGGGCGCTGGTGACGGCTGGGAGCGGACACGTCCGGGGCCGCTCACCAAAAAACTCGGACGGGCTGAATACCCTCCAGGCGTTTGCGGCAGGCTTTAGGCGACATGCCACACTTCGTCCCGACAGGCCCCGACGGCGCCGATGCTGATCGCGCGCCGACGTGGGTCGCCAGCTACGCCGGGATGGTGTGGCGCTACTTGCGCTTGCTCGGCTGGGACCCGGAAGATGCAGAGGACCTGGCCCAAGAGACGCTGTTGGTCGCGCTCCGCAAGGGGATGGGGGATCGGAGCAACCGGCAGATCGCTGCGTTCCTCCGCCGGACGGCGAAGTACCTGCACCTGCAGCGTCGTCGCGACGACGGCCGCAGGGCGCGTAGCCTCGGGCGCGCCCGGCAGGCGATGATCGATCGCCTGTGTGACGCGAGCGGGGCGCCGGACCCGCACCTCGACGCCGTGCGCGCGTGCGTCGACGACTTGTCGCCCGCGGCCCAGACGATCGTGCGGCTGTTCTACGGCGAGGGGCGGTCCCGCGCAGAGGTCGCCGGCGCGGTCGGCATGCGCGAGAACGGCGTCAAGACGGCGCTGCAGCGGATCCGAGCGGCGCTGCACACCTGCATCGAGAGGAAGACATCATGAAGAAGCAACCTGTCCAACTCGACGACGAAGCGCTGGAGGTCCTTCTCGAAGAGGTCTGCGGGCGTGGGCCTTCGCGAGACCTGGCGGAGGTCACGCTCGGGCGATTCGCGTCGGAGCAGCGCGTCCACCGGCTGACCCGGGAGCTGCCCGGTCGCCCGCGGGCTCGTTGGCACGCTCCGGCACTGATGACGTTCGGGGCCAGCGTCGTGGTCGGGGTCTGGTTGGGTTTCGCGAGCCCCTCTGCGGCCGGCGACCAGCCCAGCGATCAGCACAGCGCTTCGAGCCGAGCGACGTCAGGTGAGCCAGCGGGATGGACTCCGTTGCAGGACCCCTCGCTCCGACCCGAGCAGCTGGTGCAGCTGCTCGGCGACGAGTCGTCCTGGCGTGCGGCCGCCGCGAAGCTGCGCAAGGTCGGCGCGCCGGCGGTCGGGGCGCTGGCCGCTGCCGTGGACGACGAAGAGGCGTCGCTGCCGATCCGTGAGCGGGCGCTCGGCGTCCTCGAGTCGCTCGGTCCGGCCGGCGCCGCGGGGCTGCCTGCCATCACCGCGCTGATCGAACGGAGCGATCGCTGGCACCCGCTCATGATCAGGGCCTTCCGCGCCGCGGCGACGCTCGCGCCGTACGCCAGTGTAGAGGCTGGAGAGGCGGCGCGGGACGAGATCGTGTTCATGAACGTCGGCAAGCCAGCCAAGGACAACGCGGGCAAGCTCGTCGCGACGGGCAGAAACGGCCTGCGCCTGGACGCGCTGGGCAAGCACAGCAAGCACGAGTGCGTCCGCATCCATCACCGGCTGGAGATCGCGCGCGACGCGAAGACGGAGGTCCTCGTCTCTCTGCTCACCGACGAGAGCCCGTACCGGCGGGAGCTCGCCGCGGAGCTCCTGGGCGAACGATCTTCGGTGGCCGCCAAAGAGGCGCTGCGTGTTGCGCTGCTCGCAGAGCACCCCCATTCGGCGGAGTGTGACATCCGATGCGCGAAGACCGGACACACGTCAGTGATCCAGCTCCTGGCTGCGCGCGCCCCGCTCGACTCCGTACCGGCGGACAACGACGACCGGATCCGCAGCGCTGCTGCGCGCTCCTTGGCGCGGGTGGCGCGGGGCGAGCCGGTCGGCGCGTTGGCCTTCGTCCACCTGCTCGAGCAAGGCGGGCCCCGAGATCGCGCGGCCGCCGTGTCGACGCTCGCACACACCGAGGTCCAAGGCCGTGACGCGGCCGCGGTCCTGCGCGCGCTTCGGCCGGTGCTGGCGTCGGGCGACTCGCCGCTGCTCGCCGACGCCGTCATCGCCCTCGGCCAGGTCGGCTCCGCAGAGGAGGCGATGCGCCCTGCCGTAGAAGCGCTGGCCAAGCACCCGGACCCCCGGGTCGCGCAGTGTGCCGCGTCGGTGCTGCGCCGCTGGAGCCACTAGGCACAGTGACGACACGGACGGAGCCCCCCCTGCCGCGGAGCCCGGCGAGCCTCCGCAGCCGTAGCTGCAGGGCCAGCGCGCTACACTTCTCTGATTCTCCGAGAGTTCCTGCCACCACCGCCCGTCTCCGCTCCGTGCGCACCTTCACGACTGCGTTGCTCTGCCTGACAGCGCTCGCAGCCCAGCAGGCACCTCCTGCAGAGCCTGCCGCGGCCGTCTCCGCGGCCACGCGCAAGCGGCTCTCCGACGCGTTGGTCAAGGCGGCAGCCACCGTGGACACGGCGTTTGAGCTCACGTGGGAGCCCGTCGGCAAGCCGAACGGCCGGCCACGCAGGTCTGGGGTCCGCGGCTCCTGGCACCGCGACCTGGCCTACCTGAAGTTTGACAACGAGAACAAGGACGAGCTCCTGCTGGTCGGCGCGCGCACGCTCGCCAAGGACGCGCAGCGCGCTTGGTGCCGCCGCCGCGGCCACTTCGCCGACGGCACCATCTCGACGGTCGTGCCCGACCCCCAGGCGCTGCTGCAGCTGCTGGGCGCATGGCCGCTGTCCGTGACCCGCCGCGACGCAGGCGCCGTCGCCGATCGCGCCGTGGAGGTCGTTTCCGTCACGCTGAACAAGGAGCAGGCCCGCGAGCTGTTCTGGTCCGGGTCACTGCCGCTCGCCCTGATGGCAGGCGGCAGCCCGCGCCTGCATGTCGACGTAGGCGTCGGGCAGAGAGCCCGGCCAGCCTCCATTGCGCCGGACCTGACGCTCGACCTCGCGATCGCGCTGGACCCCGGCACGGGCACCGTCTACCAGGTCCGCGGCAACGTCTGGATCGACACGAGCGCAAAAGGCAGAGTCCGGGTGTTCGGCGGCGTCCCCACCACCAACTTGCAGATCGACCTCGAGCCGCTCGGCGGGGGCGTCGAAGATGACGACGACGACACCTCGCCCGCGGGCCCGCTGCAGTACGAGGACGGCCTGCCGCAGCGCAGCCGGAAGAAGCTCGCGTGCACCACCTTCACGCTGCGCCTGCGCGACCACGGCGCAGCGCCGCGGCCGGAGCTCTCGGCGGCCCAGCAGCAGCTGCTCCGCTAGCTGGGACTACCGGAGCCGGACCAGCGGCTCGGCGCCGGCGCGCGCGACGAAGCGCCCGGCGATGGCGTAGGCAGGCGCACCCGCGTCCCGCAGCCGGTCACTGAGGGACTGCGCCTGCGCTTCGGACACCGCGAGCAGCAGTCCGCCGGAGGTCTCAGCGTCGAACACCAGGTCTCCCAGCGCTGCTTCGACGATGTCGTCGACCTCGACCCGAGGGCCGAAGTGCTGCTTGCCGCGCGCGCAGCCGCCCGACAGCGCACCTGCCCGCACCAGCTCGAGCGCTCCCTGCATCAACGGCAGACTCTGCGCGTCGACCTCCAGCTGCAGGCCTGCGCCCTCGGCCATCTCGCACGCGTGGCCCACGAAGCCGAAGCCGGTGATGTCGGTCGCCGCGTGCACGTCGAAGTCCTGGGCGACCTCGGCCGCGACCTTGTTGAGCGTCGCCATGACCTCCATGGCGCGCGCGGTCATCGCCTCGTCGGCAGCCCCCTGCTCCATCTTGTCCTTCTTCATCGCCGTCGAGACGGCCCCCATGCCGAGCGGCTTGGTGGCTAGCCGGGCGTTCTGCCCGGATCGGCTACCCCAGCACGCACCCCGGCCCCGCCACGACACCCTGCTCGCAGCCTGACCTGCCGTCACCCTCATGCTCCCCACCACTCCGCATCACCCGGCGGCGCCCTGGCCTCCGCCACCACCGGCGCCTCGTGCGGCAAGCCCATCGCCCGCAGCTGCTCGTCGGCGGCGGCGACGCCCCCAGCGGCGGCCACTACGTCATGCCCCACGTCTTCGGCGGCGTCGCCCCCGACGCCAAGCTGTCGCAGGACGAGGTGTTCGGGCCGGTGCTCGCGCTGATCAAGGTCAAGGACTTCGAGGAAGGCCTCGAGGTCGCCAACAACACCGAGTACGGGCTGACCGGCTCGGTGTTCACCGACAACGAGCAGCACAAGCAGGAAGCGATGGACCGCTTCCACGTCGGCAACTTCTACATCAACCGCAAGTGCACGGGCGCGCTCGTCGGCGCCCACCCGTTTGGCGGCTTCAACATGTCCGGCACGGACAGCAAGGCCGGCGGCCCCGACTACATGCTCCAGTTCCTGCAGGCCAAGACGATCTCCGAGAAGCTGAGCTGAGCGCGGGTCGGGCGTTGCGCCCGGTTTGCTTGCTGGCGCGAGGGCGGCGCCGCATCATCTCGAGATGCCCTCCACCCGACCCGGCGCCCTCGCGGCGCTCGCAGCCAGCCTCTGCCTC
>JBMHDP010000072.1:0-4960 GCA_049889335.1 Planctomycetota bacterium
CGGCCACGGCGTCGGCGGCGTGGTCAGCACCGGCGGCAAGGCCTCGGTGCCGGTCGCGCTCGCGGCCAGGAGCCTGGGCGTGCCGGTCTTCCTGCTCGAGCAGAACGCCGTGACCGGCCGCGCCAACCGCTGGCTGCGCGCGATCGCGCGCCGCATGTACACAGGGCTGCCCACGTCGGGCGAAGGCGGCGCGGACGAGCGCGCCGGGGGCCGCGTGCTGTTCACGGGCACCCCGCTGCGCGAGGGCTTCGGCCGCGTCGACGCCGCCGCAGCCCGCCGGGACCTCGGCCTCGGAGACCACGCGCCCGTCGTCCTGGTGACCGGGGGGAGTCAGGGCGCGCGCGCCCTGAACGAGCTCGTCCCGCAGGCGCTGCAGCGCGTGCGGCGGAGCCTGCAGGTCGTGCACCTCTCCGGCCTCGGCAACGACGGCGACGTCCGGGCGCGCTACGCGGCGCGAGGACGCGAGGTCGCCGTCACGGTCCGGGCCGTTGCCGCCGACATGGACCGCCTGTTCGCCGCGGCCGACCTGGTCGTCTGCCGCGGGGGCGGGACGACCGTCGCCGAGCTGATGGCGGTCGGCCGCGCCGCCGTGGTCGTGCCGTACCCGCACCACAAGGACCAGCAGCAGCTGCACAACGCCCGCGTGCTGGAGCGCGTAGGCGCGGCGGTGGTCTGCGAGGAGCGCGACCTCGACGTGTCCCGGCTGGCCGAGCGCGTCGACGCGCTGCTCGACGAGCCGGCGCGGCTGCGCGCGATGGGCGACGAGGCCCGCAAGCTCCGTCGGCTGGACGCGGCCGAGGCCATCCTGGCGGACGTCGATCGCGAGGTCGCGGGCGCGCCGTCCCTGCCCGTCGAGGCGCCCGGATCCGACGTGGCGCGGCCGCGCGCGGCGGCGCGGCGGGGGGGCGTCGCGTGACCGCGCTGTCCGCCCGCGAAGAGGAGCCGCTGCCCCCCGAGGGCATCGCGGGCACGAGCTTCGTCTCGAAGCGGTTTCACTTCGTCGGCGTGGGCGGCGCCGGCATGAGCGGTCTGGCGCGGCTGCTCGCGGGCATCGGCGGCGACATCAGCGGCAGCGACTCGGTCGGCGGCGCGGTCGTGTCCCGGCTCGGCGACGAAGGCCACGCGGTCTGGCCGGGCTGTCGACCCGAGCGCGTCACCGGGGCCGACGGCTACGTGATCCGCAGCGCAGCTGTGCCGTCCTCCGACCCGGAGGTCCAGGAGTGCGTGCGTCGCGGCTTCACCTCGTTGCTCTACGCCGAGGCGGTCGGCCGCCTGAGCGAGGGGCGCCGCACGCTGGCGATCGGCGGCACCCACGGCAAGACCACGACGACGGGGCTCACGGTCGCCGCGATGCGCGGCGCCGGCCGGGACCCGTCCCACCTGATCGGCGGCGAGGTCCCCGAGCTCGGGGGCAACGGCCACGGCGGCAAGGGGCAGAGCTTCGTGGTCGAGGCGTGCGAGTTCAACCGCAGCTTTCACAGCCTGCGGCCGTTCGGCGCCGCGATCCTCAACCTCGACCACGACCACTTCGACTGCTACCCGTCGACCGACGAGCTGATCGAGGCCTTCGCCGGCTACCTCGGCCGCGTGCGCCCGGGCGGCACGGCGCTGGTCGAGGAGTCGGTGCCCAAGGCGGTGCTCTCGAGCCTCCGCAGCGACGTCGAGATCCTGACGGTCGGCTCCGGGCTCTGGTCGGACCTGCGCGCCGTCGACGTGCGAGAGCATCGCGGCTGCTGGTCCTTCGTGCCGGTGCTCCACGAGGAGCGGCTGCCGCGGGTCGACCTGTCGATCGCCGGCCGCCACAACATGTTCAACGCGATGTTCGCGCTCGGCCTCGCGCACGTGGCCGGCGCCGACCTCGCGGGCGCGTGCGCCGGGCTGGCCGACTTCGTCGGGGTGCGCCGGCGCTTCGAGGTGCACGAGGGCGCTGGCGGGGGCGTGCTCATCAACGACTACGCGCACCACCCGGTCGAGATCGAGGCGGTGCTGCAGACCGCGCGGCGGCGCTTCCGCGACCGCCGCCTGCTCGTCGCGTTCCAGCCCCACCAGTACCAGCGAACGTTGATGCTGCTCGAGCCGTTCGCCGCGGCGCTCGCCGCGGCCGACACGACGTTGATCACCGAGATCTACGGCGCCCGGGAGTCAGACGAGATCATGGCCTCGGTCAGCGCCGGGGACCTCGTCAACGCCGTGCGCGAAGTCGGCGGCGATGCGCACTACGGCGGCCCCGTCGCCGACCTGCCGGCCGCCGTCGCCGAACGTCACCGGCAGGGCGACGTCGTCATGGTGCTCGGCGCAGGCGACATCGACCACGCGGTCGGAGGCATCGTTGACCGGATCTGACCTCGCCGCCGAGCTCGGCGCCGCGCTGTCCGAGCACGCCTCGGTCCGCCGCGACGTGCCGCTCGCGCCGATGATGCACCTGCGGATCGGCGGTCCCGCGCGGTGGTTCGTCGAGCCCTTCGACGAGCAGGGGGTCGCCGCGACCGTCCGGGCGTGTCGAGCGCTGGGCCTGCCGATGCGGGTGCTCGGCGGCGGCAGCAACGTCGTGGTCGCCGACCGCGGGGTCGACGAGGTGGTCGTGCACCTCGCGAACCTCAACCGGATGCAGCGTGAGGGCGACCGCGTTACCGTCGGCGCCGGCGTCACCATGGCGAGCCTGCTGCGCAGCACGCGCGAGGCGGGCCTCGCGGGGCTGGAGAAGCTCACCGGCATCCCGGCCGAGGTCGGGGGCGCGGTCGCGATGAACGCGGGTACGCGCGACGGCGAGACCTTCGAGCACCTGGTCTCGCTGACCGTGGTCCGCCCCGACGGCGCGCTCGGCGTGTTGGCCAAGGAGGACTTCCGGCCGGTCTACCGGAACGGGGGGCTCGGCGGGGCGGTCGTGGTGCAGGCGACGTTCGAGCTGCGCGAGGACCGACCCGACGCGATCTTCGAGCGCTTCTCTGCCTCGCTCGAGAAGCGGAACGCGAGCCAACCGGTCACGCAGCGGAGCGTCGGGTGCGTGTTCCAGAACCCGGACGGCGACGCCGCCGGTCGCCTGATCCAGGAGGCGGGGTGCAAGCAGCTCCGTCGCAACGGCGTCCAGGTCTCGGACAAGCACGCGAACTACTTCGTCAACGACGACACCGGGACCGCGGCCGACTTCGTCTGCCTGATGGACGAAGTGCGTAGTCGGGTGCAGGACGCCTTCGGCGTCGAGCTGCGCCCGGAAGTGAAGTTCTGGGGTTTCGAGGACCGCTGACTCGTATCGTCATGGCGCTCCGCGCCGCGAGTCGGCGGGGTGCCTCGTCTTCGGACGAACTTGCCGAGCGGGCCGCGCCGGGCGGCCCTGCCGGTCGATGAAGAGGTCATCTACGAGGAAGCTGAATGAGCCAACACGCCGACGTTCCCATCGAGTTCAAGGGCCGCCACGACCACATCACCGAGCGCATGCAGGAGCACGCGACGAAGAAGCTCCAGCGGCTGGGGCGCTTCGAGGACGCGCTCACGCGCGTGGAGGTGGTCGCGGACCACGCCCACGAGAACCCCGAGGTCGAGCTCATCGCCCACCTGCGCAAGGGCGCGCCGCTGGTCGCCAAGGACCGTGGAGAGTCGTTCTCCGGCACCATGGACCTGCTCGTCGACAAGATGGAGTCCCAGCTCCGGAAGTGGAAGGAGAAGCTCACCAACCACAAGTTCCCCGACGCCAAGGAGGAGCGCGCGCGAGCGGCAGAGGACGCGCCGCCTCCCGAGGCGGGCAGCGAGGAGACCTACGAGGACGTCGTCCGCAAGACGCTCGACGGCTGACGCGCGGTCACGGGGTGCGGCGGGGTTCTGCCCGGCTGGCCGTTGCGTCGCCGGTGCGGTTTCCGCACACTCCTCGCCCCATGATCCGCAACCTCGTCGAACGCGCCGCCCTGATCGAGGAGCTCGAGGCCACCACCAAGGAGGCCGCGCTCAAGGAGATGCTGGGCGCCGCCGAGGAGGCGGGCGCGTTCCCGCAGAGCGCGCGCAAGCGCCTGCAGAAGCGCCTGTCGGACCGCGAAGCGATCGGCTCGACCGGCCTCGGCAACAGCGTCGCCGTCCCGCACGTCAAAGGTGACGGCGTCGAGGGCATCACGCTGGTGCTGGCGCGGTGTCATCCCGGCCTCGAGTGGCAGGCGATCGACGGTCGGGACGTGCACGTCCTGTTCCTGCTGGTCTCCCCGACCGACGAGCCTGAGTCGCACCTGCAGTGCCTGCGCTGGATCGCAGGCCTGGCCCGGGACACGGACTTCCGCCGCTTCCTGCTGGACGCCGAGGGCGGGGACGCCATCCGCGACCTGCTGCTCGAGATGAGCGGAGAGGGCTAACCGATGAGCGAGGACTCCGCCGGCGGCAGCAAGCTGCGCGTGACGCTGCTCAACCGGAACGGCCTGCACGCGCGCCCCGCGCACCTGTTCGTGCAGACGGCCAACGCCTACGCCAGCACGCTCCGGGTGGGGCGCGTCGACGACGACGAGCGCGTCGACGGCAAGTCGATCATGGGCATGATGATGCTCGCCGCGGAGCAGGGCGTGGAGCTGGAGCTCGAAGCCACGGGCCCGGACGCCGACACGATGCTCCGCGCGCTCGCCGAGCTGGTCGAGGCGAAGTTCGGCGAAGAGTAGGGAAATCCCCTAGTCCGGGGCGCCCCCGCCGGCGGCCCCGCTCGCCCCCCGGACGCGCATCCCAACGCGCCGTCGCAGGGAACCTGCGCGCGCAGCGCCGCCGCGGCCGCCGGAATCGGTCACGCGGCGGCTCAATTCCCGCGATGGCGTCGACCGATAGCAGGACGTGAGTGGACTGGGTCCACCCTCAAGGAGCGTCCATGCTGAAGCAGCGGAAGAGCATCGTCGGTCTCGACATCGGCACGAGTTGCATCAAGGCGATCGAGCTGACTCGCGAGAAGTACGACCACGTCATCACGGGCTACGCGCAGATCGACGTGCCCCAGGAG
>JBMHDP010000073.1:0-11391 GCA_049889335.1 Planctomycetota bacterium
GCGCGCGCGGCGTCGCGCGCCGGCGCGCGCAGGCTGTCGGGCAGGCCGAGCCGCGTAACGAGCTCGTCGGGGTCCCGGATCGCGCCGCGCAGCTGGTCGCGCCAGCTGCCGCGCGCCGGGCCGGGCGCTGCGGCCGTCGCCGAGCGCTCGGTCGAAGAGGTCGGCTCGCTTGGGACTGGGCGTGGCACTGGCGGTGATCGGCTCGTTTCGTTATTCGTTTTCGCCGCTATGGCTTCCTACGGCACGAGTGATTTCAAGAAGGGCCTGAAGGTCCAGATCGAGAACGAGCCCTACCTGATGGTCGACCTCGAGTTCATGAAGCCGGGCAAGGGCCAGGCGGTCTACCGCGTGCGGCTCAAGAGCCTGACCACCGGTCGCGTCGTGGACAAGAACTATCGCAGCGGTGACTCGCTGGAGGCGGCCGACGTCGAGGAGAAGACGATGCAGTTCCTCTACAAGGACGCCACCGACTTCCACTTCATGGACGGCGAGAGCTTCGAGCAGTTCCAGGTCGGCGGGGACGCGGTCGGCGACGCGGCCAAGTGGCTCAAGGACGAGATGGAGTGCGACGTCGTGATGTGGAACGGCTCGCCGATCACCGTCACGCCGCCCGCGCACGTCGAGATGAAGGTGACCTACACCGAGCCCGGCGCCAAGGGCAACTCCACGGGCAACGTGCAGAAGCCCGCGACCGTCGAGACCGGCGCCGAGCTGATGGTGCCGATCTTCATCAACGTCGACGACGTCGTGCGCGTCGACACGCGCACCGGCGACTACGTCGAGCGCGTCTCCAAGGGCTGAGCGAGGTCGCCGCGTGGCCGCCGACGGGATCGCGCTGCTGCGGGCGCGCGCGGCGCTCACCGCGAAGGTCCGCGCGTTCTTCGCGGCGCGCGGCGTGCTCGAGGTCGACACGCCGTTGCTCGGGGACGGCCTCGTGGTCGAGGCCCACATCGACCCGGTCCCGGTCTCCGTACGCCTCGGCCCGGGCGCGCCGCAGGCGCGCCACCTCCTGACCTCACCCGAGGGCCCGATGAAGCGGCTGCTCGCGGCGGGCTCGGGGCCGATCTACCAGCTGGCGCGCGCGTTCCGCGACGGCGAGGTCGGGCGGCGGCACGCGGTCGAGTTCACGATGCTCGAGTGGTACCGGCCGGGCTTCGACCACCACCAGCTGATGGACGAGGTGGAGGCGCTCGTCGGCGAGCTGCTGCCGGACGTCGCCGCGGCGCCCTTCGACCGGGTCACCTACCGCGACCTCTTCGTGCACTACGCGGGGCTCGACCCGTTCGCCGTGACGCCCCCCGACGTCCTGGCCCGGTGCCGCGCGCTCGGCGTCGACGTCCCCGCGGGCCTCGGGGCCGGGTCGCTGGACGACGCGCTCGACCTCGTCCTCGTCAGCCACATCGAGCCGCAGCTGGGGCGCGCTCGACCGGTGTTCGTGCACGACTACCCGCCCTCGCAGGCGGCGCTGGCGCGGGTGCAGGGGCGCGACGGCGAGGGGCCCGCGACCGCGGCCCGCTTCGAGCTCTACCACCAGGGCGTCGAGCTCGCCAACGGCTACCACGAGCTGGCCGACGCCGCGGAGCAGCGGGCGCGCTTCGAGGCGGCGAACCGGCAGCGCGTCCAGCTGGGCCGCCGCGCGCTCCCGCTCGACGAGGCGCTGCTCGCGGCGCTCGCGGCCGGCTTCCCGGACTGCGCTGGCGTCGCGCTCGGCTTCGACCGGCTCGTGATGCTTGCCGGCGGGATCGACCGGATCGAGTCGCTGCGGCAGCCGTGAACGCGGCCAGGCTCAGACCGAGTCGAGGCCGTCGATCCAGCACGGCCCCGGCCGCGGCGTCCGCCCCCAGCGCATCGGCCCCGGGACGGGTGCTGTGCCGACCACGTGGTCGGACAGGTGGCGCGCGAGCTCCGCGCGGTACGGCGGCAGCAGCAGCGCCGCCTCGGTCTGGCCCGTGAGGTGCATCGCCGCGGGCAGTAGCCTCGCGAGGTCCTCGTCGTCGCCGCCGAGGTCGTGCCAGTGGCCCTGGAGGTCCGCGCCCTTGCCCGTGCACGCGTAGGCGACGGGCGCGCCGTCACGCTCGTAGACGATGGTCGTCATGCCCGGCGTGCTCAGCAAGGTCGACATCGTGCGCCGCGACCGCCCGACGCGGCGCGGCTTGCGCTCGTGCAGCGCGTGCAGCGCCGCGTGGTCGTCGACCGTGGCGAGCCGGACGCCCGGCTGCGCGCGCCGCGGACGCCGCGACAGCAGCAGGCAGTCGTCCGCGCTCGTGGGGACGAAGCCCTGGCGCGCGTAGAGCGCGGGGCGCTCCGCCCAGAGCAGCGCGGCCGAGACGTCGGGTCCGAGCGAGCCCAGCGCGGCCTCGAGCACGTCGCCCGCGAGGCCGCGCCCGCGGGCCGCAGGCGCCGTCGCGACCGAGCCCAGCAGGACGACCTCCTGCGCGTCTGCGCCGTCGTGCAGCGTCGCGCGACGGTAGGCGCAGTGACTTAGGAGGCGGCCGTCCTCGACGATCGCGAAGAACGCGCCCTCGCCGTCGCTCCGGTAGAGCTGGGGCCAGGTGTGCTGCACCCCGTAGAAGGCGTCCCCCAGCAGCCACTCGTCGAGCAGCGGCAGGAACGGCTGGACGTCTTCGCGGCGCAGCTGGTGGACGCTCTGGACCTTCGCGCTCACGTCGTCTGCTTGCGAAACGCGTCCTCGAGCTGTCGGCGTAGGTCCATGGCGGCCACGAAGCCCTCGTCGGCGGTGCGCAGCGCCTGCCGGAGGGTCTCGGGTGAGTCCACCTCGTCGGCGCGCGGCTGCGTCGCGGTGAGCCGCTGCAGTCGGTCCAGCAATTCCTGGAAGCGCGGCGACGCTTCGGCCGCAGCCAGCGGCGCGCCCTCGCCCGCGGGGCTGCCGGCGCGCGGCGCGTCGACGGGGCCGACGGCGCTCATCGCAGGAACCCCTGCAGGCTCGTCTGCAGCACGCGCGCGCTGACCTGCAGCGCGGTCTGGTAGGAGAGGTCCTGCCGCTGCAGCTCGAGGATCGACTCGGCGATGTCGGTGTCCTCGATGCGCGAGAGCGCCTCGGTGCGCGCGACGCGCTGGCCGGCGACGCGGTTCTGCAGCACGTCCATGCTGGCCGACCGGAACCCGAGCTCCCGGAGCCCGTCGAGCACGGCGTCGTGGGCGTGGTCGATCTCACCGAGCAGGCTGCCGATCCGGTCGCGCACGGCGTTGTCGTCGAGGCCGTCCTCGTTGGCGAGTGCGTCCCGCAGCTCCGCGAGCGTGGTGAAGACGTCGAAGGTCCCGCCGTACTTCACGTCGACGGTCCCCGTGCGGCGCAGGTTGCTCGGGTCGAGGTAGAGCATCGAGCCGTCGTCGCTGTTGCGGACGCCGTTCGGGCCGGCGCCGAAGACCGTGACCTCCGCGCCGGTCTTGCCGCCGTCCGTCGACAGGAAGGCGTTGGCCTGGATCGAGCCGCTGATCGTGCTCGCGCTGCCCGGGTCGCTCACGCTGAGCGACACCTCGCGGCCGTCCGCGGTGCGGAACGTCCCGTCGGTTACGGGCACCGCGATCGGCGGCCCGCCCTCGACGCTGAGCGTCGCGCTGGTCGCCGGCGGCCCCGCCGCGGCGGGCGTGTACTCGTAGTCGAGGTCGCCGAGGGCGGTGGTCGCGCCGCTCCCGGGGCTCAGCCAGGCAGGCAAGGAGCCGGCTTCGAAGCCGGCGAAGGAGATCTCCAGCCGCCCGAAGCCGACCCCGGTGTCGCCGCTGCCGTAGGAGGCGATGCCGGTCTCGGCGCCCCCGGGAGCCGGCGCGAAGGTGGTCGCGCCGCGGTCGCGGGCCAAGAACACGGCGTCGCCCGGCACGTTGAGGTCGGCGCTCATGCCGGGGGACACCGACACCTCGAGGCTGTCGCGGTTGCCGCCGTACACGGCGCGCGTGCGGCCGCCCAGGGTCTCCAGCGAGAAGGGCGGCGCGCCGGTCTCGGTGCCGCCGAAGAGGTAGCGCTCGCCGCGCCGGCTGTTGGCGATCCCGAGCATCTGGTCGAGCAGCTGGTCGACCTCGGCGGAGATGCTGGCGCGGTCGCTGCTGCTCAGCGTGCCGTTGGCGGCCTGCGTGGCGAGCTCGCGGACGCGCTGCATCACGTTCGAGCCGTCCTCGAGCGAGGCCGCGCTGAGGTCGAGCGTCTCGCGCGCGAGCGAGACGTTGTCGCCGAACTGCGCGAGGTCGCGCAGCTCGCCCCGGAGCGGCAGCACGCGCAGCGCCGCCGCGGGGTCGTCCGACGGTCGGTTGACGCGGCGACCCGTCGCCACCTCGGTCTGCAGCTGCGAGTAGCGGAACAGCCCGCGCTGGATGTCGAAGAGCGCGCGCGAGTAGAGCGTGCTTTGCGTAATGCGCATGGCCACGGTCACCTCCCCAGGTTGATCAGCACCTCGGTCATCTCCTGCGCGACGCTGATGAACCGCGCGGCAGCTTCGTACGACTGCTGGTACTTCAGCAGGTCGACCATCTCCTCGTCGATGTTGACGCCCGACACCGACTCCCGGTCGGCCTCGAGCTGACCCAGCAGCTGGGCCTGGGCGTCGAGCGCGCCGCGCGCCGCGGCGGTGTCGAAGCCCAAGTCGCCGACGAGGTCGGCGTAGAAGTCCTCGATGGTGTTCGCGTCGAGCGACGCGAGGTCGCGGTCGCGCAGCCCGACCAGCCGCATCAGGTTGCCGGCGTCGCCCGAGGCCGGGCCGGTGCCGGCCGCCAGGCGGTCGGGGTTGCCCTGCAGGTCCTCGTTGACGCGCATGTCCGCGGCGCTGGCGCCGAGGAAGAACGCGTTCATGCCGGTCGCCACCAGGACGTCGCTGGTGTCGCTGTCCGCCAGCGCGTCGAGCGCGAACGCCTGCCCGCTCTCGCTGGACAGCTCGCCCGAGCCGAACGCGACCTGCACGCCGTTGCCGAGCGACAGGGGCTCTCCGGGCTGGTACTGGCTGCCGACGTCGAGCGTGGTCACGAGCTGACCGTCCTGGTCGAGCACCCGCACCCGCAGCTCGTCGCTCACGCCGATCGTGCCGCTGGTCTCGGGGACGAACGTGAACTGCTGGTTGTCGCTGCCGTCGTAGGTCCCCTCGACCCGCACGTCGATCGCGTGGTCGCGGCCCTGGACGGCGGCCGAGGTCATCCCGAGGGCCGTCAGCGCCGCGCCGCCGCCCGCGTCGGAGACGCGCAAGGACGCGCTGCTGCCCCCCTGGGAGCTGGTGACCATGAGGCGTCCGCCGACGGCGGTCGCCGTCGCCGCCGAGCCGAGGTCCGCGTTGAACGCCGCGACCAGCTCGTCTGTCGTCGCGGCCGCCGGGTCGGCGAAGTCCGTCGCGTCGAGCGTGACCTGGACGGTGGCGGCTCCGGTGTCGACGTCGAGCGTGATCGGCAGCGGCTGGGCGGACAGGTCGTAGGGGCCGGCGTCGGCGCTGCCGATCGTGGGCTGCAGGCCGCCGAAGGTCCCGCCGTCGGGGTTGGGGTCGAGCCGGGGCGAGAAGTCGAAGCCGTAGCCGCTGTCGGCGTTCACGCGCAGCCGCCCGGTCGGGTCGACGGTGGCCGTGAGGTGGTCGACCGCGGAGAGCTCGGCCGCGAGGTCCTGCAGCGTCATCGCGTCTGGGTCGACGTCGATCCGGGTGCGCTCCAGCGCGCCGGTGGCGCGGTCGGTGACCGCGACGTAGAGCTCGCCGCGCTCGATCGGGAACGCGAAGCCCGCCTGGGAGAGCAGCTCGTCGCCGATCACGCCGTCGCCGTCGCCGTCGACCGCGGCGTTGGCGGCCATCAGCGACTGGAACGGGCCGGACGCGGGCACGCCGGTCGAGTGGATGCGGTTCCACTCGAGGATGGTGCTGCGCGCGAGCTCGTCGATGCGCGACGTGTAGCCGGGCAGGCCGCCCTGCTCCTGGCGCAGCAGCGCGGCGATGCGGCCTTCACGGACCTGCGCCGCCGACGTGCTCTCCCCGACGCGCAGCTCGGTCTCGCCCGCGCTGTTCTTGCTCACGCGCATGGCGGTCGCGCGGTTGCCGGCGACGACGAGGCTGCCGCCGACCAGCAGGTCGAGGCTGCCGGTCGAGCGCTCGATGGCCTGCGTGTCGAGGAGCTTGCCGAGCTCCTTGACGTGCTGCGAGCGCGTGTCGCGCAGGTCGTTGGCCTGCGAGCCGTTGGCCTCGGTCGCGATGATCTGCTCGTTGAGGCGCGCGATCGCCGTCGTGTGCTGGTTGACCTGACGCGTCAGGCCGCGGACCTCGTCGAAGGTGCTGGCGCCCAGGTCGCCGAGGCGACGGGAGAGCAGGTTGAACTGGTCGCTCAGCGTGGCGCCCGACTGGACCAGCCCGCCGCGCAGCGCGCGGTCGGCCGGGTCGGTGCGCAGCTGATCGAGGGCGCCGAAGAGGTCCTTGAACGAGTTCGACAGGCCCTCGTCGGGCTCGGCGAAGATGCTCTCGATCTCGCGCAGGCGCATGCTGTCGACCTCGGCCGCGCCGACCAGCCCGAGCTGGAGCTGGATGCGCCGCTCGAGGCCGCCGTCGACCATGCGCGAGATGCCGTGGACGTCGACGCCGGTGCCGATCTGCAGGTTGCCGCGCACGCCGTAGGCGAACGCCGAGCCGAGCTCGACGCGCTGGCGGGCGTAGCCGGGCGTGTTGGCGTTGGCGACGTTGTTGCCCGCCGTCTGCATCCCGAGCTGCGCGGCGCGCAGCGCCGCGAGCCCTGATCCCATTCCGAAACCGAAGGTCATCTGGGGGTCTCCTCGTGTCTCACATGCGGCCGTCGACCAGCTGGCCGGCGGCGTTGGTTCCATTCCGGTTCCGCGCGTTGCGGTCGTATCCCGGCGCGCGCGCGCCCTTGGCGGCGTCCAGCACCTGGGCGTCGACGTCGCTCTGCGCGGTCTGCGCGAACTTCAGCAGCCGGTGTCCGAGCGCGGTCTCCGCGCGCACCAGCTTGGCGAGCTGCGCGGCCTCGTCGGACGCGGCCCGCAGGGACCGGGCCTGCGCGGGGTCGAGCGCCGCGCAGAGCCGGGTCACGTTGACGTGGAGCTGGTCGGGGCGCGCGCCGGCAGGCGTAGGCAGCGCCGCGCGCAGCTTCGCGACGAGCGCCGCGCGCTGACGCTCCTGGGCGGCCAGCTGCTGCGAGAGCTGCTCGATCTCGGCAGACGGCGCGACCACGTCGGGCCGCACCGAGATCCACGCCGCGCGGCGCTCCTGGAGCGCGTCCAGCAGCGACTTCAGCAGGCGGCCGGCCTCGACGAACGACGCCTCGAGCGCCCTGGCGTCCTCAGAGAACGACATCGAAGCCTCCTGCGTCAGCGGTCCGGGTCTGCACGCGCTGCTCGTCGTCGGCGACGCGGCGGAGCGCGCGCGACGCGTCCTGGCGGGCGGCGACCTGCTCCTCCGAAGCGATCGCGCCGTGGCGCTCCATGTCGGAGAGCACGGCCGACGCGACCCCGAGCCCGCCCGACTTGGCGAGCTGCTCGGCGACGTTCTGGTCGAACCAGCCCGCGTAGGTGTCGGCGCCGGGGCCGTCACCGAACATGCCGCCTGCCTCGTCGCCGACCGACGCGGTCGAGCGCAGCGCGCCGACCAGCGTCTTGACGAACACGGCCTCGAACTGGTGCGCGACGTCCTGCGCCTCGGCGCGCGCGGCCTGGGCGGGGTCCTGCGGCTTGAGCGACAGCTTGGCGAGCGCGAGCGCGTCCATCACTGCACCTCCAGGTCGGCGTGCAGGAAGCCGCCCTTGTCGAGCGCGATGAACACGCCGACGAGCTGCTGGGGGGTGAGCCCGAGCGTCTTGAGGTTCTGCAGGAGGTCGGCGACCGTCGCGCCGCCGCCGCCGATCGGCTGCAGCTCGCTGCTGTTGGTCTGGGCCTCGACCCGGGTGCGACCGACGCGCTCCGAGCTGCCCTGCCCGAACGGGTTGGGCTGCGAGACGAAGTCTTCCTCGACGATCGCGATGGTCAGCTCGCTGACGCCGACCACGCACGGGCTGATCAGCACGCCTTCGCCGGCGAGCACCGTCCCGCTGACCTGGTCGATGGTCACCTTGCTCGGGTTCTCGACGGCGACGCGCACGTCGCCGAACAGCGTCAGCAGGCGCATGGCCTGCTCGTCGTTGCGCAGCTCGTCGGGCAGCTCGATCCGCACCAGCGCAGGGTTGACCGCCGTGACGTCGACGCCGACGCCGGCGAGCGCCCCGGCGACGCCGCTCGCGACCGAGCTGGCGTTGAACGGGCTCGGGTTGCGGAGGCGCAGCTCCAGGCTGCCGGACTCGCTCAGCAGCGACGAGGGCAGCTCCCGGATCACGTCGCCGCCCTTGACGGCGTCGGCGGTCGCGTTCGGGTTCTTGCTGACCGATGCGTTGCGGCCCTGGGCGACGAAGCCGCCGGTCGTCAGCTGTCCGTCCGCGACGACGTAGGTCACGCCGTCGGGGCCCTTGAGCTCGGCGCGCTGCAGCACGCCGCCGCGCAGCGACAGCGCGTCGCCGAGCACCGAGCACTTCACGTCGAGGCTGAGGCCGGGCATCGCGAACGGCGGCAGCTCACAGGTCAGCGCGACCAGGGCGGTCGTGCCGCCGGTGACGTCGGCGACGGTCAGGTTGAGGTTGTTGGCCCGGATCAGGTTCAGGATCGCCTGGCGCGTCCCGCGGTCGCTCGAGCCGGTGTTCGGCAGGCCGGTGACGACGCCGATGCCCGAGAGCTTCAGCGGCATCAGGCTCGCGATCTTGGTGATGTTGCGGATCTTCGGCGACAGCACGGTCTGGCCGAGGCCGTTGAGCCGCACCGGCGCGAGCGGGCTCGCGACGGCGGCGGGCGCGACGACGGGCGGCTGGGCGCCCTGGGGCTGGCCGGCGCTCGGCGCCTGCGCGGCGCAGAGCGTCGCGAGCAGCAGGACGGCGGCGCAGCGGCGAGCGGGTGTGACGGCGGCGTAGGTCATGGTGTCTCTCCGGGATCAGAAGGGCCAGGCGACCCAGACCAGGGTGTCGAACAGCTGCCCGATCGGGCCGCGGGTGATCTTCCGGGTGTTGCCGCCTTCGCCGGTGATGGCGATGCGTGCGTCGGCGACCTGCGCGCTCCCGATGGTGTTGGCCGGCGTGACGTCGAGCGGACGCACGAGGCCGCTGATGCGCAGCGTGCGGGTCTCGTCGTTGACCTGGACCGAGCGCGTGCCCGCGACGACGAGGTTGCCGTTGGGCTGCACGTCGATGACGACCACCGCGACGCTGGCGCGCACGTCGCTGTTGGTGTTCTGGCGGGCCTCGCCGTTGAAGTCCTGCTGCTTGCGGATGTCGATGCGCGGCAGGATGTTGTCGTTGAACGTCTTGCTGCTCAGCGAGTAGGCGTCGAGGCGCGCCGCGAGCGTGGTGTCGTTGCTGCGCTCGACGCGCTCCTCGTTGCGGACGGTGGTCTGCTCCTGGATCAGCACCGTCAGGATGTCCCCGACGTTGCGGGCCCGGAGGTCGCTGATCGCGGACAGCCGCACGCCGGTCTTGGTGTAGGGGTTCTGCGCGGCCGCGGGCGCGGCCAGCAGCGCGAGGAGCGCGCCCGCGAAGGCGGTGATGGAGGCGATCTTCATCGTGGTTCTCACTGCTGTACGACGACGAGGCCGGGGCCGTAGACGACGCCGGTCAGCTGCGTTCGAGAGTTCATGTTGGTCATCCGGACGCGGCCGGCGAGCGGCGCGTCCTCCGTCGCGATGGCCTTCGCGGTCACCTTGACCCTGCCGCGCGTCAGCACCACCGTGACCACGTCGCCGCGGTGGACGACCGCCGGCGGGGCCACGTCGCCCAGCGTCAGCAGCTGGTTGGGGCGGAGGTCCCGCTTGGCGCACATCCCGGTCACCTGGTCGATGCGACCGAGGAACATCCCGGTCGCCTGGTTCATGGGCTCGCGCGAGACCGTGACGTTCGACGCGTCGATCGACTGGTCCTTCGCGACCGCGCTGGTGGTCTTCAGCACCTGCTGGAACCGCTGCAGCCGGTAGCGCAGCGGCACGGTCTTGAAGACCTCGCCGTCGACCAGCACCTCGACGTCGACGACGGCCGACGTGATCGCGGTCCGGTTGCCGCGGACGCGGGCGCGGACGTCCTGGCTGTAGCGGCCGGGCGGCGCCTTGAGGTGGCGGACCCGAGGCGGCTGGGTGAGCTCTACGTCGCCGCCCTCGACGGCGATCAGCGCCTGCAGCGCGGCGGTCGCCGCGTCGAGCATGTCCTGCTGGGGGACGTCGACGCAGACCCCCTGCACGATGACCTCGCTGCCGCCGCTGATCTTGACCGTCTTCAGCTGGACGCCGTGGCCGGCGAGCGACTGGATCAGGTCGGCGCGGGAGACCGCGCGGGAGAACCCGTTGACCGGCGCGGGGCCGAACCGCAGCTGGCTGATGGCCAGCGTCTGCGCGTTGGTGGGGGTGATCTCGCAGAGGTCGCCGATGGTGACGTGCATGCCGCGCACCGTGGTGGCGGGCTTGATGCGCAGGTCGGGCTGTCGGGGCGGGTCGTCCTCGCCGCCGCCCGCGCCGCCGAGCGCGCAGAGGGTCAGGATCGTGAGCAGTTTCATCGGGGGGTGTCTCCTGGTGCGCCGCTTATCGCGACAGGTTGGTGGCGGTCGACAGCATCTGGTCGGACGCCTGGATCGCGCGGCTGTTCACCTCGTAGGCGCGCTGCGCGACGATCAGGTTGACCAGCTCGTTGACGATCTGGACGTTCGAGCGCTCGATGAAGCCCTGCTTGAGCAGGCCGAGGCCGTTCTGGCCGGGGGGGCCGATGACGGGCTCGCCCGACGCGTCCTGCTTCATGGCGATGTTTGAGCCGACCGAGAGCATCCCGCTCGGGTTGAGGAACTTGCTGATCTGCATCTGCCCGAAGATGGTCTGCGTGTCCGGCGAGCTCGCCGTCCGGCCGCCGACCCGGCCCTCGGGGTCGATCGAGATCTCCAGCACGTCCTGCGGCACGGTGATCTCGGGCGTCAGCACGTAGCCCGCGCTGGTGACGAGCTTGCCGTCGGCGTTGACCTGGAAGCTGCCGTCGCGGGTGTAGCCCGAGTTGCCGTCCGGCAGGATGACCTCGAAGAAGCCGTCGCCGTCGATCGCGACGTCGAGCGCGCGGTCGGTGATCTCGAGCGTGCCGCTGGTGTGCACCTTGGTGGTGCCGCTCAGCCGCGTGCCCGAGCCGATCTGCGTGCCGATCGGGCGCGCCGACGCGGAGCCGCCGCCGTCGGCGCCCGGCGACTGGAGCGTGACGTAGAGCAGGTCCTCGAACGAGGCCTGGGACTTCTTGAACCCGGCCGTGTTCACGTTCGCGATGTTGTTCGCGATCATGTCGACCATGGTCTGCTGGGCCTTCATGCCCGTGGCGGTGGTGTAGAGGCTCTTGAGCATCTTCTGGTTACCTCAGCATCTGGGTGATCAT
>JBMHDP010000074.1:0-3281 GCA_049889335.1 Planctomycetota bacterium
GCCACGAAGCACGCGGGCTCTGCGTATGCCGCCGCCGCAAAGCACTGCCTGCAAGCAGGCAAGGACGACTTCTGGCCCGAGCTGTTTCACTTCGTGCAGAAAGACACCCACCTCAATAAGTGGGGCTACCTGGACCGCGACCGCGTCGCGCGCTGACCCTGCGCCGAGTCGGCGTCGAACTGCCGCGCGCATCCAGTATCCTCGCAGAGGTCTCGTCCCTCGCCCTCCCGGCGCGCCGTCGCGCGGCCGCCCACTCCACCTGTGCGCAACACCTCCTCTACCCTCGGCGCGGCGGCGCTGGCGCTCTGCGCCACGCTGACAGCGCAGAAGATCCACCCCGACGAGTTCAAGCTGAAGCCGCAGATCGATCAGGCGATCGCGGCCGGCGTCGAGCACCTCCTCGACGCCCAGGTCCGGGACGGCTCCTGGGGCGTCCACGACGGCCAACTCGGCGGCCAGTCGGCCCTCTGCGCCTACGCGCTGCTCAAGAGCGGCGTGTCCCCGGAGCACCCCAGCCTCCAGCGCGCGTTCGCCTTCCTCGACGGGGTCACCCCCGACAAGACCTACGCGACCGGCTGTATGCTGCTGGCCTACGGCGCGACCGGCAAGCGCGAGCACAAGGCGCGCATGCGCGAGCTGCTCGACATCATGCTCCGCATGCAGGGACAGCCGGGCACGTGGGGCTACCCGCACGGCGCGCCCGACCTGTCCAACACCCAGTACGCGGCGCTCGGGCTCTGGTCGGCCGACAAGGCCGGGCTGAAGGTGCCGGCCGACGCGTGGCAGGCGCTGATCGACGGCACCCTCACGCACCAGGAAGCCTACCGCCTCGCGGAGGTCGGCATCACCGACCGCACCGGCGTCGCCAAGCGCGAGGTCGCGGGCTTCCAGTACCGCGCCAACGGCGCCAAGGACCTCAAGAACGCCACCGGCACGATGACGACCGCGGGCGTGTCGATCCTCAAGATCTGCGAGATCGGCCTCGGCAAGAAGCTGCGCAAGGACGCCCGCAAGGAGCTGACCCGCGCGCTCAACGCCGGCCTCGGGTGGCTCGAGGCGAACTTCAGCGTCCAGAACGACCAGCGCCCCGGCCAGCGCAGCCGCGGCTGGCTGCTCTACTACCTCTACGGCATGGAGCGCGTCGGCGGCCTCGCCCAGCAGGAGCAGTTCGGCGCCCACTGGTGGTACGTCGAGGGCGCCCCGGAGGTGCTGCGGCGCCAGAAGAACGGCGGCTGGGGCAAGACCTACGACACCTGCTTCGCGCTGCTGTTCCTGCGCCGCGCGACCAAGCTCGGCCCGACGACGGGCTCGGGCGGCGCGGTCGCGTCCCGGCACCTGTTCTCGGTCGGCAAGGACAACGACGCGGTCTACCTGCAGGGCGCGGGTCAGCAGCCGCTGATGCTCTACCTGAGCGGCTTCGGGCCGCCGCTGCAGGCCGCGCACAAGGACTACGGGCTGCGGGTCATGCGCGTCGACTACCTCGAGGGCGACCGCGTGCTCGGCCAGGTCGCCGGCGACCCGACGCGCGCGTGGCACCCCAACGACACGTTCCTGCACCGCTGCACGGCGCTCTCGCACGGCCTGCACAAGATCCGCGCGCGCATCGAGCTGATCGACCCGAAGGTCCCGACCGGCGACACCGTCGAGACGGTCACGATCGAGTCCCAGGAGATGGACGTGCACATCCGCGACGTGATCGAACCGTGGATGCAGGGCCTCGCCGACATGCAGAAGGCCAAGGGGCTCAAGGACACGAAGTTCGAGGTGACCGCGACCAGCAACCCGACGACCGCGCTCCAGGCGGCCGACGGCAAGATGCACACCAGCTGGCTCTGCACCAAGGACGACCAGGAGGCCACCCTGACCCTCACGTTCCCCGAGCCGGTGAAGGCGCGGCGGCTGATGCTGACGCAGCCGTTCCAGAAGCGCGAGGACATCCAGCGCATGGGCCTGGTCCGAAAGATCGAGGTGCGCGTGAACGGCGGCAAGCGGCCGATCGTCATCGACCTCCACCCCAACCCGATGGCGCCGACCGAGCACGCGTTCCGCAAGCTCCAGCGCGTCAAGACGATGACCGTCAAAGTCGTC
The DNA here is from genome assembly GCA_049889335.1 of Planctomycetota bacterium. Taxonomy (GTDB): domain Bacteria; phylum Planctomycetota; class UBA1135; order UBA1135; family UBA2386. Next base: position 2,089 of record JBMHDP010000074.1, read on the forward strand.
AAGCGCGGCGGCAAGCCCGGCCTGCCGGTCGGCTTCGCCGAGGTCGTCCTCGACGAGAAGAAGAAGTGAGCTCGCGGCCGCGCCCGCGGCCTGGCGGACGTCACGCGGGCGCGACGAGCGCGCCGGCCGCGTAGGCGAGCACCAGGTAGAGCGGCAGCTCGAGCAGCATCCACCGCGGCCCCTTGACGGTCCGCATCATCATCACCCCGCCGAGCAGCGAGACGCCGCCGACGATCATCGCGAGCAGGATCGCATGGGACGCGGCGAGCGACGCGGCGACCAGCCCGCCGACGAACGCCTGCCCCAGGTGCGCCGCCATCACGACCAGGAAGGCGGGCGCCGGCAGCGTGTCGACGTAGGCCTGGAAGCGCTCTTTGTCCTTGAAGTCGAGGCCCGCGGGCGCGGGGTAGAGCACCTTCGAGTTGAGCAAGACCAGCGCCATGTTGACCGCCATGCCGGCGACGAGGCCGACGACGACTGCGAGGAGGTTCCAGAGCATCTTGAGCAGAGGGTAGCGCGTCAGGGCTGTCGGCTCACGTAGGCTCAACGTGCGCCAGCGGGCCGCCCCCCCCACGCGCTCATCCGCTCGCCCCCATGGCTCGCCGCAAGCGAGAGCCCGCACCGTTCGACCCCGCGGTGTTCGAGGACCCCGTCGCGCTGCAGACGCGAAGGGACGCCGCCACCGACAGTGCGCCGCGGGACAGGCAGGCCCATCGCGTCCCCGAAGCCGCGCCGGGCGGACACGCGGACGCGTACCGGCTCGTGTTTCGCAACGCGTCGAGCGGCGCGTGGGCGACGGGGCGCCGCCTGCTCGAGGGCGTCTTCCTCGGCGTGATCCTGTTCGTGGTCGTGAACCACGAGCGCGGCCCGGTCCTGAGCGTGGTCTACGGCATCGGCCTCGTCTCCTGGACCTTCCAGCAGTTTCGGACGCACCTGCACTACGTCTTCGACAAGGCCAGAGGCGTCTACTGGCGCGGGCCAGCGGAGCCGCGCCCGGCCACCGAGGTACGCCCCCCCGCAGGCCGGGGCCGGGGGGGGGGTCCACGACCACCAACCGGCCCCCGCCGAGGACGCCGCCCGCGAGCAGGCGGCGCCCCGGCGCCCACGCGCCGCTCGACGCGTTGCGAAACACGAGCCGGGCCGCGTCCGCGCGGCCGCTCGGCGCGTCTTTCAGGACGCGATGGCCCTGCTTG
>JBMHDP010000075.1:0-9754 GCA_049889335.1 Planctomycetota bacterium
GAGTGGTCGCTGCACAAGACGCTGCGCAAGGGCGAGTTGACCAACCTCGACTTCCCCAAGAAGGCCAAGGCGCTGGGGATCTCCGCGGTCGAATACGTCAACTCGTTCTTCAAGGACAAGGCCAAGGACGCCAAGTACCTCGCCGAGCTCAACACGCGCTGCGACGGCGAAGGCGTCAAGAGCCTGCTGATCATGTGCGACGGCGAGGGCGCGCTCGGCGCCAAGGACGCCGCGCGCCGCAGCCAGGCGGTCGAGAACCACCACAAGTGGGTGACCGCGGCCAAGACGCTCGGCTGCCACTCGATCCGGGTCAACGCCAAGAGCCAGGGCAGCTACGAGGAGCAGCAGAAGCTGGCCGCCGACGGATTGCGCCGGCTCTGCGAGTTCGCCGACGGCCACGGCATCTACGTGATCGTCGAGAACCACGGCGGCCTGTCGTCCAACGGCAAGTGGCTCAGCGAGACCCTCAAGATGGTCGACCACCCGCGCGTCGGCGCGCTGCCGGACTTCGGCAACTTCAACCTCGGCGGCGGCAAGCAGTACGACCGCTACCAGGGCGTCGACGAGCTGATGCCGTTCGCGCAGGGCGTCAGCGCCAAGTCCCATGACTTCGACGACGCGGGCGACGAGAAGCACACCGACTACGACCGCATGCTCGACATCGTGGTCAAGAAGCACGGCTGGCGCGGCCACATCGGCGTCGAGTTCGAGGGCGGCGGCAGCGAGGACGTCGGCATCGTCAAGACCAGGAAGCTGCTCGAGCGCTGCCGCGACCGACTTGCCGCGGCGATGGCGGAGAAGGCCGGCAAGTGAACGAGCGCCTGCAGAGCCTGCCGACGTATCCGATGGTGCAGCTCGCGGCCTGGAGCCGGGAGATCGTCGAGCGCGGGCAGGCGCTGCTCGACTTCGGCACCGGGGACCCGCGCGAGCCGACGCCTGCGATCCTGCGGCAGGCGATGGTCGACGGCATCGACGAGGTCAGCCAGTATCCCCCGACGCCGGGCACCGCGGGCCTGCGCGCGGCCGTGTCCGGCTACCTTCGGCGTCGCTTCGGGCTGTCGTTCGACCCGGACGAAGAAGTGGTGGCGACGTTCGGCAGCAAGGAGGCGCTGTTCCACCTGCCGATGACCTTCGTGCACCAGGGCGCGGCGCGCGACGTGGTGGTCTACGGCGAGCCCGCCTACCCGGTCTACGAGATCGGCGCGCTGTTCGCCAACGCCGAGCCCTACGCGGTGCTGCTCGGCCCGCACAACGGCTACCAGATGGACCCGGACGCGTTGCCCGAGGACGTGCTGGCGCGCGCCGCGGTGGTGTTCCTGAACTACCCGCACAACCCGAGCGGCTACAAGCTGAAGGACGAGCTCTACGAGCGCTGGGTCGAGGTGCGCCAGCAGCACGGATTCGTCTTGGTCAGCGACGAGTGCTATGCCGACCTCAACTACGAAGGCGAGCTGCCGAAGAGCCTGCTCCAGTTCGGCCGCGAGGGCTGCCTCGCGGTGCACTCGCTGAGCAAGCGCTCCGGCATGACCGGCTACCGCAGCGGCTTCGTCGCCGGCGACCCCAAGCTGATCGCGATCTACCGGAGGTTCCGCGCCAGCATGGGCACCGCACCGCAGAGCTTCGTGCAGGCAGCCGCTCAGCTGGCGTGGACCGAGGACCAGCACGTGCAGGACCGGCTCCAGGTGTTCGCCGACAAGCGCGCGGTGCTGGTCGAGCTGGCCGAAGCGCGCGGCCTGAAGGTGCACGGCTCCCAGGCCGGGCTCTACCTGTGGCTCGAGGTGCCCGCCGCGTGCGCGAGCGACCTCGCCTACGCGGAGCGCTGCCGGGAGCAGGGGATCGTGGTCGCGCCGGGGTCGTTCTTCGGCCAGGGCCAGGAGCGCTTCGTGCGGCTGGCGCTGGTGCCGACGCTGCAGCAGTGCCGCGAGGCGGCCGCGCGGTGGCCGACGCTGTGACGCGCGCGCTGCGGGTGATCGCGGCGCTGCTGTGCGCGGCTGTGCTCGGCGCGCAGCAGCGGCCGAACGTCGTCGTGATCCTCGCCGACGACCTCGGCTACGAGTGCCTGACCTGCAACGGCGGCGGCAGCTACGAGACGCCCAACCTCGACGCGCTCGCCGCTGGCGGCGCGCGCTTCACCAACGCGCACGTGCAGCCGCTCTGCACGCCGACGCGGGTGCAGGTGATGACCGGCCAGTACAACGTGCGCAACTACGTCGGCTTCGGCCAGCTCAAGCGAGGCGAGGTGACGTTCGGCAACCTGTTCCGCGACGCGGGCTACGAGACCGGGATCTGCGGCAAGTGGCAGCTCGGCCGAGTCGCAGAGCTGCCGCAGCGGTTCGGCTTCGACGAGCACGTGCTGTGGCAGCACACGCGGTTCGCGCCGCGCTACCCCAACCCCGGCCTCGAGCACCAGTCGCAGCAGGTCGACTACGAGGACGGCGAATACGGACCGGACCTGATCAGCGACTTCGCGGTCGACTTCGTGGAGCGCCACAAGGACGAGCCGTTCCTGCTCTACTACCCGATGATCCTGCCGCACTTCCCGCACCAGGCGACCCCGGACAGCGACGGGTGGGACCCGGCGATCAAGGGCGAGAACAAGAACAAGGACGACCGCTACTTCGCCGACATGGTCCGCTACATGGACAAGCTGGTGGGCCGGCTCGTGGACAAGCTCGACGAGCTGCAGCTGCGCGACGACACGCTGGTGCTGTTCGTCGGCGACAACGGCACCTTCCGCAGCCTGCGCAGCAAGTTCGGCGACAAGACGATCCAGGGCATGAAGGGCCGCACGACGGTCTACGGCACCCACGTCCCGATGATCGCGAGCTGGCCGGGCAAGATCGCGCCGATGGTGGTCGACGACCTCGCCGACAGCACCGACATCCTGCAGACGATCTGTGACGTCGCCGACGTCGAGGTGCCGGACGCCCTGCCGCTCGACGGCCACAGCCTCTGGCCGCGGCTGCGGGGCGAAGGAGCGTCGCCGCGCGAGTGGATCTACTGCTGGTACAGCCCGCGGGGCGAGCCGCTGAAGGAGTTCGCCTACGACCAGCGCTTCAAGCTCTATCGGACGGGGGAGCTGTTCGACTACCGCCGAGACCCGCTGGAGAAGTCTCCGCTCCAAGGCGGCGACGAGGCGGAGGCGGCGCGCAGCAAGCTGCAGCTGGCCCTGGATCGCTATGAGGACGCGCGGCCCGAGGGGCTGCCCTGGCCGACGAACAACCGCGGCAAGAAGAACGAGGCGAAGACGCAGAAGAAGGGCTGACCAGCAGGCCCTGCTAGACTTGCTTCGCCGCCCGGTCGCGCCCGCGCACGCGCAGAGTCCGCACCGTGTGGGCGACGAGCCACACCACGAGGCAGCCGAGCCCCGACGGCATCCAGCCGAACAAGACGCTGCCCGTGAGGTCCGCGCCGTCGGCGAACGCCTCCTCAGGCGGATCGGGCATGGACTGCCAGGCGCCGTAGCCCCAGAAGACGCCCAGGATCAGGGACAGCCAGATGACGACGAACGCGAGCAGGAGGACCAGGACCTGTCCCACCGGGCCCCGCCCCGACGCCTTCCACGCCAAGAAGGTGCCGAGCAGACAGCCCGCGCCGAACGTCGGGTAGAAGGCGAGGTCGAAGGGCGTCATGCGGGCTCCGTGCAACGGAGCTTGGCATCGCAAAGCTCAGGCGTCAAGCCGGGTCCTGCGGAAGCGCCGCAGACTCGCGGCGCTCACCGTGCGTCGCCCCGTAGGCGCGCGCCCAGGGCGCTGCGGTCACGCCGTGCAGCGCGACGCTCAGCAGGACGGTCGCCGCGACGACCGTGACGACCTCGTGCGCGACCTCGCCGCTCGCGGCTTCCACCACGATCAGGGCGTAGAGCAGCGACGCGATCCCGCGGGGCCCGAACCAGGCCACGAACGCGAGCGTCGCCGGGTCGAGCCGAAGGCCGGTCAGGCTGAGCACGACAGGGAGCGCCCGGATCAAGGTGAGGCTCAAGCCGGCGTAGAGCCACGTGGCCGGGCCGGCTTCGGCGAGGGCGACCGGGACCATCAGCGCGCCGAAGGTCATGAACGTCACGGCGCACAGCAGCTGCCCCTCGGTCTCGCCGAACTCGACCACGCGCCGCGACGCCTCGCGCGCGGTGTTCCCGAGCACGAGGCCGCCGACGAAGGCCGCCAGGTAGCCGTTGCCGCCCAGCACCTCGGCGAGCGCGAACGACAGCACGGCCAGCCCGATCAGGGAGAGCTGCTGGAACCCGCGCGTCATCCAGCCGGCGCGGCTGGCGGCCGTGACCAGCCAGCCGCCGAGCGCGCCGACGGCCGCGCCGACCAGCGGCCCGAGCAAGAGCTGCATCGAGACGAAGCGCGTCCAGTAGCCAGCGCTCGAGCCGTGCGCGTGCTCCAACTCGAACGCGTAGAGGCAGAGCAGCACCACGGGCAGCGCGATGCCGTCGTTCAGGCCGCTCTCCACGCCGAGCGCCTGTCGGATCCGCTCGGGCACGGCCGGATTGCTGATGACGGCCTGCCCGAGCGCGGCGTCGGTCGGCGCCAGGATCGACGCGATCAAGCCTGCTTCCCACCAGCTCATCTGCGGGAAGACCAGGCGCGCGACGACGGCGCCCAGCGCGATCGTGAGCGGCAGGCCCAAGCCCAGCAGCCGGATCGGCAGCGCGCGCTCGGCCCGCAGCCGCGCGAGGTCGATCTGGCTCGCGTCGACGAACAGCACGACGACGAGCGCGATCTCGGCGACGAGGTGCACCCAGTTCGCCTGCATGTGCAGGTCCAGGTCGTGACCGAGCAGGTGCGCGCCGAGGTAGCCGAGCGCCGTGAACCACATCGGCGCCGTGAGCACGGAGTCCGCGGAGCGCCGCGAGATCGCGGCGTAGCCGACCAGTCCGAGGGCCCCGAGCGCGAGCGCCTCGACCATCAGATCAGCTTGGCGTCCGAGATCACCTCGACCAGCGCCGGGCCGTCGTGCGCGAGCGCGCGCTGCAGCGCCTCATCGAGCTCCTCGGCGCGCGTCACGCGGACCCCGAGCCCGCCGCAGCTCTCCGCGTAGGCGGCGAAGTCCGGGTTGACCAGCGACGTCTGCCAGACGTCCCACTGACCCGCCTGCTGCTCCTTGCTGATCTTGCCGAGCTCGTGGTTGTGGAGCAGCACGTGGGTGAGGTCGACGCCGTACTTGACGGCCGTCGTGAACTCCGCCATGTACTGCCCGAACCCGCCGTCGCCGGAGACCGACACGACCTTGCGGCCGGCGAAGCGGGGGTCGTCCTCCTGGGTCGCGGCCCAGGCGCCGAGCGCCGCGGGCAGAGCGAACCCGATCGAGCCTAGGTAGCCCGACATCAGCACCGCCTGCCGCCGGCACTCGAAGTAGCGGCCGAACGAGTAGGTGTTGTTGCCGACGTCGACCGCGAGGATCGCGTCCTCGGGGACGTGGCGGCTCATCGCCGCGAAGATCGCGGCCGAGTTGACCCCCTCGCCGCGGTCGTCTCGCAGGCGTCGGCGCTTCTCCACGCGCCAGAGCTGCCAGCGCTCGGCGATCTCGCCGCGCGGGTCGATCGTGTCGCGCTTGTCCGCCAGCCGCTGCTGCAGGAGCTTCGCCGTCACGCCGATCTCGCCCCAGACCGGCACGTCGACCGCGTGGAACTTGCCGAGCATCATCGGGTCGAGGTCGACCTGGACGAGCGGCTTCTTCGGGGTGATGCCGGTGTGGTTGCTGAAGCTCGCGCCGAACACCAGCAGGCAGTCCGACTCGTTCATGAACCAGCTGGCGATCGGCGTGCCGCTGCGGCCGAGCACGCCGCAGCCGAGCGGGTGATCGTCGGCCACCAGGCCCTTGCCCTTGAAGGTGGTCAGGACCGGGGCGTTCAGGTGCTCGGCGAGGGCCATGACGGCGTCCATCTCGAAGCGCGCGCCGTGGCCGACGATGATCGTCGGCCGCTGCTTGTCCTGCAGCAGCGCGACGGCGTCGTCGACGGACGCCGTCGGCGGCTGGATCGTCTGCCGGGTGAGGCGGCCGTCCGGGCCGCCGACGGCTGCTTCGCCCGCGGGCAGCGTCTGCACCTCGTCGGGGAAGATCAGCGCCGAGACGTTGCGGTCGAGGATCGCCTTCTTGCAGGCCAGGTTGACCAGCTCGACGTGCTTGCTGTCCCGCAGCACGACCTGCGTGAACGGCGCGACGCCGACGAAGGCCGATTGCAGGTCGATCTCCTGGAACGCGCCGGGGCCGAGGACCTGGGTGTCGACCTGACCCGACAGCGCGAGCACCGGGGCGCGGTCGACGTGCGCGTCCCACAGCCCGGTGAGCAGGTTGGTCGCGCCGGGGCCCGCGATCGAGAAGCAGGCCGCGGGTCGACCGGTCAGCTTGCCGTAGGCCGACGCGGCGAACGCGGCCGCGCCTTCGTGGCGGATGCCGACGTAGCGCAGCTTGCCCTGCTGCTCTTGGAGCCGCATCGCGTCCGCGACCCCGAGGTTGCTGTGTCCGACCATGCCGAAGACGTTGCGCACGCCCCACGCGACCAGGGTCTCGACCATCGCGTCGCTGACGGTGCGCTGGTGCTCTGCTTCGGGCTCGAGGCCGACCCAGACGCCGTCCTCGCGCTCGTCGACGCGGAAGGTCTCGACCCCGTCGTCGTAGCCGCCGGGCGGCTTGCCGGTGCAGGGGTGGAAGTCCCAGCCGTGCCACGGGCAGCGCAGCCACCCGCCCTCGATCGAGCCCTCCCCGAGCGGGCCGCCCTGGTGCGGGCAGCGGTTGTCGAGCGCGCTGATGACGCCGTCGTGGTGGGTGAGGCAGAGGCTCTTGTGGCCTGCGGTGACGACGCGCACGCGCCCTGGCGCGAGCTCGTCCTTCTCGAGCACCTTGAACCAGTGCAGTCGGCGGTCGTCGGTCATGTCAGGTCGGGGCAAAGCAGAGAGTGGGGGGGCGTTCAGGCGCGCACGCCGCCGAAGGCGACGCCGGTCAGTTCGGCGACGTGTCGGTCGAAGGTCGTCAGGTCGTCGGGGCCGAAGTCTGCCAGCCGCCGGTGCCCGCACGCGCGCGCCAGGACCTTCATCAGCGCGGCGGCGGACTCGAAGAACCGCTGCAGGCGCTGCGCCGCGAGGTCGACCGGCAACCGCGCGCGCAGGTGCGGCTGTTGGGTCGCGATGCCGACCGGGCAGTTGTTGGTGTGGCAGGCCCGCATGCCCAGGCAGCCGATCGCCTGGATCGCGGCGTTGGAGAGCGCGACGCCGTCGGCGCCGAGCGCCATCGCCTTGACGAAGTCGGCCGGCGTCCGCAGGCCGCCGGTGACGATCAGGGTCACGTCGCGGCGCCCGGCGGCGTCGAGGTGGCGGCGGGCCCGCGCCAGGGCCGGCATCGTCGGCACGGAGATGTTGTCGCGGAAGATCGTCGGGGCGCTGCCGGTGCCGCCGCCGCGGCCGTCGAGGATGACGTAGTCCACGCCGATCCGGAGCGCGGCGTCGAGGTCGCGCTCGACGTGCTGGGCGGACAGCTTGAAGCCGACCGGGATGCCGCCGGTCGCCTCGCGGACTTCGGCCGCGAACTGCCGGTAGTCCTCCTCGGAGGTCCAGTCGGGGAAGCGCGGCGGCGAGATCGCGGCCTGCCCCGGCTCGAGCCCGCGCACGGCCGCGATCTTGCCCTGCACCTTGGTCCCCGGGAGGTGGCCGCCGGTGCCGGTCTTGGCGCCCTGGCCGCCTTTGAAGTGGAACGCCTGGCAGCGCTGCACCTTGTCCATCGAGAACCCGAAGCGGCCCGACGCCAGCTCGTAGAAGTAGCGCTCGTTGGCCTGCTGCTCCTCGGGCAGCATGCCGCCTTCGCCCGAGCAGATCCCGGTGCCGGCCAGCTGCGCGCCGCGCGCGAGCGCGACCTTGGCCTCCTCGCTCAGCGCGCCGAAGCTCATGTCGCTGACGAACAGCGGGACGTCGAGGCGCAGCGGCTTTCGCGCTCCCGGGCCGATCACCAGCTCGGTCGCGACCGGCTCGTCGTCGAGCAGCGGCAGGCGGTGCAGCTGCGCGGTGACGACCTGCAGGTCGTCCCACGTCGGCAGCTGGTCCCGCGGCACGCCCATCGCGGCCGAGGGCCCGTGGTGGCCGGTCCTGCTCAGGCCTTCGGCGGCGAGCTGCCGGATCAGCGGCACGTGCGGCTCGACGTCGTCGCCGTGCGGGTCCTGGTAGCTGCCCTGGTAGGCGTCGCGCGCGAACGGCTGCGGGTTCTGCTGCTCCCAGGCCGCGACCTCGTCCTGGTCCACCCAGACCTGGCCGTCCTCCACCCACGCAGAGAACTTCTGCAGCGCCTCGTCGTGGTTGTAGGACGAGACGCCCGAGTCGAAGCGGTAGTCCCAGCCGTGCAGGCCGCAGATCAGGTTGTCGCCTTCGACGCGTCCGTCGGCGAGCAGCGCGCCGCGGTGGTGGCAGCGCCCGTAGAGCACCGAGACCGTCGGCTGTTCGGTGGCGTGACGGACGACGACGAGGTCGACGTTGGCGACGAGCGCGTGGGCCGGCTGCAGCGGCTGCAGCCCGTCCCAGGAGGCGATGGCGACGGCGTTCATGACGGGGTTCAGCGGACGTCTTCGATGGTGGAGAGCTCGCAGCGGAGCAGGGTCGCTGCGCCGAGCTGCACGAGGTCGCCCTGCAGGCGCACGAGGACCCCGGCGCGCTCGGCCACGGCGTCGTTGCACGGCGCGCCCGCGGCGTCGGTGAGCACGTAGAAGCGGGGCGGTCGGCCCTCCGGGCCGCCGACGAAGCACGGCGGGATGCCGCCGCGGATGCAGAGCGACGCGCACGCGCGGTGCACCAGCCCCGAGCCGGGGCGCATCGCGCCGAGCCAGCACTTCGGATCGATGATCTCGCCGACGAAGGTCCCCGCGGCTGCGGGCGGCGACGGCGACACGGCAGGGGCGTCGCCGAGCACGGTGATGGCGTCCGGGTCGTCGACCAGCGAGACGGCGCGCTGGCCGCGGCGGCGCAGGGCATGGCCGCGGACGCGCACCCGCTTCTGGGGCGCGTCTCCGAGCGCCGCCGCGGCCCGCGCGGCGACGCCGCTCTTGATCGAGCTGACCAGCAGCCACGCTCTCGCGCCGCTGCCGCCGTCCGGGTCCGCGCCGTGCAGCATCGGGTACGGCGTGAGGGTCAGCACGCCCTCGAAGCTCACGGTGTCCTCGGCCCACGAGCCGTCGCCCGCGCGCGGCTGGGCGGTCGCCAGCGTCACGGTCACGCCGACCACGGCCAGCAGGGCGAGCGCGACGGCGCCGCGCACGAACGCGCGCAATTGCGCCGGCAGCGGCAGGTAGCCCACGTAGAACGTGTCTCGGTCCGGTGGGGGCGCGCTCATGACGGGATCCTCGCTGGCTCGAGGTGCGTGCCGGGCGGCTGCGGGTCGGGGTCGACCTCGACGCGGCCGTCGCGGATCCGCACCCGGTGGGTGTGCAGCTTCTCGGTGTAGGGGGGCGGGCTCTGGCCGTCCTGCGGTCGGTACTGGTAGCCGTGCCACGGGCAGGTCACGCAGCCGTCGACCAGCCGTCCCTCGGCGAGCGGGCCGCCCTGGTGGGCGCAGACGCCTGCGAGGGCGGAGACGGCGTCGCCGTCGCGGAAGACCGCGATCGGGTGGTCCGGGTCCCGGCAGACGCGCACGGCGCCGCCGTCGGGCAGCGCGTGGGCGGGGCCCGCGTCGAGCCACCCGTCGCGGGCCCCCCCCGCGGGGGGGGCGGCGGGGCGCCCCGCCCCCCCGCCCGCGGGGGGGGGGCGGGCGCCCCCCCCCCCGCCCCCGCCCC
>JBMHDP010000076.1:0-3985 GCA_049889335.1 Planctomycetota bacterium
AGGAGAAGTTCGCCTGCCCGTCGTTGGGCATCCAGGCCTGCCACTGACCACCACCGACCTTGGTCCGCACGAAGTCGAGGTCACCGTCGCCGTCGTGGTCGCCGAGGGTGAACTTGCCTCTGCCCCCCGGCGTGCTCTGCATCGGCCCGAAGGCCCCGGTGCCGTCATTGAGCCAATAGCTTGCGGTCGCAGAACCCACGCCGGTAGGACAGCCCATCACGTCCTCGTCTCCGTCGCCGTCGAGGTCCCCCGCGCGCACCTCGACGCGGTTGGTCGTGTCGATGATCTGCGCGGTGCTGAAGTTGGCGGCCCCGTCGTTGGCGAACCAGACGACCCGCTCCGTTCCGAACTGGATGTAGTACCCCGTCAGGATGTCGAGGTCGCCGTCGCCGTCGAGGTCGGCGGTGTCGATCGAGTAGGGGCTCCAACCCGTCTGATTCCCCGTGACCGCGGGCCCGGGGATGATCTGCTGCGAGCCGAAGTTGCCCGCGCCGTCGTTCAAGTAGTAGGCGAGCTTACCCTGCTGCGTCTGCGCCGAGATCAGGTCGATGTCCCCGTCGCCGTCGAGGTCCGCAGCGTGGACCTCGGTGTCCGGCCACACCGCGGTCGTGACGGTCTGCGGCGCGCCGAAGTTGCCCGCGCCGTCGTTGGCCAGCCACACGATCCGCCAGTCCGTCGGCCCACTCGTTGGTGTGAAAATTCGGAAGACGATCACGTCCTGGTCACCGTCCCCGTCCAGGTCGGCGGTGATGGGGTCGCCGTAGTTGGCCACGACGGACGACACGATCTGCGGGGCGCCGAAGCCCTGGGCGACCAGGAGCGACTGACACAAGACGGCGGTGACCACCGCGGGGCGGATGTGCTTCATTCCAGTCGTGTAGCACTGCGGCTTCGGTCCAGCAACGTCCTCGAGATCAAGAGTTCGTAAGGGTCGCTTGCGGCGAGCAAGAAGCGTCCCCACGGCGGCGCGCCGCGCACTGCGAGTCAACCATGGAAATGCGCCCGAGGCCCCTCCGCGCAGGTCCGCGTCCCGCCTGCCGGTCAGGCGAGGCGCGCGTCCAGAGGCACGGGTGGCGATCCTTGCTCAGCCGCGCGGACGACTCCGCATGCCCGTTCGCAGGCTCTCCGCTTGCAGCCGGGCAGGCCGCGCCTACCGTTCGCGCTAGCTATGGGCCGCATCGTCTCGATCCACTCCTATCGCGGAGGCACAGGCAAGAGCAACCTGACCGCCAACATCGGCTACCAGCTCGCCGCGCGGGGTCACAAGGTCGCCATCCTCGACACGGACCTGCAGTCGCCCGGTGTGCACATGGTCCTGCAGCTCGCGGCTTCGCGGCTCACGCACACGGTCAGCGACTACCTGTTCGAGAAGTGCGAGATCCAGGACGCGGCCTACGACATGTCGAACGAGCTGCCCGAAGACTCGGACGGGCAGCTGTGGCTGCTCCCGTCGAGTATGCAGGTCGACACGATCGTGCGGATCGCCGCGGACGGCTACGACGTCGGCCGCCTCAACGACCAGCTGCTGCGGCTGGTCGACGACCTGTCGCTGGACTTCCTGCTGATCGACACGCACCCGGGCCTCAACCGCGAGACCATGCTGACGACCGCCGTCTCCAACGTGCTCCTGGTCGTGCTGCGTCCGGACACGCAGGACATGCACGGCACGGCCGTGCTGATGAAGGTCGCCGACCGCCTCGGCGTGCCTCACATCTACATGATCGGCAACAAGGTGCCGCGCGGCGTCGACGACGACGCGCTCCGGCAGCGCGTCCGCGAGCTGTTCGACCACGACGTGCTCGGCACGCTGACGCTGTCCGAGGAGATCGCCGCGCTCGGCAGCCAGGGGCTGTTCTCGGTCAAGCTCCCCGAGCATCCGGCCAGCCGCGCTCTACAGGAGATCGTCGACGGGCTACTCACGCGGATCGAGGCCGAAGGCGCCGACGGAGCGCAGACCTGATGGCCAAGAAGATGTCCTTCGCGGCCGAGGCCGAGCGCCTGGGCGATGCGCTGCCCGACAGCCGCTACGCGACCCTGCGGCGCCTGGTCCAAGACCCCGGCAACAAGGTCGTCGTGTCGCTCGGAGGCGGCGCGCTCGCGGGGCTCTGCGGCAACGTCGCGCTCTGGCGCATCCTCGAAGAGCTCGAGCTCGCGCACGAGGTCGACGAGATCTGGGGCACCAGCGCCGGCGCGGTGATCGCGGGCGGCTGGGCGAGCGGCGCCAAGGCGCACGACGTGCTCGAGCGCGTCGGCGGGCTCGGCGAGAAAGGCGCGGTCGACATCGGGATGACCCGGTTCGTGCTGCGCATGCTGTCGAGCCTGTGGCCGTTCCGGCGGCCGCTGCCCAACGGGGTCGTTCGCGGCAAGCGATTCCGTGACACGATCGAAGGCGGCCTGCGCGTCAAGACCTTCGAAGAGTGCCCGATCCCGCTGCGCTGCGTGGTTTGCACCGACCGCGGTCGCCCGCAGGCGCGGGTGCTGCAGCGCGGCGAGCTGCTGCCGGCGATCTACGCCAGCATGTCCCTGCCCGGCATCATGGTGCCGATCCCGATCGACGGCGTCACCTACTACGACGGCGGGCTGGTCGAGAAGACCCCGCTCCGCTCGATCCTGGCCGACCACGGCCGCAGCAGCGACGACCGCAAGCTGGTGGTGATCGCGACGCACTTCATCGACTCGGCCGACGACGAGCCGGCGCAGAGCTTCTTGGCGCGGCTCCTGCACTCGCTCTACGCGCTGGAGGACACGCTCTGGAGCTACCAGCTGAACGAGGCCCGACAGAAGGACGACCTGACGCTGCTGCTGCTCGATCCGTACATCGAGGAGCCGGCGCTGTTCGCGTTCGAGAACACCGTCAAGCACTACCTGACGGCGCGCGCGCGCTTCGCCAACGACCTGCAGGACGCGCGCATCATCAGCACGCTCGGCACCGGCTGAGCCGGCAGACCCGGCTCAGACCGCCTCGCCGTCGGCGCCGCCCGGCGGCTTGAGCCGGAACTCCTGCAGCAGCCGGTCGACCTCGTCAGTCACCGCGGCGCTGTCCAGCTGGAAGTCCGCCAAAGGCGCGTCGGGCAGCTGCACCCGCCAGTCGACGAACAGGAATCGATCGTCGGCCACGGTGACCACGTCCTGGTTCTGAAGCTGCAGCGGCGCCCGCGGCTCCAGGGCCTTGCCGTTGACGGTCGTGCCGTTGGCCGAGCCGAGGTCCTGCACCAGCCAGCGGTCCCCGTCGCGGTCGACGACCGCGTGGCGCCGGCTGACACGGTCCGAGGGCAGGTGCACGTCGTTTCCGGGCAGCCGCCCAATCGCGACCCGCTCTCCGTCGAGCGTCACCGTCGGGGCGCCAGGCGAAATCCCGAGCAGCTGCGCGGTCTTGGGGCGCTGCCGCCCGCGTTTGCCCTGGTCGCGGATCGTCGGGCCAAAGTCGTCCATGCCTGGAGTCTAGCGGCCCGCGAGCTGACGGGCACGGATGCGGCGGGGTCCCGGCGCCCCGGCCTCCGGACCTCTTCCCGTCCCGCGGCTCACTGCGCCGCCTGGAGACCTGACGCACCGATTTTCTTAGCAGAAGCCTGGCGTGGTCCCGCCCTCGCGCAGGGGGCTCTCCCTGACCGGCCGCGACCCGCGCGGCCCCCACCCCACGAGAGAAACAGACATGACCGACTCCACCACCCGCCGCCTCGCCACCTTCGCCATCGCCTGCGGCTCGCTGCTGCTCGCCGGCACGCTCGCTGCGCAAGCCGACAGCGGCCTGTCGCGCACCGCGGCCGACGAGCAGGACAAGAAGCAGGCCTACCACGACAAGGTCGCGCACCACCAGGACAAGCCCACCGTCCAGATCGAGCCAGGCCCCGGCGCGTTGCCGACCGACCGCTCCGCGGGCATCGACCCGGTGCCGGAGCCGATCCCCGCGGCCGAGCCGATGGACCTGCGCCTCTCGATCCGGAGCGTCGACGGCGGCCTCGCCGTCACCATGCAACAGCGGACC
>JBMHDP010000077.1:0-19720 GCA_049889335.1 Planctomycetota bacterium
GGCGCGGCCGGCGCCCCGGTCGAGGGCGACGAGGGCTGCGCCGGCTGCGGCGCCGCAGGGCTCGGCGTCGACGCGCCGGTCGGACGCGGACCGCCGAACTCCGGCGGCGGGACGTACGGCGTGTAGGAGGTGCACTGAGCAGCCAAAGAAGCGCTGAGCGCGGTCACCACCGCGAGCGGCGCGAGCGCGGAACGGAGAGGGTTCATACGTGGCTCCTGGAGAAAGGTCCGGGGTTCGGCAGCGGCCGTTCGCGGCGACCGTCGAGCAGGTCCGCTCGTCGCGCGCCCGCCGGCCGCCGATCTTAGCGGCGTCGGCGCCGCTTGCTCCGATTCTTTCGGACGAACGCGCGCCAGTCGCCGTCGACCGCGTCGACGGCGACCCCGAAGGCCGCTGCGATCGCTTCCTGCTGCCGCTGCTGCAGCTCGGCGCCCGTCGGCGTCCGCAGCCTGCCGTGGAAGGGAGCCTTGAGCGCGAAGAGCAGGCGCGCCAGCTCCTCGGAGCGCTCGGACGCGAGGTAGTCCACCACGGCCCAGGACTGCATGTGCTGCTCGATGCCGAACTTGCCCGCCGAGTCGACCCGGACGAGCTCGGCCAACGGCCCGAACACGTCGTTCTTGACCAACCCGGCGACGCGGGCGTCCCAGTCCCAGAATGGGCTACGGTCGCGCCGATCGTCGGGGTCTCTCCGGTCGTAGTTCGGGAAGCGCGGCGTGACCCGGCGGGAGTGGAGGTGCGCGAGCCCCGTCACGAGCCACGGCGGCAGGTCGTGCCCGAAGCAGCGGTAGCTGGTGTAGAGGTTGTGGGCGACGTTGAACGCGAGGCTCGCGTGCAGCGCATAGTCGCTCTGGAACAGGTTGTTCGCCGACTCCTGGCTGCAGCCCCAGAACATGCCGCCGAACTCGAGGTCGTGGTGACGCATCGACTCGACCGTCTCCCGGCCGCGGTACTGGCGCGTGTAGCGCGCCAGCGCGCTGCGCTTCTGGAGCACGAGCACGAAGGGCTTCTGCCGCATCCCGAGGTACGGCCCCTCGCCCGTGAACTCCTCCGGTCGATTGGCGTTGTGGGAGCCGTCGGCGAACCACGCGTCGTCGCGCCCCAGCACCGCGCAGACCTCGGCGTAGAGCCGCTCCAGGCGGCGCGCGGTCAGGTGCGCCCGCAGCCACGGGTCCAGCGACTTCACCCGCTTCTTCAGCCGCCCCTTCGGCAGCAGCGGGCGCAGCTCGTCGAGCTCCGCGCGCACCTCTTGGACCCACTCCTTGCTCCAGTCCTGCTGGCCGCGGAGCGCGAGCGGCGAGAGCGAGCAGCCCAGGTGGAAGTGCGCGGTCTCGATCCAGACGACCGGCTCGGTCCCGAGCAGCTCTTCGACGGCCCGGGTGTCGTGCCCGGCCCCGAGCTCGAACGGGCCGAGCGACACGTAGCCGAGGCGGTCGAGGACGGCCGGCTCCGCGCGCGTGTACGGATCCTCGCCGGCGCGCGCGCGCTGGCGCTGCCCCACCAGCGCCGCACCGAGCAGCGCGACCGCGACGAGGAACCTGCCCGACGACGTTGCGGAGGAACGCAGCATGCGTCGGCAGGATAACCCACGCGCCGCGGCCCCGCGCGCCTGCTCCCGGGCACGATTTCGACTACAAGGGGGCCGGCGCACCCCCACCTCGCGCCCGCGACGCCGCCGATCCATCATGACCCGCTCGCCTCGACTCACGGCGCTCTGCGCCGCTGCGCTCCTCGGAGCACTCCCCGGCCAGGTCGACTGGACCCTGGCTGCGTCCACGAACGCCCCGCCGCCCTTCAACGGCTCCTGCTGGGACAGCCAGCGCGACGTCCTCGTCGCCTACGGTGGCGAGGTCGCCGGCGTGCCCGTCTTCACCATGCGGGAGTGGGACGGCGCCTCCTGGACCGACCGCACCCCCTCCCCGCGGCCCTCGCCGCGCAGCCGGCCCGCGCTCGCCTTCGACGAGGCGCGCGCGGAGACCGTGCTGTTCGGCGGCCTGCCGACGCCGACGCCGCAGACGTGGACGTGGGACGGCAACGCCTGGACGCAGCGCAGCCCCGCGAACCAGCCGACCGTGCGGTTCGGCGCGGCCGCCGCCTTCGACCGGCGGCGCGGAGTCGTGGTGCTCTTCGGCGGCTTCGTCCCGAGCGGCCAGGACACCGACGAGGTCTGGGAGTGGGACGGGGTCGATTGGACGCAGCGGACTCCGAGCGGCGCGAGCCCGGTCGGCCGCGGCGCCCACCGCATGGTCTGGGACGACGCACGCGCCGCCTGCGTGATGGTCGGCGGGTTCCGCACCCCGCTCAACAGCACGCTGTCCGACGCGTGGCAGTGGGACGGCGTCAGCTGGACGCAGCTCGCCGGGCTGCCGGGCACGCTCTGCGACCAGGCGATGGGCTACGACCCGACGCGCCGGCGGGTCGTGCTCCACGGCGGCCTGCGGATCGCCAACGGGGTCTTCACCGACCTCGGGGACACCCTGGAGCTCGACGCAAGCTGGACGGTGCGGACGACCGCGTCGCAGCCCGCGGACCGCAACGCGGGCGCGAGCGCGTGGGACCCGGCGCGCGGGGCGTTCGTGACCGGCGGCGGCACGGTCGCCCTCGGCTCGCTGCTCCAGGACACCTGGACCTACCGCCCGGTCACCCCCGCGAGCGTGACGCCGTTCGGCATCGGCTGCTTCGTGACCAACGGCGTCGCGCTGGAAGAGCGCAGCCTGCCCTACGTCGGTCTGCCGTTCGAGCAGGCGGTCGTCGGGGCTTCGCCCGCCGCGGCCGTCGGCGTCCTCGCCTTTGGCCTGTCCAACACCGCGTGGTCGGGCGCGCCGCTGCCGCTCGACCTCGGCGTGGTCGGCGCGCCGACCTGCTCGCTCCTGGTCAGCCTCGACGTCTCCCTGCCGATGCTGCTGAGCAACGGCGAGGGGTCGGTCACCTGGACGCTCCCGAACGTGCCCGCTGCGGTCGGCGCCAGCTTCTACACCCAGGGCGTGGTCCTCGACCCGACGTCGCCGCTGCCGCTCCAGCTCGACGCGACCGGCGGACGCGCGTTCGTGATCGGCAGCCCCTGAGCGGCTGGCCCTGAGCGGCTGGCCCGCTGCCGCGCCGCCCCGAGCGACAGCACCAGAGCGACAGCCCCGCAGCGGCCGCCCCGCGAGGCGACGTCAGCGCCCGCCGCCCCCGGCAGGTGGCGGCTCCACCGGCGGCGGCGGAGGCTCCTCCACCTCGACCACGCCGACGCCCTGCTGCGCTCCCAGCTGCTGCACCATCCGCGCGGTGGTCAGCCCCAGGAACACGAACGGCGTGGCCGTGATCAGCAGCCCTCCGAGGCTGCGCGCGCGGCCGAGGTCGACGCGCCAGACAGCGTCCGTCCCGCTGCGCTCGAACTCGACGCGCTTCAGCAGGGACCAGAACATGCGCGCTTGCGGGAGCTTCTTGAGCGCGGCGACGCCGGCGCTCCCGATCTCCTCGGAGCGCGCCAGGCCGTCGCCAGCCGTGCCGTGACGCAGCACGACCTCGAGCAGGACGTGACGGTCATCTTCATCGCCGGTCGCGGCGACCCGGCCCGCGAGCGTGGTCGGCGCGTCGCCCTCGGGCCACTGCAGACCCGCGAGCTCGGCCTTCGCGAGGTCCTGCAACTCGGCGCGCAGCTGCGGGTCCTGCTCGAGGTCCACCACCCACTGCAGCAGCGTGTCCTGCTTGCCGGCGGTGTAGGCCATCACGTCCGGCGACGGCAGCCCCGCGCGCGGCCGGCCTTCGAGGACCGGGCGCAGCAGCGCGGGCTTGCCGTAGACCTGCAGCTTCGGCGTCGGCGCGACGAACGCGTCGCCCCCCCAGCGGTAGGTGTAGAGGTCGTGGCCGCCGATCGTCGTCCGTTCGTAGAAGTCTCCGCCGAGGTCCGCGGGCGGCTCGAGCGCGGCGTTGCCTTCGAGCACGACGACCGCTTCGAACGCGCGCGCGTCTTCGCCTGTCGGCACCATGCCGCCGGTCAGCGTGAGCCGGTCGAGGTGGTCGACGTCGAAGCCGAACTGCTCACGGACCAGGGCCACATACGCCCCGAGCCCCGCGACGCTGAGCTCTTCCCAGACGCCCGTGTCCCGCAAGGCCGCGGCGTCGAGCTGGAAGAACGTACGGTAGTCGTCGAAGTGGAAGCTCTGCGGGCGCAGCTTCGGCTGGGTCTGCCCGACGAGCGGGGCGCAGAGGGCGAGCAGGAGCGCAGATCGCAGCATGATCTCTTTCGACTCGGATATCGCGCGCGCCTCAGCGCCCGGCCATCGCGACGATGAACCAGGCGGTCGCGCCGACGACGGCGGCGACGGGGATGAGGATGATCCAGCCGGGCCGGCGGCCGTGGTCGTGTGCGTCGCTCATGATCTCGTGCTGCTGAAGAGTACGACGCCGAGGGACCCGAACACAATGGTCGGAGTCCAGGCCGCGACGATCGGGTGCAGCCACTCGCGCTGGCCGAGGCGCTGGCAGGCGAGGTCGAGGAGGAAGTAGCCGGCGCACATCGCGATCGCCGCCAGCAGCCGGTCCACGCGGCTGCCCCGCTCGTAGCGGACCGCCATCGGCAGCGCGAGCAGCAGCAGCAGGATGTTGGCGAGCGGGTAGGTGATGTGCCGGTGCAGCGCCAGGCGGACGTCGGCGCGGTTCGGCCGCGTCTCGATCAGCGAGACGAGGTCCGTGTAGGACATGGTCTCCGGGTCGACGGACTCGCGCGACTGCTGCAGCAGCACCTCCGGCGTCACGTCGGGCCGGTCGAGCCACTGCTGCGGCCGGCCCCCGTCGGCGCGGTCGCTGCGCCCCCCTTCGAGCCGCCAGTCCCCGCGCGCGTCGTCCCAGGTCCCCAGCGGCGCCGTCACCAGCGTCGCGTCGGCGGCTAGCTCGCCTTGGATCAGCAGCCGGACGTCGTGCATGCGCTTCTCGACCGGGTCGTAGGCGCGCACGTACATGTATTTGCTGAACTGCTCGTGGCTCTCGTGCACGAGGAACTTCTGCATCGCGCTGCCCTGGCGCAGGAAGGTCTCGTTGGTGGCGAGCGCGGAGCCGACGTGCGGGACGACCCACTGCCAGCTCGAGACCATCAGCACGGCGCCGAGCGCGCCGCACCACAGCACGGGAGAGAGCACCCGGTGGATGCTGCGCCCGACGAACAGCATCGGGACGACCTCGTTGGCGCCGTGCAGGCGCGCGACCGCGAACATCCCGGCGATGACCGTCGCGAACGGCGTCACCGTCGTCACCAGGACCGGCAGCAGCTTGGCGTAGTAGAGCCCCAGGTAGGCGGCCAGCTCCAGCCCGCCGAGCCCCTCGTCGGCGGCGCGCTCAGCGTAGCGCGGCAGGTTGTTGAGCAGGTCGACCAGCACCGACAGGAACAGGAAGAACAGCAGCGACGCGACGAAGGCGCCCAGCACGATCTTGCCGACGTAGAGGTCGAGGCGCTTCATCGGCGCAGCTGCCTCCAGACGAGCGGCGCTCCCACCAGCGTCAGCAGCGCGACCGGCATCCACCCACACCAGGGGTTCTTGGTGGAGATCAGCAGCCGGGCGCCGAGGACCTCCCCGAGGTAGAACATCGCGAGCGGCACGAGCGACAGCACCAGCGCCAGCACGCGGCCGCGGAACCGCGCCATCTCGGCGATGCAGAAGCCGATCGGCGCGAGCAGCGCGGGCATCAGCGCGAAGCAGCACCGCCGGAACAGCGTGTAGGTCGCCTTCTCGGGGTGCCGGTGCACGCCGCGGAGCACTTCGGCGAGCAGCTGGTCGCTGCGCACGTCGTCGTCCTTCTCGGCGCGCACGCCGCTCGAGCCGAGCTCGTCGATCGGCACGCGGAAGGTCAGCGTGTCGGGCGCGACGCCGCCGATCGGGTCCCGCACGCCGGACATCACGATGGTCAGGTCGCTGTCGACGGCGGCCCCTTCGAGCGGCGGAACCGAGACGCGGTCGACGTAGACGATCGGCGACTCGAGGCCGCGGCCGATCGGGCGCGGCGAGTAGATCGTGCAGTCGAGGTAGTCGCCCGTCTCCTCCTCGCGGTCGCGGAACGTCACGATGTAGCCCGTGTCGAGCACGGTGATGCGGTCCCCGCCGAGGTTGAGGTTCGTGAACGCGCTGCGGACCACGTCGGCGATCACCCGGTACTTGCGGAAGTGCACCTCGGGGATCAGGTAGTGGTTGGCGAACGAGGCCCCCACCGACAGGAAGATGCCGACCAGCACCGCCGAGAGCATGGGCACGCGCGGCGAGATCCCGGCCGCGCGGACCGCGATCAGCTCACGGTCCTGCGCAGCCCGCGTGAAGGTCATCACGGTCGCGATCAGGAACGCGATGGTCAGCAGGTGCGGCAGCGCGTCGAGCGCGAAGAACAGCGTGATCAGCGCCGCGTCGAGCAGGCCGCCGCCCTGAGAGCGCTGGATCCCGCGGTAGACCAGCGAGATCAGCACGACCGCGAACATCACCGTGAAGGTGATCGAGGCGTTGACCGCGAGTTCCTTCAGGTAGTATCGGTGCAACCGCCACATCGCCCCGCCCATGGTTCCGCAAGGCCCGACGCCGGGCAACCAAGCTCTGACGCATTCCGAACAGCTGGCCGGTGGCGCCGAGCTGACCGCCGCGCCCGAGGTCCGGGACGCGCTGGTCGAGCTGCTGCAGCACGACGTCTCCGCCTGGTCGGCGCGAGGCCTCGCGACCCAGAAGGAGCGCAGCGTGCGCCGGGTGTTCCGAGGCGTCCTCGCAGGCGTCGACGTGCACATCAAGGTCTTCCGGGCGGACACGATCGCGGCGAAGGCGCGCGACGCGCTGCGGCGGCGGCACAAGGGCGAACGAGAGGCGGCGCACCTCCGGCAGGCGCTCGACGCCGGCCTGCCGGCCGTCGAGCCGCTCGCCTACGGCCTGGCCCGAGACGGCGGCGGGCTCGGGGGCTTCGTCGTGACCCGCACCGTCGACGCGGCCCCGCTGACGCTGCCGGGCAGCGAAGCCGGCGCCGAGGCCGCCGGGCGCACGCTCCGCCACGTCCACGACCTCGGCCTGCAGCCTGGCGACCTCCACCCCGGCAACCTGCTGATCGGGCCCGACGGCGCGCCCGTCCTCTGCGACCTCACCGCGATGCAGCGCGCCGGCGCGATGTCGGCGCGGCGGCGCGCCGCGGGCCTCGCGTTCTTCTGCAATCCGACCGACGGCGGTCCGCTCGACCCCTCGCTGCGGGCTCTGCTGCGCGGCTACCTCGCCGAAGGCCCGATGCCCGCGGGCTTCCGCGCCGAGCTCGCGCGCGCGACCAGACAGCTGCGCGCGACCTCGATCCGCTCGTTCGGCCGCCGCAGCCAGCGCGACTGCCGACACACCGAGGTCGAGCCGCGCCGGCGCGCGACGCCGCGCTGGTGCTGGTTCGTCGGCGACGACGGCGTCGACGACGCGCTGCGGACGGCCACCGCGGCGTTCTGCCCCGAAGAGCACGCGCCGCGCCGCCTCGGCCGCCGCGGCGGCGTCTGGCTCACCGACGCGTTCGCGGTCAAGCAGCGCGACCAGGGCAAGGCGCAGAAGCTCTGGCGCGCGCACTACTGGCTGCTGTTCGCCGAGGTCCCCACCGCGCCCCCGCTGGCGCTCCGGCTTCACGAGGGTCAGGGCCGCGTGTTCGTCCGGCGGATCGACGGCCCGGACCTCAGCGCCGAGCTGACGAGAGGCGACCTCGACGAGGCCGCGGTCGCCCGCGCCGCGCGCGCGCTGGGTCGCGCCGTAGGTCGGCTGCACGCGCACGGGCTGCGCAACCGGGACCTGAAGTTCGACAACCTCGTGCGACGACCAGGGACCGACGAGGTCCTCATGGTCGACCTCGACGGGGTCACCTTGCACAGCGCGCAGGACACCCGCGGGTGCGGTCGCGATCTCGGCCGCCTGCTGGCCGCGTGGCAGCGCGCGGGAGAGCCCGGTGGGCCTACGACCCTCGCCCGGTTCGTCTGCGCATATGTCCGAACGAGGCGGCGGCTCCTGCAGCAACCGCCTGTCAAAAGGATACTTAAGCACGCAGAGCGACGAGCTCGAGAGTGGCAAGTTCGGCACGCCTGAGCGCCGATAGCCAATTCGGCCGGAACGAGCCCT
Source organism: Planctomycetota bacterium (assembly GCA_049889335.1). Taxonomy (GTDB): domain Bacteria; phylum Planctomycetota; class UBA1135; order UBA1135; family UBA2386. The sequence goes on from JBMHDP010000077.1 coordinate 8,082, forward strand.
TTTTTAGGGCGGTTTCGTTTGAAGGCCCCCGCGCGATGCCCTACCTCGCGCCGCCGCTCCACCGTGACCACCGAGAAGAAGACTCCCTGGCAGCAGTACGCCCGTCTGCTGCGTCCCGAAGCCGCCGACCTGCGGACCATCGTCGTCTACGGCGCTGCGTCCGCTGTGCTGACGCTCGGCGTGCCGCTGACCGTCGACGCGCTGATCAGCAACATCACCTTCGGCACGCTGCTCACGCCGCTGGTCGTGCTCGTGGCGGTGCTGCTCGGCTGCCTGCTGCTGCAGGGCCTGCTCGGCGCGCTGCAGGCGTGGATCGCCGAGGTCGTCGAGCGCCGCGTCTTCGTGCGCGTCGTGGGCGACCTCGCGTGGCGGCTGCCCCGGGTCGACATCCGCGCGTTCGACCGCACCCACGGCCCCGAGCTGGTCAACCGGTTCTTCGACACGGTCACCGTGCAGAAGAGCAGCTCCAAGCTCTTCCTCGAGGTCACCAACATCGCACTGACGACGAGCGTCGGCGTGACGGTGCTGGCGTTCTACCACCCGTTCCTGCTGGTGTTCGTCCTGGCGCTGCTCGCCGCGATCGCGCTGCTCGTGTTCGGCTTCGGCGCCGGCGGCGTGCGCACCGCCGTGGACGAGTCCGCGGCCAAGTACGAGGTCGCCAAGTGGCTGCAGGAGCTCGCGCGGCACACGACGGCGTTCTGCACGCAAGGCGGCGCCGACTTCGCGCGCCGACGCGCCGAGCGCCTCGCCGGCGACTACATCCAGGCGCGGCGCCGCCACTTCCGCGTCTTGTTCCGGCAGATCTGCAGCGCGCTCGGCCTCCAGGTGCTGGCGAGCACCGCGGTGCTCGCGATCGGCGGCTGGCTGGTCATCGACCAGCAGCTGACGCCCGGTCAGCTCGTCGCCAGCGAGCTGATCGTCACCGCCGTCGTCGCCAACATCACCAAGCTGGGCAGCGTGCTCGAGAGCTGGTACGACGTCTGCGCGGCGTCGGGCAAGCTCGGCCACCTGATCGACCTGCCGCTCGAGCGGCAGACCGGCGCAGCCCCGGAGTTCACCGGCAGCGGCGTCGAACTGGAGCTGCGCGAGGTGCGCTGCTCGACCGAGCAAGACCGAGACGCAGACGACCTCACACTGAAGGTCACGCCTGGTGAGCGCGTCGCGCTCACCGGACCTGCCGGCGGCGACGCCAGCCTGCTGCTCGACGTGCTCTACGGCCTGCGGCAGCCCGCCTCCGGACACGTGACCGTCGACGGCTTGGACCTGCGGCAGCTGCGCCTGGACCGCACCCGCGACCAGTTCGCGCTCGTGCACGGCACCGAGATCGTCGAGGGCACGCTGCTCGACAACCTCGCGTTCGGCCGCGAGGACATCACCGCGACGGAGGTGCGCGACGCGCTGCGCGACGTCGGGCTCTGGGACGAAGTCCTGGCCTTGCCCGACGGCCTCGAGACCCGCCTCGTGACCGGCGGCCAGCCGCTCACGCCCAGCCAGGCGAGCCAGCTGATGCTCGCCCGCGCGGTGCTCGGCGGGCCGCGTCTGCTGCTGCTCGACGGCGCGCTGGACAAGCTGACGCCGTCGCTGCGTCGGCGCGTGATCGCGCACCTGTTCGACGAATGTCACGAGTGGACGATGCTGGTGGCGACCAACCAGCCCGACGTGATCGACGCGTGCGACCGCACGCTCGACTGCGGCGCGGCCGCGTGCGCGGTGGAGGTGTCGTCGTGAGCAGCCGCACGGACCTGGAACAGCCCGCGTTCCCCGCCGTGGAGCTGGAGGTGCTTGAGCTCGCGGGCAAGCGCCGCGTGACCCGGCGGTTCGGCAAGCTCGTGCTGCTCCTGCTGCTGGTCACGCCCGTCGTGCTGGCGCTCGCGCCTTGGCAGCAGAACCTGCCCGGGCAGGGGCGCGTGATCGAGTACGACCCCGTCCATCGCCCGATGCCCATCCAGGCGCGCACCGACGGCAACGTCCTGCGCTGGCACGTCCAGGAGGGCCAGTACGTGCAGCAGGGCGACCCGATCGTCGACCTCGCCGACAACGACCCCGACATCCTGGCGCGCCTGACCGAGCAGCTCGCCGCCGCCGAGCGCGAGCGTGACGCCGCGCGCGGCAAGCAGCAGCAGCTCGACCACCAGGTCCGCGCAGCCGAGCAGGCGCGTGAGGCTGCGCTGCAGCTCGCAGACGACGAGATCGCAGCCGCGGTCCAGGACGTCAAGGTGAAGGAGCAGGCGGTCGCGGTCGCGAGGCAGAAGCTCGAGCTCGCCGAGTTCGCGCTCGAGATGTACACCGGCCTCGTCGCCGACCGCATCGGCGCGGGCTTCGACCTGCAGAAGGCCAAGCAGGAGCAGGCGGTCGCCGCGGCCGACCTCGCCGCCAAGCAGGCCGCCGTGGTCGGCGCGGAGGCCTACCTGCGAGCTGCGCGCAGCAAGAAGGTCCGCGTCGGCAAGGCCGAGCTGGTCAAGGTCCAGGAGACCAGGGCCAAGCGGGACGCGGCCGCCGGTGACGTCGCCGCGGCCGAGGGCGCCATCCCCAAGCTGCAGCGCGACCTCACCCGTCAGCAGCAGCAGCAGCTGGTCGCCCCCGTCAACGGCTACGTGCAGAACCTCGTCGCCAACGGCCAGGGCGGCGGCTTCGTCAAGCAGGGCGAGACGCTCGCCACGCTGATCCCCGAGTCGCAGCAGCTGGCGGTCGAGCTGCTCGTCGACGGCAACGACGTGACCTTCATCGACGTCGGCCGCCACGTGCGGCTGCAGTTCGAGGGCTACCCGGCGATCCAGTGGGTCGGCTGGCCGTCGGCCGCGATCGGCACCTTCGGCGGCCGCGTCGCGTTCGTCGACCGCTTCGACGACGGCACCGGCAAGTACCGGGTGATGGTGCTCCCCGACGAGCGACCGTTCGCCGAGCACGAAGGGCCGCTCGTCGACTGGCTCCGGAGCGTGCTGACGTTCGAGAACGTGCACGAGGCCGAGAACCCGCACGCGTGGCCGCGCCGATTCCTGCGCCAAGGCGTGCGCACCAAGGGTTGGGTCGTGCTCGACGAGGTGTCGCTCGGCTTCGAGGTGTGGCGCCAGCTCAACGGGTTCCCGCCGACGGTGAAGAAGCCGGCGCAGGAGGAGCAGGAGTGAGGATCACGCTCCTGCTCACCATCGCTTCGGCGCTGGGCGCCTGCACGCCCAAGGCGTTCGTGCCGCGCGCGCTCGGCGGGACGCTGTCGGCGCCGGCCGGCGCGGCGTCCATCGAGGGCCGACGCGCCGTGGCCGACCTGCCGGGCATGTCGCCGCCGCCGCCGCCTGCACCCGCCCCCGCCCAGCCGCTCGCTGGCGAGCTAAGCCTCGACGCCGTGCTGGCGTCGGTCGTCGGCCGCTACCCGCCGTACCTCGCCAAGCTGCTGCAGCGCGACATCGCGTCGGGCCGCCTGCTGGCCGCGATGGGCAACTTCGACTCCTACCTGTCGGCGAAGGTCGGCGGCCGCATCCAGGGCTTCTACGAGTCGACCGTCGCCCAGGGACGGATCGAACAGCCGCTGGCGACCGGCGACACGCTCTACGGCGGCTACCGGATCAGCGACGGCTCCTTGCCGGACTACTACCGCGACCGCACCCAGGGCGACGGCGAGCTGGTGTTCGGCGGGCGCTTCCCGCTGCTGCAGAACCGCAGCATCGACGGCCGGCGCGCGGGCGTCCGGATCGCCGAGATCAGCGCCCTGATCGCGGCGCCGGAGATCCGCAGCGCGCGCATCCAGTTCGTGCGCGAGGCCACCTCCAGCTACCGCAAGTGGCTCGCGACCGGGCGCAAGCTCGGGATCGCGCGCGAGCTGCTGCAGCTCGCCAACGAACGCGACGCAGGCCTGCGGCGCGCCGTCGAGCGGCAGTTCTTGGCGCCGATCGCGCTGATCGACAACGAGCGCCTGATCGCGCAGCGAAGCATCTACGTGGTGCAGGCCGAGCGCGCGTTCCAGCGCGCCTCGCTCGAGCTGTCGCTGTTCTTGCGCGACGACGAGGACCTGCCGGTGGTGGCAGGCGAAGCCAACCTGCCGCAGGCGGCGCAGGCGGCCTTCACCGCGCCCGAGACGAGCCTCCAGGTCGACCTCGTCCGCGCGCTCCGCGCCCGGCCGGAGCTCGAGCTGCTGCAGCTGCGCATCGACCAGGTCAGCGCCGAGGCCGAGCTCGCGGAGAACCAGGCCATGCCTCAGCTCGACGTGATCGTCGAGGGCGCAGCCTCGCTGAGCAGCCGCCCCTACGCGGACCGGGAGGACCTCGAGCTGTTCGTCGGCGGCGAGCTCAAGGTGCCGATCCAGCGACGCAAGGCGCTCGGCAGGCTCCAGCAAGCAGAGGCCACGCGGAGCAGGCTCCGCATCGAGCAGCGCTTCCTGCGGGACCGCATCAGCAACGAGCTGCTGGACGCGCGCTCCGCCATGGGCGCCGCGGTTCGGCAGATCGAGCTCAACGAACGGAACGTCGACCGCGCCGAGGAGCTCGTGACGGCCGAGCAGCGCAAGTTCGACCTCGGCCTCAGCGACCTGCTCAACGTCCAGCTGCGCGAGGGACAGCTGGCGTCGGCGCGGGCGCAGCGGGTCGACGCGCGCCTACGCTTCGACCTCGCGCAGGCAGCCTACCGGGCCGCGCTCGGCTACGCGGCGGAGTAGCCCCAGCCCAGCGCAGCGGGGCTACGCAAACTGCATCGCGGCGAGGCGGTCGCGGAGCTCGCCGCTGCCGCCGTCGAGGACCTCGAAGGTCTTGGCGTCGCGGTAGTGGCGCTCGACGTGGTACTCGACCGTGTAGCCGAAGCCGCCGTGGATCTGGATCGCCTCGTCGCTCGCATAGACCATCGCGTCGACGGCCGCGATGCGAGCCTCGATCGCCGCGTCGGCCGCGTCCTGACCCAGGTCGGCGAGGCGCGCGGCGTGCCAGGTGAGCTGCCTCGCCGCCGACGCTGCGCGGCCGGACTCGACCAGCTTGCGCTGCACGGCACCCTGGACCAACAGCGGCTTGCCGAACGCGATGCGCTCGCCCGCGTGCTTCTTGGCGGCCGCGATGGCGCCGCAGGCGCCGCCGACGCTCGCCGCCGCGACGCCGAGCATGCCCGCCAGCTCCGCCCGCGCGATCGCCGCGTCGGCGTTGTCGAGCGCCGTCGCCGCGACGCCGTCGCAGCCGACGCGCGCGCAGCCCGCGCTGTTGAGCCCCAGGCTGTGCAGCGCCTCGCGCTGACACGCGCCGGCCTCGACCGTCACGAGCGCCCGGCCGGCGCCGTCGGCGGCGGCCACGACGAAGAGGTCGGCCTCTGCGCCCCCGGGCACCAGCTCGGCCGCGCCGGTGAGCTTGCCGTCGGCGAGCGTGAAGCCGTGCTCCGCGCCGAGGAAGACCGCGAGCTTGGCGCCCGCGGCGACCTCGTCGACGTCGCCGCCCGCCTGCTCCAGGGCCAGCGCCGCCTGCGCCTGGCCGATCCAGAGGCGCGCGAGCGAGCTGCTCTGCGCTCCGATCGACTCGAGCGCCGCGACGTAGGGCACCAGCCCCATGTCTGCGCCGCCGCTCGCCTCGGTCAGGGACAGGCCGTAGACGCCCAGCTCGGCCAGCCCGTCGAACCACTCGCGGACGAACGAGCGGTGCTCGTCGAGTTCTTGAACCTTGGGAGCGACGGCGTCCGCCACCAGCTTGCGCACGGTGTCGACGACCATCTCCTGATCTTCGGTCAGTTGCAGGTTGTGCATGATGATGTTCGAGGTCGGCAGGGGCTCAGCGCCCGCCCTGCCAGAAGTAGAGGAACCGCGGACCGCTGGTCGCGGTGAGCAGCTGTTCGACGCCCGGCGCGGGCGACCGCGCGGCGGCCGCGCCGAGCAACAGGTCCGCCAAGCCGAGCTGGCGCCGCTGCTCGACGACCTTGACGCCTTCGCCGAGCTGCTGCTCGAACCAGGCGATCGCTGTCCGGTAGTCGCCGATGTCGTCGACGAGCCCGAGCTCGCGCGCCTGCTTCGCGGTGTAGATGCCGCCGTTGGCGGCGCGCTCGACGGCGGCGCGGTCCATCCCGCGCCCCTCCATCACGACCGCCACGAACTGGTCATAGAGCTCGTCGACGATGCTGGTGAGCATCGCCCGCTCCTCCGGGGACATCGCGCGCGTCGGCGACAGCATGTCCTTGTAGGGAGTGCGCGCCGACTTGATCGCGATCTGCTCGACGCCGTATTCCTTCGCCATCTCGGCGAAGTTCCAGGACGACATGATCACGCCGATGCTGCCGCTGATCGAGGTGCGCCTCGAGATCACGTGCTGCGCCGCAACGGCGATGTAGTAGCCGCCCGACGCGCACATGTCGCCGAACAGCGCCGCGACCGGCATCTCCGGGTGCTCCGCGCGGAACTCGGCGAGCAGCTGGTAGACGCGGTCGGAGTCGGTGACGCCGCCGCCGGGGGAGTCGATGTAGAGCAGCAGGCCCTCGACGTCCTCGCGCGCGGCGTAGCGGAGCGCCCTGCGGACCGCGGAGACGGTCCCGCCCGCAGCGCCCATCAGCGGACTGCTACCCTCGGCGATGGCGCCGCGCACCCCGATCTGGAGGACCTTGCGCCCCCCGTCGCGGTCCCCGGCGACGTAGACCTCGTCGAAGCCTGCCCCGCCGCCGTCCCCGAGCCCCGCGGTGGCGAGGCTGCCCACGCTCAGCAGGAGGAGCAGCACGTTCAGGCCGGCGGAGACCAGCAGCAGGATGCCGAGGAAGATCGCCACGAAGAACGCGACGCCGCGCGGCTCACGAGGCTGCCCTCCGGTCACGGACGGCTGCTGCTGCGGGACGCCAGGCGGCGGGGCGCCGGCAGGGTCGACGGGCGGCACGTGGGTCATGCCAGGAGGCCGCGCGCGATGACGAGGCGCTGGATGTCCGTCGCCCCTTCGTAGATCTCGGTGATCCGCGCGTCGCGCAGGATCCGCTCGGCAGCGCTGGCGCCGCTCGCGCCCCGCTCGCCGAGGATCGAGACCGCCGCGCGCGCCGCTCGGTTGGCGAGGCGCGAGGTGCACGACTTCGCCATCGCGCTCTCGGTGCCGCACCGCTCCCCGTTGTCACGCATCACGGCCGCCCGCCACGTCAAGAGCCGGTAGGCGTCGAGGTCGGCGGCGAGGTCAGCGAGCTGCCACTGGTCGGGCTGCGAAGCGTTGGGACGGCCCTTGTGGTCGACCTGCGCCCCGAGGTGCGCTCGGATCAGGTCCACCGCGGCGCGGGCGATGCCCAAGGCCTGCGAGGCGATGCCGAGGCGGCCGCCGTCCAGCGTGTCGAGCGCGATCGTGAAGCCCTGCCCCTCCTCGCCGAGCAGGCAGTCCGCCGGCACGCGCACGTCCTCGAGCACGATCTCGGTCGTAGGCGAACCCTTGAGACCGAGCTTGCGCTCCTTCTTGCCGACGCTCACGCCCGGCAGCGAGCCTTCGACCACGAACGCCGAGATGCCCTTGACCCGGTCCTCGCCGGTGCGCGCGAAGACGACGAACAGGTCAGCCTCGCTGCCCGTCGTGATCCAGAGCTTGGCGCCGTTCATCACGTAGTGGTCGCCGTCCCGCTTGGCCTCGCAGCGGAGCGCCGCGGCGTCCGAACCCGAGAAGGCCTCGCTCAGGCAGTAGGCGCCGAGCCACTCGCCGCTGACCATCTTCGGGAACCAGCGCTGCTTCTGCTCCTCGCTGCACCACTTGCCGAGCAGCGAGTTGACCAGCGAGTTGTGCACGCTGATCGTCACGCCGGTCGACACGCAGACCGAGTTGATCTCCTCGAGCATCACGCAGCTCGCGAGGTTGCCCAGGTCCGTGCCGCCGTATTCCTTGGCGACGGTGGTGCAGAGCAGACCCTGCGCCGCGGCGGCGGCGACGGCCTCCTTGGGGAACCGCGTCTCGCGGTCGTAGGCCTCGGCCTCGCCGAGGTGCTCCCGACAGTAGTCGCGGATCGTCTGCTGGAACTCGGTGAGCTCCGGCGTGAGCCGGAAGTCGGTGACCTGCGCGCCTGCGCCCGTGGTGGTCGTGGTCATGCTGGTTACTTGCTGTAGTCGTAGAAGCCCTTGCCGGTCTTGCGGCCCAGGTGCCCGGCCGCGACGAGCCTGCGCATCAGCGGGCAGGCGCGGTACTTGTCGTCTCCGAGGCCGTCCTTGAGCACGTCGAGGATCGAGACGCACACGTCCAGGCCGATGAAGTCCGCCAGCGTCAGCGGGCCCATCGGGTGGTTCATCCCGAGCTTCATGATTTCGTCGATCGCCTCGCGCTCGGCGACGCCCTCCATCAGTGCGAAGGCAGCCTCGTTGATCATCGGCATCAGGATGCGGTTGGCCACGAAGCCCGGGTAGTCGTTGGCCATCACCGGGATCTTCCCGAGCGCCTGGGACCAGCCGACGACCTGCGCGCAGGTCGCGTCGGACGTGTCGTTGCCGCGAATGACCTCGACGAGCTTCATCAGCGGCACCGGGTTCATGAAGTGCATGCCGATGACGCGGTCCGCGCGCTGGGTCTTCGCCGCGAGCACCGTGATCGAGATGGAAGAGGTGTTGCTCGCCAGGATCGCATCGGGCGGCAGGCGCGAGTCCGCGGCGTCGAAGACGCGCGACTTGACCTCCAGGTTCTCGGTGATCGCCTCGACGCAGAGCTGCACCTGGGCCAGCGGGTCCATCTCGGTCGAGGCGTGCAGCCGCGCCTTGGTGGCCTCGGCGTCCTGGGCGCTGAGCTTGCCCTTCTCGACGAACTTGCCGAGCGATCGGTGGATGTTGGCGACGCCGCGCTCGAGGCCCTGTGGGTCGACGTCGATCAGGTGCGTGTCTACGCCGCTCTGGGCGAACACCTGCGCGATGCCGTTGCCCATCGTGCCTGCGCCGATCACGGCGACAGCCTCGGGGAGATTCGTTTCAGTCATGGCTGGGGAGTGAGGAGTCGGGGGTCAGGATGCGGCGGGGTCAGATGCGCTCGACGCCCATCACCACGGCGTTGCCGCCGCCGAGGCAAAGGCCGGCGATGCCGGTCGTCTTGTCGTGGCGCTGCAGCGCGTGCAGCAGGGTGACCAGGACGCGCGTGCCCGAACAGCCGATCGGGTGGCCCAGCGCCACGGCGCCGCCGTGCACGTTCCACCTGGCCGGGTCGGCGCCTAACTCGCGCTGCAACGCCACCATCTGAACGGAGAAGGCCTCGTTCATCTCGACGAGGTCGAAGTCGCCGACGCCGACGCCGAGCAGCGCGCAGAGCTTCTTGGTGGCGACCTCCGGGGCCATCATCACCCACTCGGGCGCCAGCCCGCCGGTGGCGTAGCCGGTGATGCGGGCCAGCTTCGGCAAGCCGTGTGCGTCGGCGAACTCCTCGTCGCAGACGACCGTCGCGGCGGCGCCGTCGTTGATCGAGCTGGCGTTGCCCGCCGTCACCGTGCCGCCGTCCCGCTTGAACGCCGGCCGCAGCTTGGCCAGCGCCTCGGCGGTCGAGTCGGCGCGCGGCCCGTCGTCCTTGCAGAACGAGATCGGGTCCTTGCGACGCTGCGGCACCTCGACGGCGAAGATCTCTGCGTCGAACGCGCCCGCCTGCTGCGCGGCGACGGCCTTGCGGTGGCTGTCCGCCGCGTAGGCGTCCTGCTCCTCCCGGGTCACGCCGTACTTCTCGGCCACGAGCTCGCCCGTGTTGCCCATGTGGAAGTCGTTGTAGTGGTCCCAGAGCCCGTCCCAGACGATCCCGTCCAGCGCCTGGGCGTGGCCGAGGCGCGCGCCGGCGCGCGCCTTGGGGAGCAGATAGGGCGTGTTGGTCATCGACTCCATGCCGCCCGCGACCGCGCACGTCAGGTCGCCCGCCTTGATGGCCTGCGCGGCGAGCATCACGGTCTTGAGGCCCGAGCCGCAGACCTTGTTGATCGTCACGGCCGCCTGGCTCTCCGGGATCCCGGCCGCCAGCTGCGCCTGGCGGGCGGGGTTCTGTCCCAGGCCGGCCTGGAGCACGTTGCCCATCAGCACCTCGTCGACGTGGTCGGCGGCGACGCCGCTGCGCTGCAGCGCTTCGGCGACGGCGAGCCCGCCGAGCGCAGGCGCCGTCAGGGGGGACAGCGCGCCCTGGAACTTCGCGATGGCGGTTCGGCAGGCGCTGACAATGACAGGTCGACCCATACTCGTTTGCTGTTTCCTCGATCGGTTGAACGTCCCGTCGACCCCAAGGGGATCCCGCGTGAGGGCGGCCGAGGCGCGTTTCGGAGGCGAGTATGGTAGCGACCGACGGGTGCGCGACCACGCCGACGCGCGCTTTCGCGCCGGTCCCGCCCACCCGACCGGCCCTGCCCAGCCACCGGATGGCCCATGGGAGGCGGTTCGGAGAAAAAACGAAGGCGGCTCGCCCGACTTTCACGTCGCGCGAGCCGCCTTGACGGTTCTGGTGGAGCTGAGGGGATTCGAACCCCTGACCTTTGCATTGCGAACGCAACGCTCTACCAACTGAGCTACAGCCCCGTTCGGGCGCGACACGCTAGCGACTTCGAGCCCGCCGGTAAAGAGCCCGCGAGGAAGGAATTCCAAGCTGAGACTCCGGCCGTTCGCCGGTGTCGGGAGAACGCACACTCCCCTGGGGCAGCGCCGCGACCTCCGACCGCACGGAGCGTTGCGATCCGGCGGGTTCGGCTGCCCGCGCCGGCATTGGCCGCAAGATCCCCTACGCACTTGGCCGATGTTGGGCAGGGCGCGGGAGGCCGTGCCGCGGTTGGCAAGGATGCAAGAGCACAGGAGCAACTCCAGGGAACGAGCCGCGGGGACCCGAGTCCTCGCGCTGCTGTCCGGCGAGGCGGGCGTCGGCAAGACCTCCCTTGCCGTTCGCCTGGGCTGCGAGCTCAGCCGCCGCGGCCACCGCACCCTGCTGGTCGACGCCGAGCCCGGCCCCGCCGCGGCGCCTGTCTCGCCCAGCGCGCGACCGCAGCGCAGCCTGCGGGAGTCCGTCGCCGGCGCCGCGCCGCTGCAGGACAGCACGGCGACCGGCCCCGGCGGGCTGCGGCTCGCCCGCGGCGGCAGCCGCGTCGTCGAGCAGCTGAAGGCAGCCTTCGACGTCATCCTGCTGGACACCGCCCCCGGTGTCGGCAGGGACGTGACCGACTACGTCGCCATGGCGGACGAGATCGTCCTGGTGACCACGAACAACTTCGCGGCCGCCGCCGACGCCTCCGGCGTGGTGACGGCCTTGAACCGGGACGGCCTCGACAAGCCTGTCCACGCGGTGGTCAACCGCGCCCGTTCGGCCGAGGAGGCCGCGCGGGTGTTCGCGAAGCTGAGGGGCAGCGCCGAGCGCTTTTTGGGGTTCGACCTCAACTGGCTCGGATGGCTGCCGGAAGATAGCTCCGTTGACGGCGCCGCTTCACGGCGAACGTCGCTCAGCGAGGCTTTCCCGGGGAGTACGGCCGCGCGCTGTCTCGCCAGGCTGGTCTCGGACCTCGAACGCAAGCTCGAGGCGCCGTGGCCGGCGGGGCTGGCCGCAGAGGACTGACTGGGAGCACTTTGGGAGCGTGTTCGGCCGCGGGCCGGGCGCGATAGAGAAACTGGGAAAGAGGGAAAGAGGAATGACCGGCACCACGAATCAAGATGCGCAGAGCATGAACCAGCAGGCGGGCAAGCTCGCCGTCAACGAGGAGCAGTTCGGCCGCCAGGCCAACAAGGGCATCCTCGCCGACAAGGTCGC
>JBMHDP010000078.1:0-3337 GCA_049889335.1 Planctomycetota bacterium
CTCCTTGTGGCTGTCGTTGGGCGTGCAGATGTCGACCGCGTCGATGTCGTCGCGCTCGATGATCCGGCGCCAGTCGGTCTCCGACGAGGCGAAGCCCCAGTTGTCGGCGAACGCGGCGGCGGCGCCGTCGCTGCGGGCGCAGACGGCCTGCAGCACCGGCTCCATGCCGAGGTCGAAGAAGTTGGGGGCCTTGCGGTAGGCGTTGCTGTGGGCCCGGCCCATGAAGCCGGTGCCGATCAGCCCGATGCGGAGTTGCTTGCTCATGTCGGCGCTCCTACGACCAGCCGTGCGCGGCGCGCACGGACAGCATGGCCTCGAGGATGTCGTTCCAGGTCTGCGGGTCGGCCATCACCGAGTTGTCGAACATGCAGCCGTCCCAGCACAGGTGCTGCACGGCCTTGGTCGCGGTGCCGTCGGGGTTGTTGAGCCAGAAGCCCGCGTAGTGCGGGATGTCGAGCTTGCCGTCGGGGTCCTTGGGCAGGCAGTGCCGGCCGGTCTTGTCGTGCGAGCCCGAGCCGAACACGGTCGCGTCGTTCTGCGCGACGTGGAAGTCGAGCACCCACGGGCGCAGGGCTGCCGTCATCTCGACGTAGGCGGCGTCGAGCGTCGCGCGGTCGCCCCACTGGTAGTCGTCGGGCAGGATGCGGTCCTCGGGCGCGTTGTAGCCCATCGTGTAGAGCAGCGTGTGCGCCATGTCGGCCTGGAAGCCGAGCGTGCCCTTGCGGTCGGTCATCTCGAGCAACTGCACCATGCGCTTCCAGCTGTGCATGCCGCCCCAGCAGATCTCGCCCTCGGCGGCGAGCTTCTCGCCGTGGGCCTCGGCGATGTCGGCGGCCTTGCGGAAGGTGTCGGCGATCAGCGCCTGGCTCTCTTCGGGCGCCTGGCTCCACTCGCTGACGCCCGCGGCCGAGTCGATGCGCACGACGCCGTAGGGCCGGATGCCGAGCTCGCGCAGGTCGCGCGCGATGCGGCAGGCCTTCTCGACCTGCGTCAGGAACTGCTGCCGCGACTCCTCGTCGCCCATCGCCGAGCCGCCGCCGGTCGGCGTCCACACGGGCGCGACCAGCGAGCCGATGACGAGGCCCTTGCCGCCGACCTGGTCGGCGAGCTTCTGGAGGTCGTCCTTGGTCGAGTCGATGTCGGTGTGCGGCAGCGACAAGAACAGGTCGATGCCGTCGAACCGCTGGCCGTTGACTTCGGCGTCGGCGGTCCAGTCGAGCATCTGCTCGAACGGGATCGGCGGGTTCTCGGTGCCTTCTTCCTTGCCGACGAGGCCCGGCCAGGCGGCGTTGTGGAGCTTGGGGTAGGTGTGGTCTTGGCTCATGGGACGAACGGGGAGAGGGGAGTGCGGTGCGGGCGCGTGCGCCGGGCGGCGCGATCATAAGTCGGCGAAGAGACGCTGCCACCGTGAGCTTGGGCTCGCGGCGCGACGCGCAGCCTCGCGCGCTCGAGAGTCGGGGGCTTGCAGCCGCATGCCAGAGCGGGACGATCAGATCGACGCCTGCTCCCGCGGGTCTGCCTTCTCCCCGTTCTCTCGGATCTCGCCATGACGAACCTCCGTCTGTCGGCCTGCACGTTCGCAGTCATCCTCTCCGCGCCCGCTGCAGCACAGCTCGATTGGCAGGTGGTCGCGACCGCTACCAACCCGAGCGCGCTGTTCCACGCCGCGTCGGCGCAGGACATCCTGCGCGGCCGGACCGTGATGTTCGGTGGCACTGACGGCACCTATGTCCCGGGCAGCGCGACGTGGGAGTTCGACGGGGTCGACTGGACCGCCGTGCCGGTCGCGGGCCCCTCGCCCCGCTACTGGTCGCGGATGGCTTTCGACGCGGCGCGCGGCGTCTGCGTCCTGTTCGGCGGCAGCGCGGGCTTCGACGAGACCTGGGAGTACGACGGCGTGTCCTGGACGCAGCGGCTGCCCGCGACCGTCCCGGCCGGCCGGTTCGCGCACGCGATGTGGTACGACACGGCGCGCGGCGTCACGATGATGTTCGGCGGCCAGGCGCAGCCGTCCGGCGCGGTGCTGAACGATACGTGGGCCTGGGACGGCGTCGACTGGACGCAGCTGCAGCCCGCGAACTCGCCGCCCGGGCTCTGGTCCATCGAGGCCGCCTACGACCTCGCGCGCGACCGCGCGGTGATGTTCGCAGGCGCGCTCGGCAACCCGCCGGTGCGTTCGCAGAGCACGTGGGAGTGGGACGGCGCCGGCTGGTCCCAGGTGACGACACAGACCACGCCGCAGGCGCGCTGGGGCAACAAGGCCACCTTCCACCTCGCGCGGCATCGCGTGGTGATGACCGGCGGCGACGTCGGCGGCGGGGCGAACGGAGACGACGCCTGGGAGTTCGACGGCTACGACTGGCACCGGCTGCACACGCCGACCGGGTTCCCTGCGCGCAACAACCACATCCTCGCCTACGACATGGCGCGCGACGCGCTGCTGCAGTACGGCGGCTTCCCGACCAGCTACGACACCTGGGAGCTCGTCGAGACCAGCGCCGCGCGCTGGTCGGCATACGGCAGCGGCTGCCCGAGCAGCAGCGGCGTCGCCCCGACGCTCGACGCTCAGCCGGGCTCGGCGCCGGTCCTGGGTCAGCCGCTTGTGCTGGAGCTCGGAGACCTCCCCGCGACGCCGCTGGTGTTCGTGGCCGCTGGTCTGTCCGGCTCGCAGAGCGGCGGGGTGCCGCTGCCGATCGACCTGTCTTCGCTGGGCATGCCCGGCTGCGCGCAGTTCGTCGGCGACCTCGGGCTGCTGCAGGCGGCGCCGGCGGCCGCGGGCGCTGCGACGTGGTCGATCACGATGCCGGCGACGCCGTCGCTGGCAGGATTCGGGCTCTACTTCCAGGGCCTGGTGCCCGACGCCGCGGCGAACGCGTTCGGCCTCGTGCTGACCAACGCCGGTCGCGGGGTCATCGGGTAGCGGGCCTGCGACGCTAGATCAGCGCGCCGTGGAGCCATGCGGCGAAGGCGCCGCCGAGCAGCGGCCCCGCGACCGGGATCCAGGCGTAGCCCCAGTCCGCAGGCGCCTTGCCGCGGCGCGGGATCAGCGCGAAGACCAGCCGCGGACCGAGGTCGCGCGCCGGGTTGATCGCGTAGCCCGTCGGTCCGCCGAGGCCGAGGCCGATCACCCACACGAGCAGTCCAACCGGCAGCGCCTCGAGGGCGCCGAGGCCGAACTCGGTCACTTCGCCGCCCACGAGGCTCAGGGTGGGCTTGGCCAGGAGCAGGACGCCGAGCACGAGCACGAACGTCCCGACGACCTCCGTGAAGAGGTTGCTCGGCAGGCTCCGGATCGCGGGGCTGGTGCAGAAGGTGCCGCGCACAGCCTCTTCGTCGG
>JBMHDP010000079.1:0-3256 GCA_049889335.1 Planctomycetota bacterium
CGCGAGCAGCAGCTGGCCGCGCAGCATGACCCGGGTCGGCAACGACGTCTTCTTCGTCGCCGACGACGGGGCGCACGGCGAGGAGCTGTGGCGGACCAACGGCCTCGCGGCCGGCACGGCGCTGGTCCGCGACATCCGGCCTGGCGCTCAGAGCGGCGCGCCCGAGATGCTGGTCGACGTCGGCGGGGTCGCCTACTTCCGCGCCAACGACGGCGCGCACGGCGCCGAGCTATGGCGTTCGGACGGGACCGCTGCCGGGACGACGCTGGTAGCGGACATCCACCCGGGCGCCTCGCCCTTCGGCGCGCTGTCCGGCCTGCATCGGATCGCGGCGCTCGGCGGCGGCCTCCTGCTCGCGGCCGACGACGGGGTCCACGGTCAGGAGCTGTGGATCAGCGACGGCACGGCGGCCGGGACCGCGCTCCTGGTCGACATCGCGCCCGGTCCCGTGTCCTCTGAGCCGCGCGACTTCACTGAGGTGGGCGGCGCGCTCTACTTCACCGCGGACGACGGCGCGCACGGCCGGGAGCTGTGGCGGACCGACGGCACGTCCGCGGGCACCGCGATGGTCGCCGACGTGCGGCCGGGGCCGGCGTCGAGCGGGCCGTGGCGCCTCACCGAGGTCGGCGGCGCGCTGTTCTTCACGGCCGACGACGGCGCCCACGGCGTCGAGCTCTGGTCCACCGACGGCAGCGCCGCGGGCACCGCGCTCGCGCGCGACGTCGTGCTCGGCGCAGGGGGCACGACCATCCTCTCGATCGCAGACCTGCAGGGGGTCGCGATCTTCACCGCCGACGACGGCGTGCACGGCCTCGAGCTCTGGCGCTCGGACGGCACCGCGGCGGGGACCAGCCTCGTCGCCGACCTGCGAGCGGGCGCGCAGGGCAGCTTGCCGTCGTGGATGACTTCGGTCACCGGCAACGTCTGGTTCGCGGCCGACGACGGCGTCCACGGCGCCGAGCTGTGGAAGTCGGACGGGACGGCGGCGGGCACCGTGCTGGTGCAGGACCTCAAGCCCGGACCGCAAGGCAGCGGCCCGCAGTCGTTCGTGCTGTCGGGCGGCGGACTGTTCTTCACCGCGGACGACGGCGTGAAGGGCGACGAGGTCTGGACGGTGCCGCCCGGGGCGACGTTCGCGCCGCTGTCGAGCACCGGCTGCGGCGCGGGGCTGCGTACGCCGACGCTAGAGGTCAGCACGCCCGCGCTCGGCGCGACCGCGCTGTGCCGCGGCGTGGCCGGGCAACCAGGCGCGCCCGGCCTCCTGCTCGTCGCGCAGCCGGGGCCGGTCTGGCAGGTGACGTCCGAGTGCGCGACGCACCTGGACCTGGCGGCGTATGCGGGGCTCGCGACGTTCGCGACCGCGGCGGGAGGAGATTGGCAGGTGCCCCTCGCGCTGCCGAACGCACCGTACTTGCAGGGGCTGCAGGTGGCGCTGCAGGCCGTGTTCGCGCCGACGCTGGGTCCGCGCGGCTTCGAACTGTCGGCGTCGGCGACGGCGACGCTGCAGTAGGCCTCGCCGCGCGCTCGCGCGGATGTCCTGGTAGCCTTCGTGAGAGAAGACAATGTACCTCCAACTCGAGATCCTCGACGGCTCGATGCGCGGCGAGCAGTTTCCGTTCGACCTGATCGAAGGCCAGGAGGTCCGGGTCGGTCGGGACCGCGAGGCCTGTGAGGTCGGTCTCTCCGAGGACTACGTGCGCGTCAGCCGCCAGCACTGCGCGCTGCGGGCCGTGCTCGGGCGGATCCGGATCCGCACCAACAAGCAGAACCCGGTCCTGGTCGGCAAGGAGCCGGTGTTCGACGACACGGTGCTCGACGACGGGGCGGTGATGCGGCTCGGCCACGGCGGCCCGCGCGTGCGGGTCGGCGTGCGCTACCGCAAGCTCGACAACGCGCCGGCCTCGACGCTCCACGTCAAGCCCGGCGCGGGCGCGCCGGAGGTGCAGCTGCGTCGGCAGACGGCCGCCGTCGAGCGGGAGCTCGGCGCCGCCAGGCGTCGCTCGCGCGTCGCAGCGGTGGGGGTCGGCGCGGTCGCGCTGCTCGGCGTCTGGCTCGCCGTGCAGGCGCGTTCCGACGCGGCCGTGCTCAAGCAGGGCGCGCTCGATGCGGCGCAGGCAAAGCTCGTGGCCGACCTGATCTCCGAGCGTGCGCAGTCCCCGCCCGACCTGTCGGAGACGGCGGCCGAGGCGGCGCGCTCGGTCTACTGCGTGATGCGCTCGGGCGCCGACGGCGCGTCGGCGCTCGGGACCGCCTGGGTCGTCGACCGCGCGCGCGGCCTGTTGGCCACCAACGCCCACGTCGCGGCCGAGTTCCGGGCCGGCGCGACGGTCGTGCGGCCCAGCGGTGCTGGCGGCCGTGACCTCGAGGTCGAGGCCGCGCGGCTGCACCCGGCCTACGCGGCGTTCGGGGACCAGCTGGCCCGCTTCTACAAGGCCCTCGGGGCCGTGCGGCAGAACCCCGCGCAGCGCGTCATGCGGGGGTTCGACGTCGCGCTGCTGGTCGTCGCGCCCGGCGATCGGGGCGCGCTCGCTCCCGACCTCGCGCTGCGCGGCGCGGAGGCGGTCCGGACGCTCGGCGCGGGAGAAGCGTGCGCCACGGTCGGGTTCCCGGCGGAGGACATCGGCTTCAACCCGGACAAGCCGCAGCACAAGACGCACCTGGGCAACGTCGTCGCGCTGACGGACTTCTTCTACGCCGGCGGCGACGTCGCCGACGCGCAGCTGATCCACACCAGCATGCCCGTCGCCGGCGGCGCCAGCGGGAGCCCGGTCATAGACCGTCGCGGTCGGGTCATCGGCTTGATCAGCAGCGCCAACTTCCTCGCGGCCAAGAACGGTCGGCGCATCCCGCTCATCGGGACGACCTACGCGCAGCGCGTCGACACGCTCCACGAGCTGCTCGACGGCCGGGCCGAGCAGAGCAGCCGCGAGGCGACCTGGATGGCCGAGTTCGAGGTCGCAGCCCAGAACGCGCAGAAGACGATCGAGGAGCTGATCCGAGAGGAGTTCGCCCAGCGCCTGTCCGACGGCGGCGCGCCCGTCGAGGTCGAGGTGGTGACGCGCGAGCAGGTCCAGCTGCGGTGGGACCCCGCGCGGCAGAAGTCGACCGCCACGCTGCAGGTCGAGGCCAAGGAGTCCGGCCGCTATCTCTGCTGCGTCACCTCGGCCGAGCTGCTGGACATCGACCTCGTCGCCTTCCTGCCGAGCGGCGATCACGTGTCGGACCAGTCCGAGGACTGGTACCCGGCCGTCGTCTT
>JBMHDP010000080.1:0-2802 GCA_049889335.1 Planctomycetota bacterium
GAGGCGCTGGCGGCGTTCGGCCCGGGCGCGGTCGTCGCGGCCTACTGGCCCGTCGGCGCAGAGCTCGACCCGCGCGCCCTGGCGCGCGCGCTGCAGGACCGACACGCCGCGCGCCTCGCGCTGCCCAGGGTCGACGGCGAACAGATGACCTTCCGCGCCTGGCGCCGCGACGAAGACCTCGAGCCTGCCGGCTTCCATACGATGGGGCCCGCGCGCGCGGCCCCCGAGCTGCGTCCGGACATCGTGCTCGCGCCGCTGCTCGGCTGCGATCGTCGCGGCGGCCGCCTCGGCCAGGGCAAGGGCTACTACGACCGCGCGCTCGCCGGGCTGGACGCGGGCGGCGACCTCTTCGTCGGCGGCGTGGCGTTCGACGCGCAGCTGCTGCCGGCGGTCCCGACCGAGGTCCACGACCGCAGGCTGGACGCGGTGCTGACCGAGCGCGAGTGGATCGCGTTGTCCGGCGGCTGAGCGCGGCTTAGGGTCCCGGCATGCACCCCGGTCTCGTCGTCGCGCTGCTGCTGCTGGCCGGCTTGATCCTGTTCGGGCTCCGCGGCTGGGAGCGCCTCGTCCGGATCCGGCGGGCCCAGGTGCCGGAGACGTCCTGAGGCCGGACAGCGCAGGCGCGTGCCGCCCGCCCGGACGCCGCGCCCGACCTCCCGCGCCCGTTCGGCGCCGGCCGGACGTGGTTCGCCGTGCCCGCGTCGGATCCGGAGGCCGTCGCGCGCGCCCTCGGGCTGCGCACCGTCCTGCCGGCGAGCTGGCGCGCGGGGCTGGACGAGGTCCGCGAGCAGGGCGTCTTCGTGACGCCCGCCGTCGGCGGCTGGGTCTTCGCGGTCGGCCGGGACGTCGCCGTCCGGACGGCAGACCCGGCCGAGACCGAAGCTCAGCTCGGCGCGCTGTCGAGTGAGTTCGGCGAGGCGTTCTGGTTCATGGCCGACGCGGAGCGGGACGTGTTCGGCTGGGCCCGGGGCGAGCGCGGCCGATGCCTCCGCGCCTACGCGTTCGCTGAGGAGCACGGGCACTACCTCTGGCGCGGCGACGTCACGCCGGAGGAGCACGAGCTGGCGTGTTTCCGCGACGACCCGCGCGACCGCTCGGACGACGACGTGAAGTGGTGGCCGGACGAGGCGGTGGTCTGCTCGCTCGCCGGGTTGTGGGCCAGCGACCCGACGCGGATCAGGCCCGAAGCAGCCCCCGCCGGCGCGGGCCTGCTGGGCCGGCTCTGAGTCGGTCAGCTGGTCCGGAACTGCTCGATCTGCGCGCCGAGCTGATCGAGCTCCTCGGACATCGCGCCGATCGTCGCCGACAGCTGCTGGGACATCGCGGCCGACGACTCGGTCTGCTGCTGCACCTCCTGCAGGTGCTGCTCGATCGTGACCGAGCCGTCGCGCTGCGCCTCACACGCGGAGCCGATGTTCGACATACTCTCGCGGACGCGGGTGGTGTGCTCGGTGATCGAGGCGAGCGAGGCGCGCATGCGATCGCTGGTCTCGAAGCCCCGCTGCGCGCAGTTCGACGACTCGACGATGCGTGCGCTGGTCTCCTCGGCGGCGTCGCTGCTGCGCTTGGCGAGCTCCCGCACCTCCTCTGCGACGACGGCGAAGCCCTTGCCTGCCTCACCCGCGCGCGCGGCCTCGACGGCCGCGTTGAGCGCGAGCAGGTTGGTCTGGAACGCGATGCTCTGGATGGTGTCGATGACCTGTCGTTGCTCCTCGGTGGCGCGCTGCAGCTTCGTCATCGAGTCGACGAGCTCGCCCGCCGCGCTCGACACGTCCTGCGTCGCTTCGTTGGCGAGGTGGGCTATCTCGTCGCTGGTCGAGGCGCTGTCCGCCGTCTCCCGCGTGCGCTCGACGAGCGCCTCCATCGACTCGGCGACGCGCTGCAGGGCGTGGCTCTGAGCCGACGCGCCGTTGGCCGTGTTGGTGGCCGAGGCCGTGATGTCCTGCCCGCTGTTGCGCAGCGTGGCGACGGCGTCACGGGCCTGCTCCAGCACCCGCCCGACCTGCGCGGTCGCGGCGTTCAGCGAGCGGGCCAGGGCGCCGAGCTCGTCCTCGGAGTCGACCTCCAGGCGCGCGGTCAAGTCGCGCTCGGCGAGGTGCTGGATGCCGCGCTCCAGCGCCTGCACGGAGCGGCGGATCCGGCGCTGGACGGCGAGGAGCAGGAAGGTCGAGGCGCCGACGGCCAGCAGCAGCGCGACGAAGTGCGCGACCAGCCGCGCCCCGGCCTCGTCGTGGCGCCGGTCGGACATCTCGCTGAGCACGTCGGCCTGCTGCGTCGACAGCGCCGCGATCCTGTCGATCTTGGCCGTCGCGACGTCGAACCACTCGGCCGCCGAGACCCCGAAGGCCTCGCTGCTCGCGCCGTCCAGCACGAGGCGCTGGGCGCGCTCGACCGCGCCGAAGTCGTCGCCTTCTGCCAGCGCGCGCGCCTCTGCGGCGAGCGCCGCCGGGGCCAGGGCGAGGAACTCCGAGAAGCTGCTGTCGCTGGCCTGCGCCAGCCGCGCGATCGCGCTGAGCTGGCGGCCGGTCACGCGGTCGGCGGTGAACACGCGCGCCAGCCGGGCGCGCTTGATCCCCTCGTGCTCCTTGCCCCGCAGGAGCGCGAGGAGCGCGGCCGCCTGGCGCGCCAGCTCGCTATCGGTCGCGGCGACCTGGAGCTGCGCGACCGCGTCCAGCAGCAGGCGGTTCCCTCGGGTGAAGTACTCGATCGCGTCGTCTGCGCGCGGCGCGCGGTCGTCCACCGCGCGCCGCCCGACCCCCAGCACGTCGAGGTGGTGCAGGGCGGGCTGGCTACTGCTCCGCC
>JBMHDP010000081.1:0-10468 GCA_049889335.1 Planctomycetota bacterium
TCGAGCGCGGCCGCGTCCCTGCCGGCCAGCTCCTGCGCCGCCGGGTTGCTGGCGACGATCTTCAGGTGCGGGTCGAGCACGACCAGCGCGTCGCTGGCGCCCGCGAGACCGGCCGCCAGCCGCGCGGCCTGCGAGCGCGTCTCCGTGAGCTCTGTTTCGGCGCCTCGCACCCGCGCCGTGGCCGCCTTCCGAGCGCCTTCGGCGCGCCGCCATGCGACGCCGAGCGCGGCGGCGACGGCCACGAGCAATGGTTCCCAGATCATCACCAAGCTGCCGCTGCTGCCTGCACGAAGTCGGATGCGTGCCGCGCCGAGCGACGCGTCACCTCAGGCAGAAGCTTCTGCGAAACGATACCCGACGCCTCGAACGGTCTCGATGACCGCGCCGTGATCCCCGAGCTTTTGGCGGAGCGCGCGCACGTGCACGTCGATGTTCCGGTCGGTCACGATCGCGTCCTCGCCGATCACGCGGCTCAGCAGGTGCGAGCGCTGGAAGACGCGCCCTGGGTGCGAGGCGAGGAAGTGCAGCAGCCGCATCTCGGTGGGCGTCAGGCTGATCAGGTCGCTCTCGATGCGCGCTTCGAAGCGGCCGAGGTCGACGGTCAGCGCGCCCCGAACGACCCGCTCGCGTCCGCCGCTCTCTTCGCGCAGCGCGCCCCGGCGCAGCACGACCTTGACCCGCGCGACGAGCTCGCGTGGGCTGAACGGCTTCGCGATGTAGTCGTCGGCGCCGATCCCGAGCCCGAGCACGATGTCGCTCTCTTCGCCCTTCGCCGTCACCATGATGACCGGAATCGAGCGGGTCACAGGATCTGCCTTGACCTGCTGGCAGACCTCGACGCCGTCCATCCCTGGCAGCATCAGGTCGAGGATGACGAGGTCGGGGTTGTCCGTCCGGATCTGGCTCAGCCCCTGCTCTCCATTGCGACAGGAGATCACCTTGTGACCCTCTCGCTCCAGGTTGTACGAGATGACTTCGAGAATGTCTGGCTCGTCCTCGATGACCAGGATTTTCGGTTTCGCCACGGTGTCTGCGTTGGAGAGGGAGCTCGCGGATGTGCCCTAGAGTTAGTTAGCCGGCTGTGCAAAGACGCTGTTAAGAACACTTCAAGCTTGCTGTGGTGCGTCCGGCTGCGGCGCGGCGAAAGCCAGCGTCACGGAATCCGAGGTGCTGGAGATCACCACGCGGCACGCCTGGTCTCGCAGGCTCGGTCCGAGCTCGTCGGCGACCTCGGCGAACGCGAGGGGAAACGGCAGGCTGCCGTCGGAGAGGTCGAAGACGAGCTGAACGGCGACGCCGCCGCCGTCGGCGGGTTGCGCGGAGATTCCGATGACGCCCTCGGTCCCGGCGGGGATGTGAGACGCGACGCGCCAGATCGCTTCCGAGCACAGCCGGACGAAGGAGTCGGTCGAGACCCAACAGCTCGAAGGCTGCTCGTCACGCAGGGAGATCGTCAGCCCCAGCTCCCGCGCCGGGACGCGGGCGAGCTCGACCAGTCGCGCCAGCAGCGGGGACGCCTCCTGCGGCGGGCTGCCGTCCTCGCCCGTCCAGGCGCGGAGGATCGCGAGGCTCGCGCCGCCGCGCTCCACCGCCTCGAGGAGCGAGCGCTGCGCTCGCTCCAGGTCGTCAGGCTGCAGGTGCAGGACGTTGCCCTGCACCGTGAGCAGCAGGTTGCCCAGCTGGTGTGCGAGACCGGGCAGGTAGAAGGCGACGCAATCAGGAGCAGGCAAGGGCGGGCGACTCCGTTCCATGAGGCCGACCGGTCTCGTCCGCCCAGGTGTCGGACCGCGCGACCGCTCGTTCGCTGCAGGCTATCGCGCCCAGGGCAGCAGGGCACGCGCGATGCTCCCCACGTGCGGCGGTCCACGCGGAAACGGGCCTCGCTCCGACCGACCTGCTATCCTGCGCGGGTCATGAAGGTCACGAGCATCCAGCCCACGCCCAATCCGAACGCGTTCAAGTTCCTGATGGACAAGCCGATGGCCAAGCCCGGCCAGACACAGGCCTACGCCAAGCCCGAGCAGGCCCAGAACGACGTCTTGGCGCAGGGAATGTTCGCGGTCCCCGGCGTCGAGACGCTGTTCTTCTGCGACAACTTCGTCACCGTCAGCATGACCGCCGATGCCGACTGGCGGGCCGTCGCCGAGCAGGTCACCAAGCTGCTCGAGAGCCACGAGCCGGTCGAAGACCACAGCGCACCCGAAGCCGCGTCGTCCGACGCGGATCCGCTCGCCGCCCTGCCCAAGGGCGGCGACCCAGAGGTCTTGTCCAAGATCAACGCGCTCTTGGACGACCGCGTCCGCCCGGCGCTCGCGGGGGACGGCGGCGGCCTCCAGGTCATGGGGCTCGAAGGCAAGACGCTCTACATCCGGTACGAAGGCGCCTGCGGGAGCTGCCCCAGCTCCACGTCCGGGACGCTGATGGCGATCCAGAACCTGCTGCAGAGTGAAGTCGACGAAGACCTCGTCGTGACCATGAGCTGAGCGCGTGTCGGCGCCGTCCCGTAGCGACGCAGACGCGGCGCCGTGCCCATGGTGCGGCGCGACGCGCGGGGTCGTGCGGGTGCACGGCCACGCCCAGTGCCGCGCGTGCGGCACCAACGTGGAGCCTTGCTGCTCGGGCGACGTGACGGTGGAGCCCGCGACGCTCGCGGTCGACGCCCTCGGCGCGGGATGCGGTCCCGGGTTGTTCCCTGCGCTCTTCGACCGCCTGGGAGGAAGGACCGCCTCGGTGACGGCCGAAGCACTCTGCCACGCCCTGCAGCTGCGGCTCGGTTGCGATCTGGACGAAGCGCGTGACGTGCTCACCGCCGCGCAGCGCGCGGGTTGGATCCTCGCTCCCTCGCCGGGCGTGCACCGGCTCGGCGCGGGCGCCCGACCGGATGTTGATTGACGGCTCGGGCCGGTCTAGGCTCCCGCGACCCTGCGCCGGAGTGGCGGAACTGGCAGACGCACAGCTTTCAAAAAGCTGCGAGGCAACTCATACGGGTTCGAGTCCCGTCTCCGGCACCACCTCACGCTCGGCACGTCTGGGTCCTTCCTCCACGGTCCCAGCCCCATGCTCCCAGTCCCACGGTCCCAGCCTCACGGGGCCAGCCTCCGGGAGAAGCCTCAGCTCGGGGAGGTGCTGGGTCGGTCGACCGGTTCGATCGAGGCGTGGCCGGGTCGCGTGAGCAGCAGTCGCGCGGTGCGTTCTCGCAGCTGCTGCGCGTTGCCGCGCTCCCCGAGCAGCTCCAGAACCTCCGCGAGCACGGCGCAGACGGTCGGCGTGGCGCCCAGCCGCTCGCCGGCGAGCTTGGCTGCCCGCGCGGCGCGGGCCGTGTCCCCGGCGCGCGCCAGCTCCCGCGCGACCAGCAGGAGCGCGCCCTGGGTCGGACACGAAGCGAGCAGCTCCCGCGGCTCCACCGCGCCCGGGTGCTCGGAGAGCAGCTCGGCGATGCGGTCCAAGCCCTTCGGGCTGCGCGCGCTCCCGTAGAGCTTGACGGCTCTCCGGTGCTCGCCGAGCGCGCGGTGGATGTCCCCCTGGAGCAGGACGCCTGCGTCGCCGTCCGGCGCGAGCTTCTGGATCCGCTTGGCCAGCTTGCGCGCGCGGTCGTGGTCGGCTGCCTGCAAGGCGCGGTCGCCGGCGTCGATCAGCAGCTCCAGCAGCCGCTGCTGCTCCTGAGGGTGTCTCGAGGGCGCGCTGCGCTCGAAGAGCTTGGCCTGCCACTCCAGCGCAGCGTCCGGGTCTCGCTCGTCGAGGCTCAGGTCACGCAGCACGGCGAGGATCGCAGGGTCTCCGGGGAAACGCTTGCTGGCCTCGACCGCCTCGCGGCGGAGCGTCGCCGGGAGCACCGCGCCTTGTCGGCGCAGGGCCTCCAGGCGCAGCTGGAGCAGCGACCGGTGCAGCTCGCTGGGGAGCCCGGGCTCCACGACGCGGGTCAGCCAGCCGAGGGACGCGTCGACGTCGTCGTCGGCCAGCGCGAGCCGCGCCAGCTTGATGCGTGCGTCCTGGACGAGGTGCGGGTAGTCGTCGGGAACCGGCCCTCGGTAGCGCGCGACCCGGCGCAGCTGTTCGCGGGACGACCGCCTGTCGGCGCCCACCAGGTCGGCGATCGCGCCGAGGTGCCTGCCCAGCGCCGCGTGCGCGCGCCAGTCCCGGACCCGCTTGCGGAGCAGCAGGAAGCCGAGCGTCGCGATCACGGCCGCCAGCCCGAGGATCAGCACCACCCGGCCGACCGTCGTCTGGAGCAGCGGCTCCAGCACGCGGAGCCCGAGGTCGAAGACCTTCAGCACCACGTCCAGCGCCGGCCCGAACAGGGCCAGCAGCAGCACGACCGGCAGCACGTAGAGGAGCGCACGGACCCAGGGGTTCTTCGGCAGCAGGGCCTTCACCGGCGCGAGCAGGCCTTTGCGGAGCCAGGGGCCGAGGCTAGCCATGGGAGGCTCCTGCGTCGTGCAGCGCCCGCTGCAGCTGGATGCGGAGGTTGTCGTCGCGTTCGCCCGCGGTGAGCGCGCGCAGCGCGGCGACGGCTGCGCTCGACCCGAGCTGGCCGAGCGCGCGCACGATCTGCACCCGGCGGTTGTTGTGGCGCGACATCAAGCCAGCGCTGACCTTCTCGAGCCAGCCTGAGCGTTCGTAGCCCGTGACGAGCGACGCGACGGCCTCGTCGCCGATGGCCAGCAGCAGCTGACGGAGCCGATCGTCCGACGCGCTGGCCGTGGGGCCGAAGCCGTCGACGATGCAGGCCGCCGCCGCCGCGCCGCCGCGGGTGAGCACCGAGGCGAGCGGCCGCCGCGCGGCCTCGTCGACGTCGGGGTTCGCGAAGGCGGCGAGGCAGTGCTCGAGCACGGGCGCGCCCAGGTCGACCAAGACCCGGGTCGCCGTGGCCGCCGTGGCAGGGTCCGACGTCGCGGCGATCAGCGCGGTCACCAGGGTCCGGGTCGCCCCCCGGCGGAGCATGACCTCCTCCAGCACGGCAGGCTCTGCGGCGTCGGCGACCGCTGCCAGCAGCACCTCGTCCCGGTAGAAGGTCGGCTCCAGCAACATCGACTCCGCCAGGAAGTGGCCGCGCGGCACGGCCTGCAGGAACCGCCGGAGCACGTCCTCGGGCGCGTGGTTGAGCCGGTGGAGGATCTCCATCGGCGGGATCCGCTCCAGGACCGTCTGGAACGCCGCGACGTCGGCGAGGCCCAGGAAGTAGTCGACCAGCACGCGCAGCTGGCCGGGGCGCGGGTCCTCGAACAGCGGCTCGAAGAAGGGCAGCGCCGCCGGTCCCCACCCCTGCACGACCGACGCGACGAGCGCGTCGGGTCCGTCGCCGCTGCTCCACAGCCGCGTGGGCGCCGCTTCTTGGGCAGCGGCGAACAGCTCGGGCAGGTGGCTCGGTCCCAGCTCCTGCAGCGCTGCGACGGCGCGGGCGCGCGCGGGGGCGTCGGCGCGCCACCCGACCCGAACGAGCTCACCGACGGCGGCGCCGCCCAACGATGCGACCTCGTCCCGGGCCGCGTCGACGCCGTCGAGCACGTCGCGCACCAGCCGTCGGAGGTGCGCGTCGTTGACGTCGATGCAGTCCATGGCCTCGGTCGGTGACTCCAGCGAAGCGATCAACGCCGGCTCGACGAGGCGCGCGGGCGAAGCCACGCCACAGCGAGGACATCGGGGAGCTTCGTCGTCGAGCGGCGCGTCGCAGGCGCGACACGTCCACCGCGCCGGCGCCGCCAGACCGGCGAAGGCGGCCACGGGCAGCGTCGCCCCTGCGCCTCGGTGCGACGCAGCGCGCTCGCCGGCGGCCACCAGCGCGCCAGGCGGCGCCTCTTTGACCAGGTCGAGGGCGACCCGCTCGACGCCCTCCTCCTCGCCGCGGAGCCGCGCGTCGAGCAGCGCGAGCTGGGGCGGAGATCCCAGCGCCAGCGCGTCGCGCGCGGCCGCGCGCGCCCGCGCGCGGTCGCCGGCGCGCCACGCCAGGGTGCCGACGGTGACCCAGGTCTCCGCGAGCTCGTCCCGGAAGCGACGCCGCTCGGCAGCGTCGTCGATCCCCCCGAGCAGCCGGCGTCCGGCGTCGGCGGCGCCGTCGGCGTCCCCCATCTGCAGGCGCGCTTCGTAGAGGAACCGCCAGCCCGCCGTGGCGCGGCCCGATGCGCGCGCCAGCACCCGCTCGGCGACCGCAGCGGCCTCTTCGGGGAGCTGCTCAGCGAGCAGGCTCTTCGCGAGCAGCAGCTCGTTCTCGACGCTGTCCACCTCGAAGGCGGTCTGCAGATAGAGGTGGTGCTGGTGCGCCTCCTCCGCCCGCCCGAGCTCGCCGAGCACCTTGCCGAGCTGGAGGCGCGCGTAGTGGTTCTCGGGGTCCTGCTCCAGCACCTTGGAGAGTCGCTTCTCCGCGCCTCGCAGGTCTCCCTGCAGCGCCTGCTCGACGCCGAGCAGGTAGTCCCGGAGTGCGCGGCGACTGCGCGCGCGATGGATGAGGCCGGCGAGCCGCCAGGCCGTGAACCACACGCTGCCGATGAGGGCCGCGGCCAGCAAGCCCTCGAGCACGCCCGGCTGAGACGCCAGGTCGACGAGGAGGCCGGGCGCCCCGGCGGGCTGCGCGTCGCGCGCCGCTGGGGCCGGATCCTGCACCGACCAGACGATCCCGAACGCGCGGATCACGCGTCGGCGTGCGACGCGGGCTGGTCCGCGCCGCTGTCTGGGACTCGCTCGTCCGCGCCCGCCTCGCGGTGGCGGTCGAGCGCGAGCTCCAGGAGCCGGTCGAGCAGGGCCGGGAACGCGATGCCTGCCGCGGCTGCCGCGCGCGGCAAGAGGCTGTTGCTGGTCAGGCCAGGGATCGTGTTCGTCTCCAGCACGACCGGGCCTGTCTCCGTATAGATCATGTCCGTCCGCGACATCCCGTCGCAGACGAGGAGCTCGTGGCACCGCACGGCCAGCGCCTGCACCTCCCGCAGCTGCTCCGGGCTCAGCCCGCGGGGCGGCACGATCTCATCGGTGGCGCCGGGGCGGTACTTGGCGTCATGGGTGAACCAGTCGTCGTCGACGGGGTAGATGCCGACCGGAGGCAGCGCCTCCAGCGCGCTGCCGGAGTTGCCGAGCACGGGCACGGTGATCTCCTCGCCGCGGACCGCCCGCTCCGCGAACCAGCGGCGGAAGCGTCCGCCGTAGCCGCAAAGAAACGCGCGGAGATCGGCTTCATCAGCGACCCTGCTGACACCGACGGTGCTCCCCGAGACGTCGACCTTGGCGAAGGCAGGGGTGCCGATCGCGGCCGCGAGCGCGGCGAACTCCTCGCTGACGTCGCGCTCGGCGCCCAGCTCGGGGACGTAGGCTGGCGCGATCGGCACCCGACCGGCCGCGTAAGCTTCTCGGGTCCGCAGCTTGTCCATGGCCGCGGCGGACGCCGCGCAGCCGCTCCCCACGAAGGCGACCTGGTGCAGCTCGAGCATCCCCTGCACCGTCCCGTCTTCTCCGCAAGGACCGTGGAGCACCGGGAAGACGAGCTCGACTCCGGCGCGGCCCAGCAGCTGGTCCATGGCAGCGCCCGGTCGCAGGGCCGTTCCCCGCGCGTCGGCCGCGCGCCACTCCTCGCCCGGCTCCAGCGCCTGATCGGGCACGCGCCAGCTGCCCTCGAGGTCGAGCAGCACGGGCCAGACCCGCCACCTGCGTCGGTCGAGGTGACGCAAGACCTGCGTCGCGGAAGCGAGGGAGATCTCGTGTTCCGGCGAGCACCCGCCGATCAGCACCGCTACGTCCATGAAGCCCCCGCGGTTGCGCGCTTGACCGAGACGCGCAGCCGCGCCGCGAGCATACGCCGCGCGCGCCTCAGGCGCGACCGTAGGCCTGGGATCGTCTGCGGTTCAGGGGCGCGCGAACGCGCCGGTCGACGCGGCCGCTCCCCAGAGGATCGCGTCCGAGCCGCCGAGGCTCTCGACGAACCTCAGGTCTTCGTGGATGGCCCCGTCGGTCTGTTCCCGAACGCTCTGGACGATCTGGTCGCGGAGAGCGGGCCATCCGGACAGCACGCCGCCGCCGAGCACGATGGCGCGGGGGTTCAGCAGGATGGCCGCGTTGACGACCAGCGTGCAGGCGGCCTCTGCCGCCTCGTCGAGGATCGCGGCGGCGTCCGCGCGTCCCGAGGCGGCCGCGCGGACGACCGCGCCGACGTTCCAGGAAGACTCCGGACTCGGCCCCAGCTCGTCCGCGGCGCGCTCGCTGATGGCTCGGCCGCCGCAGTAGGCCTCGTAGTGTCCGACCCGCCCGCAGGGACACACCCTGCCGCCAGGTCGGTAGATCGTGTGGCCGATCTCCCCCGCCGCGTTCGCGCCCCCCGCGTAGGGCTTGCCGTCGGCGATCAGGCCGATGCCGATGCCCGTCCCGAAGAACAGGCAGAGCAGCGGGTCGCGATCGCTGGCGTGCCCCTTGAGGTACTCCCCCCAGGCGCTGGCTCGCCCGTCGTTGAGCAGCGTGACCGGCAGGCCGGTGCGCTCCGACAGCCAGTCGCGCAGCCCGAAGCCGCCGAGCGGCAGGTTCGGCGGGTCCCCGAGTCCGTCCCCGTCCGCCCCGACCACGCCGGCCGCGCCGACGCCGACGGCGAGCGGCGCCTGCAGGCCGAGGCGCGCGCCGTCGGCGATCACTGCGTCGATGGCCGCCGCCATGCGCTCGAGGAACGGCGCTCGCTCGCGGATCGTCTCGATGCGGCGCGCGCAGTGCACGCCGTGGTCCTCGCTGATCAGCGCGAACCGACACTTGGTGCCGCCGAGATCAGCTGCGAGGACCGTGCGCACGGGGTCGGTGTGGTTGCTTGAGCAGGTGTTCTCGAGCGCGCCGGTCAGCCGCGGAAGCGGCCGATGGCGAGGCTCGTGTTGTGGCCGCCGAAGCCGAGCGAGTTGCTGATGCAGTTCTCGACCGCGAGCTCCTTCGCGGTGTTCGGCACGTAGTCGAGGTCGAGCTCCGGATCCGGCGTCTCGTGGTTGATGGTCGGGTGGACGGTGTTGTCGCGCAGCGACATCGCGCACGCGGCGAGCTCGATGGCGCCCGAGGCGCCGAGCAGGTGTCCCACCATGGACTTGGTGGACGAGACGCTGAGCGCGCTGGCGTGTTCGCCGAACACGCGCTTGATCGCGGCCGTCTCGATCTTGTCGTTGAGGTAGGTGCTCGTGCCGTGGGCGTTGACGTATTGGACGTCGGTGGTGTTCAAGCCGCCGTCCTTGAGGGCCATCGCCATGGCCCGGGTCGGACCGTCGGCGTCCTCGTTGGGCGCGGTGATGTGGTAGGCGTCGTCGGTGGAGCCGTAGCCCTTGACCTCTGCCAGGATCTCGGCGCCGCGGGCCTTGGCGTGCTCGAGCTCTTCGAGGACGAGGGCGGCGGCGCCCTCTCCCATCACGAAGCCGTCGCGGTCCTTGTCGAACGGCCTCGACGCGCGCTTCGGGTCGTCGTTCCGCGTCGAGACCGCCTTGAGCGAGCAGAACCCCGCGAGGCCCAGCGGCGTGGTCGCCGCCTCGGAGCCTCCGGTGAGCACCACGTCGGCCTCGCCGTACTGGATCGTGCGGAGCGCGGCGCCGATCGCGTGGCTGGCGCTGGCGCAGGCCGAGGAGGTCACGTAGCAGGTCCCCATCGCGCCGAAGCGGATCGCGGCCTGCCCGGCCATCGCGTTGGCCATGATCTTCGGGATGAAGAAGGGGCTGACGCGGTTCGCGCCGCGCTCGACCTGCAGGACCTTGCTCTTCTCGATCTCGTCGATGCCGCCGATGCCGGTGCCCGTGATGCAGCCGACGCGCGTCCGGTCCTCCCGCTCCATGTCCAGGCCGCTGGCCTTCATCGCCTCGTCCGCGGCGACGAGGTAGAACATCGTGAACTTCTCGAGCCGCTTCGCCTCGGTCTTGGGGAAGTGGTCCTCGTCCTTCCAGTCCCAGACCTCACACGCGAACTTCGCGGTGTGCTTCTCGGTGTCGAACTTGGTGATCATCCCGGCGCCGGACTGCCCTTCGAGCATGCGGCTCCAGATGGTCGGCATTCCGAGACCGAGGGACGAAACCCCTCCGATGCCCGTGATCACGACTCGGCGTCTACTCATGGTTGTTCTCTCTCTCTGGACCTGCTCGTAGTGCGCCCTGCTCGGGCATGCCGTGCGGCGTGCGCACAGCCCCGCGTGAGGCGCCGTCGCTCCGCCTTCGTCGCGTCACGAGTCGGTCGCCGAAGGATCCGGCGCAGATGCTACGTCCCGGCTGTCGGCGTAGCCCAGGGCTCAGGCGCAGCGCTCGCGCGCTCTTACGCCACTCTCGGCGCCACGCTCGGCGGACGGAACGTCCGGTCTACGGGTTAGCCCAGCTTCCCGGTGATGTAGGTGACGGCGTCGCCGACGGTCTGGATCTTCTCGGCGTCCTCGTCGGGGATGTTGATCTCGAACTCGTCCTCGAACTCCATCACCAGCTCGACGGTGTCGAGCGAGTCCGCGCCGAGGTCGTTGATGAACGACGTCTCAGCGGAGATCTTGTCGCGG
>JBMHDP010000082.1:0-5713 GCA_049889335.1 Planctomycetota bacterium
GTCAGGACCCACAGATCCCCGACCCATACGTCGGGCACGGTGCGCGCGGCCCCGTCGCTGCAGACGACCTCGAGGTCGCGGCCCTCGGCGGACGCTGCCATGGGGTCGAGGTCCACGCGCCACCGCTCGAACTCGTCCGCCTGGGTCCGCTTGGTCTGACCGGCGAAGCGCACCGTGACCTCCACGCCCGGACGCGCGAACCCCCACACCGGCACCGGCTGGTCGCGCTGCACGACGCTGCGCGGCCGGAACAGCGTCGCGAGCTGCACGTAGGGCTCAGGCGCCGCTCGGGCCTTCGCCGGCGCCTGCGCCGCGGCGACGTCCGCCTGGAACAGCGGCTCGCCCTGCCAGACCGCGAACGGCGTCGCCGGCAGCCCGGCCTCGTTGTAGAGGTTGGCGCCGATCGGCGCGGCGCTGTAGGCGTACTGCACGCCGACCGGCGCGGGGACCGCAGGGGCGCGCACCACGACCTCCTGGCCTTCGATCACGGCCTCGGCCGCGTGCCAGACGCCGTCCTCGCCCGCGAGCCGGAAGTGCCGCAGCGGCTCTCGGGGCGTCGGCCTCGCTGGCTCGACGTAGGCGTCGGGCGACTGCTTGGCGTCGGCCTCCATGCCCTTGCTGCCGACCATCAGCCCGCCGCCCGGGCCGCGCTGCTCGAAGCGCACGCGCACCGCGCCGCCGTCGACCTCGTGGCCTGCGAAGAGCGGGCCGGTGTAGGCGACGTCGCGCCCGTACTCGTGCGCCAGCGCCCACCGCGCCAGCCGCTTGCCCGGGTCGAGCTTGTTGAAGTAGTGGATGCCCGACGGCCGCGCCGGGTTCAGGTCGTGCTGCAACACCATGCCGACGCCTTCGGCGGCCATGAAGAACTTGCGCTGCGCCTCCCGGATGTCGGCGAAGCCGACGTTGTCGGGGTCCGGCTCGCCGTAGCACTGCATCTGGGTGAAGTAGAACGGCAGCTCCGGCCGTCCCCAGCAGGCGCGCAGGCCGTCGACCAGCGCGTGCATCTTGTCGGCGTAGACCTCGCCGTCCGAGGCGTTGTGCGTGCCCTGACACCAGATCACGCCTCGGATCGCGAACGGCACCAGCGGCGCGACCTTGTGGTTGTACATCCGGGTCGGCCCCTTCCAGTCCGCGCCAATGCCCGGCAGCCTGGGCTGCGGCAGCGCCTCGCCGCCGCGCTCGATCTCGGCGGCGCTCTGGTCCCGCCAGCGTCGCAGCTGGGCGTAGAAGTCCTCGTAGGCCTGCTGGCCTTCGACCGTCCGCGGGTCGCTGCTGCGCACGCGCCGCGCGATCTCCGCGAGCGCCGGGCGCTGCGCGAAGCCCTCGTACGGAGTCCAGGTCTCGACCGGCGTCGCGCCGTGCGTGCTGCGCACGATCCCGACCGGCACGCCGAGCGCCTGGTGCAGCTCGTAGGCGAACGCGAGCGACAGCGCCGAGAACGAGCCCGCGCGGCGCGCG
Source organism: Planctomycetota bacterium (assembly GCA_049889335.1). GTDB lineage: Bacteria > Planctomycetota > UBA1135 > UBA1135 > UBA2386. The sequence goes on from JBMHDP010000082.1 coordinate 1,459, forward strand.
CGCTTCCACCCCTCCTTCGACGTCACGCGATCACGCAGGAACACCGACGCGCCGATGTCGGCCGCATACTCGCGGATCGGCGCCTCGGGCTGCTGGCGCTGCAGCCTGCCGGCGAGGTCGCGGCACATCGACTTGCCGGCGACCCAGTCCATGTTGGACTGGCCCGACGAGAACCACACCTCGCCGACCAGCACGCCGCGCCGGACCAGCGGCGCCAGCGACGCGGCTGTGACCTGCAGCTCCCGCTCCTCGGCGGATGCCTCCAGCGTGGCGAGCGTGACGCGCCACCGGCCCTTGGGCCCGGCGACGGCGACCTGCTCCTGGCCGGCAAACGTGACCGTGACCTCGGCGCCTGCGGGCGCCCACCCCCACACCGGCACGGGCATGCCGCGCTGCAGGACCATGTCGTCGACGAACGGGGAGCCGAGCTCCAGCGCGGCCTGGGCGCGCAGCCCGGCGAGCGTCGACGAGGCGAGCGCCGCGAGCAGCAGCGCGCCGAGCGTGCGGAGAGATACCGGGGCTTCACGCGGGGTCACGCCCCAGAAGATACCGCGGCGCGAGCGCGCTACACGAAGCCGACGACCGTCGCGTCGCCGCCGCCTTCCAGCTGCAGCTCGGTGCCCAGCTCCTGGAAGTCCTCGGGCAGGTAGCCGAGCCCGACGCGCAGGTCGTGGCCCGGCGGCGAGACCGCGTGCATGACCCGACCGACCGGGAGCTCGTCCTCGGGCTCCAGGAGCGTCACGGGGGCGTCAATGGGCGCGCCGCTGCTCAACGCCAACAGGCAGAGCTTCCGGTTGACGTGGCCGTAGGTGTGGATCCGCGCGACGATCTCCTGGCCGGTGTAGCAGCCCTTGCGCGTCGAGCAGTGGTCGTCGAGGTCGGCCTCGAGCGCGAGCGTGCTCGCCTCCGTCTCGACGCCGACGCGCACCAGGCCGGCGGCCATGCGCAGAGACTCGGCGAGCGCGTCGGACAGCGGCGCGCCTTCTCCTCCGCTAGCCCCGCCGTAGCTGCGCGCGAACTGCACGCCGCGCCGCGCGAAGCGCACCTCGCAGCCGTCCGCGTCGCGCGCAGCCCGGCGCTCCTCGGCGTCGGCCCGCGCCACCTGCTCGCGGCACGCGCCGAGGTCGAGAGCGGCGATCGCCACCTGCTCGGTGAAGTGGTAGCGCTCCAGCAGCGCCAGCAGGTCGCGCCGCTGCTCCCGCTGGGTCTCCATGCAGAAGCCCTCGCCGTGCGGCCAGATCAACACCGTGAACTGGACCTTGCCCTTGGCGTCGAGGAACGCCGCCGGCGCGACCTCGCCCGCCGCGAGGCCGAGCACGTCCTGCGTGCACAGCCGCTGGAGGAACGCGCCCGCGTCCGGACCGGTCACCTCCAGCAGCGCGTAGGGGGCGTCGTCGCGCGCGTAGGGGCCGTTGGCAAGGAGGGTTGCGGTCAGCTTCGACTCGGTCATGGGCGCAGGGGATTTCGGGCGCGACGATCTTGGGCTCAAATGTGCCTCAAATCAGGGCCTATTTCTTACGATCCGTTGAATGAGCCCCAAACCGGGCCTAGTTTGCCCCGTCGACCCACATGCTGCGGATCTCCAAGAAAGCTGACTACGCCGTGTTCCTGCTGGGCGCCATCGCCCGACAGGGCGCTTATCCCGGCGGCAGCGCTGCGGACAGCGTGGTCAGCGCCCACGAGATCGCGCGCCAGGCCGGTCTCAACAAGAGCGTCGTCGCCAACCTGCTCAAGGAGTTCGCGCGGCACGACCTGCTCGACTCCGTGCGCGGCCTGCGCGGCGGCTATCGACTCAAGCGCGCGCCCGCCGAGGTCTCGCTCGGCCAGATCCTCGAAGTCGTCGAGGGCAAGTTCGTGCTGGTCGACTGCATCGACCACAGCAGCGCGGAAGAGACCCCCGCTGCAGGCGACGACGACCGCGGCGCCGAGCTGCTGCCGCAGGCCCCGAGCATGAGCGGCGGCGACTCCGGCGACTCCTCCGAGTGTTCGCTGATCTCCTTTTGCCCCAGTAAGCAACCGATGCGCGTCGTGCACGAACGCATCCAGCGGCTGTTCGACGAGATCCACCTCGACGAGCTCTGCGCCATGACCCCCGTTTGCTCCCCTGCCGCACCCGCCACCGAGCGCAGCGGCACCCGACTTTGATGAAGACCCCGATCTACCTCGACTACAGCGCCACGACCCCCTGCGACCCGCAGGTGGTCGAGCGCATGGTGCCCTTCTTCACGGACACCTTCGGCAACGCCGCCAGCCGCAGCCACTCGTTCGGCTGGACCGCCGAGGCCGCCGTCGAAGAGGCCCGGAGCCAGGTCGCCCAGCTGATCGGCGCGCACCCCAAGGAGGTGCTCTGGACGAGCGGCTCGACCGAGGCCAACAACCTCGCGATCAAGGGCGTCGCCCAGATGTACAAGCAGAAGGGCAACCACCTGATCACCGCGGTGACCGAGCACAAGGCGGTGCTCGACCCGATGAAGTACCTGGAGACGCAGGGCTACGAGGTCACCTGGCTCGAGGTCGACGACCAGGGCCACGTCGACCTCGCCGCGCTCGAGGCCGCGATCACCGACAAGACGATCCTGGTCTCGCTGATGGCCGCCAACAACGAGGTCGGCACCGCGCATCCGCTCGCCGAGATCGGCGCGATCTGCAAGGCCAAGGGCACGCTCTTCCACACCGACGCGACCCAGGCCCCGGGCAAGCTGCCGCTGGACGTCGAGGCCCAGCACGTCGACCTGATGTCGTTGAGCGCCCACAAGATGTACGGACCGAAGGGCGTCGGCTGCCTCTACGTGCGGCGCAAGAGCCCGCGCGTGCGGCTGACCTCGCAGATGGACGGCGGCGGCCACGAGCGCGGCATGCGCTCGGGCACGCTCAACGTGACCGGCATCGTCGGCATGGGCGAGGCGGCGCGGCTGTGTCGAGAGACCATGGCCACCGAGGTGCCGAAGCTGATCGCCCTGCGCGACCGGCTGCAGGACCGGATCCTGGCGGCCCTGCCCGACGCCGTGATCAACGGCGACCCCGAGCACCGCCTCCCGCACCTGACGAACATCTCGTTCCCCTACGTCGAGGGCGAGTCGCTGCTGATGGGCATCAAGGAGGTCGCCGTCTCCTCGGGCTCGGCCTGCACGTCCGCGAGCCTCGAGCCGAGCTACGTGCTCAAGAGCCTCGGCCTGGGCGACGAACTGGCCCACAGCTCGATCCGGTTCTCGCTGGGTCGCTTCACCACCGAGGCAGAGGTCGACTTCGCCGCCGACCGCGTGATCACCGAGGTCCAGCGGCTGCGCGAGATGAGCCCGCTCTGGGAGATGGTCCAGGACGGCGTCGACCTCAGCCAGGTCAAGTGGACGATGCACTAGCCGCCGCCCGGACCGACACGAACCCACACACCCGAACAACAACCCCGACCGAACCCAACCATGGCCTACAGCGACAAGGTCCTCGACCACTACCAGAACCCGCGCAACGTCGGCTCGCTCGACAAGGACGCCGACGACGTCGGCACCGGCGTGGTCGGCGCGCCCGAGTGCGGCGACGTCATGAAGCTGCAGATCAAGGTCGACGACGGCGGCCAGATCGTCGACGCCAAGTTCAAGACCTACGGCTGCGGCTCGGCGATCGCCTCGTCGTCGCTCGCCACCGAGTGGCTGAAGGGCACGACCGTCGACGCCGCCGCGGAGATCAAGAACACGCAGATCGTCGAGGAGCTGTCGCTTCCGCCGGTCAAGATCCACTGCTCCGTGCTCGCCGAGGACGCCATCAAGGCGGCGATCGAGGACTGGAAGCGCAAGAACGGCAAGCTGCCGGCCGAAGAGGAGTCGCAGGCGTGAGCGAGACGACCGACAACAAGGACGCGGCGACGACGAACGAAGCGACCGAGGAGCAGGCCAAGCCAACGCGCGGCGTGCAGCTCACCGAGCGCGCGGCCAAGGAGATCCAGCGCGTGATCGGCGAGCAGAAGTTCGACGCGGACGCGACCTGGGTGCGCATCGGCGCCAAGGGCGGCGGCTGCTCGGGCTTCACCTACGTGCTCGACTTCGACCAGGCCGGCCCGACCGAGTTCGACCTGACCTTCGAGCAGCACGGGGTGAAGATCGTCGTCGACAAGAAGAGCGAGTTCTTCATGGGCGGCACCGAGCTGGACTTCAACGACGGCCTGCTCGACCGCGGCTTCGTGTTCAAGAACCCGCAGGCGTCCGGCACCTGCGGCTGCGGCACCTCGTTCAGCGCCTAGCGCCGCCGTGAGCCACGTCCC
>JBMHDP010000083.1:0-3106 GCA_049889335.1 Planctomycetota bacterium
GGCGCGGTCGCTCGCAGCCCTCAGGCGCGGCAGGTCGGCCCCGTTCGGCGCGACGAAGGTGCGCGCGGGGTCCGCCCCGCGGCCGCGCGCTTCGGTCGCGAGGCTCTCGCAGATCGCCACGACCGCGTCTGCGCCGCGCAGCGCCACGTCCTCGCGGCTGCGCACGTAGCGGTAGCCCGCGCCCCCGTGCGCGAGGTTGCCGTCGGCGACGGCCGTGTCCTCCCAGATCCCCCGCACCTCGTAGACGCAGGGCAGGCCGAGCTCGCGCGCGACCTGCTGCGCCGGCAGGGCGCAGCGATACGGCGTGTGGGCGTGGATCAGCTCGGCGCGCTCGGTCTCGGCCGCTGCGCGGATCTGCGCGGCGAAGCGCCGCATCAGCAGCCGCTCCTCAAGCACGATCGCGGCGGGCCCGAGGAGCCGCAGCGGTCGGGGCGGGCGCTGCAGCCGGCGCAGACGCCGGACCGCCGCCCCCCACCAGCCGCCGCCCCCGGTCTCGGCAGGGTGACGGCATCGCCGGTGCAGGACGCCTTCGAACACCCCGGTCTCCGGTGGGTCCAGGCGCCCGGGGTAGAACGGCGACGTGATCACGGTCGGCGCCAGGCCGCGCTCCCGCTGCTGCTCGATCAAGCTGCGGAGCCGCATCGTGTAGCCGTTGGAGAACGGCACGCTGGTCGCCGCGACGTGGAGGATCCGCTGGACGTTCACGTGGTCTGCTTGGCGAACAGGGCGTCGAGCTCAGCGTAGAGGTGCCGGTAGTCGAAGGCGGTGCGGGCGAAGTCCCGGCACACAGCCGCGCGGCGCGCGTGGTCCACGCGGTGCCGCACGATCATGTCCGCGGCATCGCCCAGGTCGTCGAACACGTACTCCGGCGGATAGAGCTGGTCGGCGCCTTCCCAGCCGCGGATGCAGGGCACGCAGCCCGAGGCCATGCCCTCGGCGACGGCCTGGTGCGAGCCCTCCGCGTCGCTGACCGACAGGATCACGCCGACGCCGCGGAACCACCTCCCGACGTCTCCGTAGCCCTCGAAGTGGACGCCCGGCGTGGCGCGCACCCGCTCGAACCAGGCCTCGTAGTAGCGACGCTCCTCCGGTTCGGACCAGAGCCAGTCGTAGTCCCACGGCGGACGCCCCTTGACGCTGAGCGAGTAGCGGGAGTCGGACCGGCGCAGCTGCTCGAGGAGGTCGAGGGCGAGGTCCGGCCGCTTGGCGCGCGGCGCCGACCCGAGCAGCCCCAGGCGGAACTCGGCGCCCGGGAGCTTCGGCTGGGCGAGCCCTTCGGCGTCGATCAGGTTGGGCACGTAGCGGACGATGTCGCCCCGCTCCCCCAGGTCCGCGCGCAGCCGCGCGAAGGTGGACGGGCAGATGGAGACGAGCGCGTCGACCCGGCGCCAGTCGACGCGCTGCCGGAAGGGCAGGTTCATCTCCTGCGCGTGCAGGCGGACGACGAGGCGCTGCTCCGGGCGCTTGCGCTGGGAGTAGTAGACGGCGTTGCCCAGGCACCACTCGCACCAGATGACGTCGGCGCGCTCAGCCTGACGCCGCCGCTCGGGCGTCTCCGCCTGCTCGTGGCCGCGCCAGACGTCGAGCTCGAGCCGGTCGCCGCAGTGCTCGCGGAAGTAGCGCTCGACATGGGACGCGAACTTCAGGTCGTGGCCGGCGACCAGCACGCGACGGACCCGTCGGCGAGGCTGCGCAGCCGCTGCCGCGGCGTCGGCGGCGAGCGCGCTGCCGAGCGTGCGGGTCGCGGACGGGAACCCATAGCCCTCGGCGACCGCGCGCACGTGGCGCTGCGCGCGCGCATACAGATCTCCCTGTTGCGCGAGCGCCTGGACCGCGCGGACAAAGTCCGCTTCGGACGCGACGTAGCAGCTGTAGCCGTCCCCGAACACCCGGCGCTGGATGGGCGTCGGGTTGAGCAGCACCGGCAGCCCGAGCGTGGCGTACTCCAGGACCTTGGTCGAGAACTCGAGCGAGTCGTCGTAGACCTCGCTGCGCCACGAGACGCCGACGTGGCACGACGACAGCGCCTCGTTGACGAGGTGGCGCGGCTTGGCTCCGTGCCACGTCAGCCCCGGCGTGCCCGCGAAGAGGGCCTGGACGCGCTGCCGGAACGCGTCGTCGCCGTGGAACTTGTCCCCGAACACGTGCAGCTCCAGCGTCTCTACCGCGGCGCGGGCGCGGACGAACGCCGCGACGATCTCCTCGATCCGGTAGTCCGCCGAGAACTTGCCCGAGTAGCACAGCCGGAACGGCGCCCCCGCCTCGCGCCGCGGCAGCGCGCCGGTCCAGGGGCGGATCATCGGCGGCAGCACCGTGACCCGGTCGTCGGGCACGACGTCGAGCACGTCTCGGAGCGCGTCCCGCACCTCGGGGGTCTGGCAGAGCACGCGCTGCGCGCCGCCGAGCAGCCGGCGTGCGTCGTCACCCGCGGCCGCGAGCGAGTTGTCGCTGGTCAGGTAGATCCAGCAGCGACCGAGCGTCGCGGGCGCGCGCAGCAGCGCCTGCGCGACCTGCGGCGCGCGCAGCAGGATCGCGTCGTAGTCCTGCTGCTCGCAGAGCAGGTCGACGTAGAGCGCCGCCTGCTCGGCCGCGAGGCGCGGCGCGCGTGGAGGTTCGCAGCCAGCGAGGCCGCGCCACGGGTCGAGGAACGTCACAGCCTCGGCGCGCTTCAGGTCGCCGACCAGGATGTCCCGGCGGATGGGCGCCCGGAGCAGGACGTCGACGGTCGCGCCCGGCACGCCCGCCAAGACCTCGACGACCGAGGCCTGCCAGACCGAGGAGCCGTCGACGAGGTTGAGGTCCTGTTCGCCGTAGACCAGGACCCGGGGCACTATCTGCGCCTCCACGCGAGGTCGACCGCGGCCGCGTCCCGCGGCGGCGCCGTCGCGAAGTTGAAGCGGTGCAGCGCGCAAACGGAGCCCGGCTCGGCGCGGAACGTGCCGCCGGCGAGCGCCGCGACGAACGCCGCTGGCTCGACGCGGTCCGACCGGGCGACCAGCGAGGCCGCGGGCACCTCGTCCACCTCGCGGTGCTCGTCGCCGCCACGCTCCAGGTGGTGTGCGCCGTCGGCGTCGACGACGAAGTGCGCCGCGCGCCCCAACAGCGG
>JBMHDP010000084.1:0-23151 GCA_049889335.1 Planctomycetota bacterium
AGCGCCGCGCGCTCGCCGCCGAGCAGCTGCTGCAGGCGCAGCTGGACGCGTTCGAGCCGCTGCAGCTGCACGGCGAGGACGACGCCGCCGAGCGCGCGTTGGCGGCCGCGCAGGAGCGCGCGGCCGCACACCCGCCGGTGATCGCGTTCGCGGCGACCCGCGAGCTCAAGTCCCTCCAGCCCGAGCTGCTGGCGCGTTCGGCGCGCGGCGAGGCGCCGCGGCTGGAGGACGACGACCCGCGCGCGGCCGCCGTCGACGAGCGGCTCGAGGCCGCGCGCGTGGTTCACCCCGAACACGCGGGCCTCTGGCTGGCGCAGGCGCTCTGGGACCAGGCACGCGACCGCGTCACCTCGGCGCTGCGCTGCTTCCGCAAGGCGACGGAGCTGCGTCCGGACGACGTGACCGCGTGGCTCGGTGCGGCGCGGCTGATGCGCGAGAAGCGGCTCTATGACGGCGCCCTGGACTTCGCCCGCAAGGGCCTGCAGCGCCGCAACGACCCCAGGCTGCTCCAGGAGGTCGCGCTGGCGCTGGTGGGCCTGAACCAGCTCGCCGAGGCGGAGCAGTTCCTGGCGGCCTACATGGAGCTCGAGCCGGACGACCGGGACACCGGCAAGATCTTCTCGAACCTGCTGATCGGCCGCGCGTACACGCTGCTCAACGACCCCGACCAGCGCGGCGAGGTGAAGCGCCTCGTCGAGGACGCGCTGCGCTTCAACCCGGACGAAGCCAAGGCGTTCGTGGTGATGGGCAAGCTGGCCCACGAACAGCGCAGCTACGCGATCGCCGAGCGCTACCTGCAGAAAGCCGTGGAGCTGCTGCCGGAGTTTGAGGACGCGCGTCGGCAGCTGGCGACGAGCCGGGCTGCGCTTGGCTACGACTGCCTGCTGCGCAAGGACCTGGACGGGGCCGCCGACGCGTGGCGGCGCTGCCTGGACGACGCCCCAAAGGACTTCGACGGGGCCGCGCTCGAGGAGCAGCTCGGTCGGCTGTGGGGGCGCTTCGAGGCCGAAGGCGTGAAGCAGCTGAAGGCCGGCGAGGTCGACGCTGCCGTCGCTGCGTTCCGGCGCTGCCTCGAGCTCGACCCGGGCCAGCACTGGGCGTCCTGGCTGCTCGCGACCGCGCTGCACCGAGCGGGGGACAGCGACCCCGTCGAGCTCGAGCGCCTCTGTCGTCAGGCCATTGCCTGGCAGGCGCGCCACCAGCAGGACGCGGGCCGCCAGGTCTATCTGCTGGCGCTCACGCTCCAACGGAAGGGGGACGACGCAGCGGCGCAGCAGGCCGCGCGTGACTACCTCGTGAACGTCGGCGAGGGCGGCGAGCCGCAGGTGCTGCAATTGCTGCTGAAGATCGCCGAGGGCTGAGCGCCGGCAGCGCCGACCGGGCGCGGCCGCCCCGCGAATCCAGCCCCATGGCGTTTGCGCCGCGCGGCGCGCCGCGCTACCGTGCGGTGGACCGCAGTTTGGTCGACTGTGGTCTCGGTCAGCCCGCTCCGGCGGGTCTTCTCTGGTCTGCTGGTCCTCGTCCCCGCTCGGGGCGTCGCGCCCTCGGTGGCGCAGGGGGTGGTTCGATGCGCAAGACAAGCGACATCGCGATGCTGCTCGGTTCGCGCAGCAAGTCTCGTTCACGTGGCTCGAAGAAGGGCCTGTTCTCGTCGTTCCTCCGCGTCGTCGACGGGTTGTTGGGTCGTCCCAAGGGCCGCCGCAGCAAGCCGCGCAGCAGCTCGGTGTCGACGATTGTGTTCGCCTGCGGCCTCGTCGCGGCGTTCGGCGGCGGCTTCGTGCTCGGCGAGCGGGTCGGCGGCGGGGAGCCGGCCAGCGAAGGCTCCTTGAACGCGCGGGTCGCGCAGCGGCCTGGCTTCGTGCTCGAGGACACCAAGCTGGCGGACAACGGCTTCGTGGTCGCGGCCTACGCCGTGACCGAGCAGCGTCCGCCCGAGGTCGCTCGTCGGTGCGCCGTTGATCTCGCCAAGTATCTGTCAGAAAATGGCTTGGCGAAGTCGCGTCCGCGCGAGTGGCGCGACGGTCTGTGGGTCACGGTGGTCTACTACGAAGGCGACGCCGAGCGCGACCACACCCGGGCGATGCTGCTCAACATGCCCGAGGACGCTCCGGACGAGGACTTCCGACGCTCTCGTGCCGAAACAGACTGGCCACAGAGCTACTTGATCCAGTAGACTCCTCGCCCCGATTTCACGCCGGATCCGCGGCGTGACCACGCACCGAACTCAACTCATGTCGATCCACAGCAGCCTCCGGTCCAAGGGCACCGGCGTCGGTCAACGCAACGTCTGGACGCGCGTCGAGCGCCTCGCCGCGCTGAAGAAGGCCGGTCGCTGGACCGAGGAAGACGGCGTCACGGGCCTCCCCAAGGTCCGCACCAAGTTCAAGGTCGTGACCAAGAAGAAGAAGAAGAAGGAGAAGAAGGAAGAGAAGGAAGGCAAGTAGCGCGCTCCAGCGCGGTTTCCTTGGCTTCCGGCTCGTCGGCCTCCGGCTCCCCGGCTCTCGGTCGACTCCTCTCTGCGAGGCTCCTCCTCCTCGGAGCCTCTGCGCGCGGCCCATCCGGCGCAGCGCGCGCCCCGCGGCTCGTCGTTGGTGACGAGCCGTTTGCATCTGTAGACCCCTCTGACGACCCTGCAACTCCGGACGACAAGGAGCCGACGTGGCTGCTGACGACATCGGGCTCTCGAGCCGCGCGCGCGGCATCGAGCCCAGCGGCATCCGCCGCATCTTCGAGCTGATGGCCTCCATGGAGGACCCGATCAACCTCTCGATCGGGCAAGCGCACTACGACCCACCGGCTGCGCTGGTCGAGGCCGCGTGCGAGGCGATGCGCGCCGGCCACAACCGCTACACGGTCACCCAGGGCCTGCCGGCGCTGAACGACGCGGTGCTCGCCGACGTGGAGCGCCGGCTCGGCGTTCGTCCGGAGACGTGCCTGCTGACCAGCGGCGTGAGCGGCGGCTTGATGCTGTCGTTCCTGTGTCTGCTCGATCCGGGCGACGAGATCCTGATGCCCGACCCGTACTTCGTCATGTACAAGCACCTCGCGGCGATCTGCGGCGCCGAGGTCCGCTACTACGACACCTACCCCGCCGCCGACGGCGAGCGCTTCGGTATCGACCTGGAGCAGCTGGCCTCGCTCGTCACGGACAAGACGAAGGTCGTCTTCGTCAATTCGCCCAGCAACCCGACGGGGGGCATGCTGACGCGGGCCGAGATCCAGCGCGTGTGCGAGATCGCCGACGCCGCCGGCGCGTGGGTCATCAGCGACGAGATCTACGATCTCTTCGCCTACACCGACGACTACGCCTCGCCGCTGCAGTTCACCGACCGGTGCATCCAGCTGGGAGGATTCAGCAAGACCTACGGCATCCCGGGCTGGCGCATGGGCTACGCGACCGGCCCCAGCGCGGTCCTCGACGCGCTCAAGACGCTGCAGCAGTTCTCGTTCGTGTGCGCGCCTGCGCCGTTCCAGCACGCGCTGCTGGCGGCGATGCCGGACATCGACATCACGCCCTACCGCGAGGAGTACCGCGCCAAGCGCGACCTGCTGGTCGAGCGCATGCACCCGGCGTTCCGCCTCTCGCGGCCCGAGGGCGCGTTCTACGCGTTCCCGCAGCTGCCGCGCGGTCGCGACGGGTCGCAGGTCTCCAGCGATACGTTCGTCGAGGCCGCGATCGAGAAGAACGTCCTGGTCGTCCCCGGCAAGGCCTTCTCGGCGCGCGACACGCACTTCCGGGTCTCGTTCGCCGCGTCCGACGAGCAGCTCGCGGCCGGCGTCGACGTGCTCAACGAGCTCGCCGAGCGCTTCTCCGCCTGAGGCACGCCCGATGGACCTGAAGGGCGCGCTCCGAGACCTGCAGCAGACGAAGCAGCGGGCCGAGAAGCAGGCCAAGGAAGCCCGCGCGCCGCTGATCGAAGTGTTCCATTCGGTGCAGGGCGAGGGGCGCTTCGTCGGCGTCCCGATGGCGTTCCTGCGCGTCGCGACCTGCCCGCTCCGCTGCACCTACTGCGACACGCCGAACAGCTACGAGGCGCCCGCTTCGGCGCCGGTCTGCTTCGGCGTGCGCACGCAGCAGGAGCCCAACCCGGTCCGCGCGAGCCGCGCGGCGGAGCTGGTTCGACAGGTGGCGACGGCGTCGCTCCCGGGGCAGCCGCAGCTCCGGGTCAGCGTCACGGGCGGCGAGCCGCTCGCGTTCCCCGCCTTCGTTCAGGAGTTCGGCCGCGCGATCCGCGAGTCCGGCTTCCGCCTGCACCTGGAGACCGCCGCCCACGACCCCGACGCGCTCGCTGCGTGCGTCAACCAGGTTGATCATCTGAGCGCCGACTACAAGCTCCCCGAGACGCTCGGCAAGCCCGTCGACAACCAGCTGCTGCTCGGCCCGGGCGACGACCACGGGGCCCGGCACGTGCGGTGCTGTGAGGTGGCGATCCGCCGCGGCGCGTCCGTCGACGTCAAGATCGTGCTCCCCGCGAACGTCTCGGACGTGAGCTTCGAGCGCGCCCTCGAGCAGCTGGACGGCCTGCGCAGCAAGGTCCTGCTGGTGCTGCAGCCCGCGACCCCGTTCGGCGACTGCCGGGGACCGCTGGCCGCCAAGGACCTCGAGCGGTTCGTCGCGACCGCGGCCAGGGCGGGCTTCGACCTTCGCGTCGTGCCGCAGGTCCACAAGTCCCTGCGCGTTCGCTGAGGAGATGACGCCCGCTGCGGGCGTTAGGATGCTGGCATGCGCACCCGCACGCTCCCGCACTTCGGCCGCTGCGTCTTAGCCCTCGCCGTCGCCGCGACCGCGGCGGCCCAGGGCCCTGCCTACCGGGAGCGCTGGGGCTATCTGCACCTGGAGCGGCGCCGCGCCGAGCTCTTCGACGAGCTCCGAGGCCGAGACGACGCAGACGTGCGGGCCGTGGCACAGCTGCTGGTCGAAGACGACGGCGGCGTGCCGTTCGTCCCGGTCGCCGACGCGCTGGCCTACCTGCGCGGCCGCGAGCCGGACGCCGCCTTCCGGCTCCGGTGCGCGCTGGGACTGTTCGTCCTGCCCGAGGTGGTCGACCCGGACGGCAAGCAGCCTGCGTGCCGCTCGGCCAACTTCTCGGTGACGCTGCCGTTCACGCTCCCGTCGGCCGGACAGATGTCGTTCGAGCTCGTCGTGACCGACGCAGGCGGGGAGCGCGTCCGCTCCGAGCGGTTGACCGAGAAGACCGACGTCCAAGACGTTCGGCTGGCGCAGGCGCGGGTGAGGCTGTCGTGTGAGGACCTCGCCGACGGCGCCTACGAGGTCGAGCTGCGCACGCGGTTCGACGGCGACGGTCCGCGCCCGGGAGACCCGACGCTGCGGTGGAGGTTCCATGTCCTGCGGGGCTACCAGGAGCGCGCCGAGCTGGCGATGGGGCAGGCCGTGGCGGTCCGCGGTGACCTCGCGCCGACGCCGCGTGCGCTGCTCGACGGCTGCGCCGCGCAGGTCTCGCGCGCCTACACCGGCGAGGCGTTCGCGGTGCGCAGCGACGCGGTCGCCGACCTCGTCCGGCTGGAGCGGTGCCTCCAGAACCTCGCGGAGGAGCGGCCGGCGCTGGCAGGGCTCGGCGGCGTGGTGCCGACCGGGTTGCCCTTCGGCGAGAGCTTCCTGCCCTGCCTGTTGCGCCGGCACCCTGACGGCGGCGCGCGGCCGACCGTGGTGTTCGCGACCGGCGCCCCGGCCTACGGAGTAGGCGCGCGCCGACCGGCGTCGCCCCTGTCCCGCTCCGGCGAGTGGACGATGCGAGAGCTCGGCGACTTCGGCCTCGAAGACGGCTGGAACGTCTGCGTGCTCGACTCGCCGGGCGGCGGGCGCGCCTACGCGGCGGCGCTGCGTGGCGCGCTGGCGGCGCTCCCCGAGGTGCTGCCGACGGACGGCTCTCGGCCCTTGCTGGTCTGCGATCGTGAGGCCGCAGCGGTCGTCGGGATGCAGCTCGCCAAGCTCCGCCCGAGCCTCTCGGGCGTCGTGCTGATCGGCGCCGGCGCGGTGCCCGCGCCGGTGCTGGGCGCGCTCGAAGGGCTGCCGGTCCGCGCGGTCAAGCTCAGCGGCTACCCCGCGAGCGTCACCATCGACCGTCTCCTCGCCTACCTCGACGCGCAGGGGCCAGCGCGGCGCGAGGCGATCGACCTGGAGCTCCTGCACGAGCGCCCGACGCCCTGGCCCTACGGCCCGGCGCGCTCGCTCGCCGCGCTGCGCGCGTTCGCGCGGCGCTGCTTCGAGGCGCGCTGACGTCTAGCGGCGCGCGAGCAGCGCGTGCACGGCGTCGAGCAGGTCGCGCGGCTTGACGGGCTTCGTGAGCCACCGCCCCGGCGCGAGCTCTGCGGCCGTGAGCGCGCTCTGCCACGGCTGCTTGCCGGACACGATCAAGACGGGCACGTCGTCGCCGCGAGCGCGCAGGGCGCGGACCACGTCGGCGCCCGAGCCTACGGGCAGCGTCAGGTCGAGCACGACCGCGCTCGGCGCGCGCGCCTCGCTCCTGCGCAGCGCCTGGAGAGCGTCCCGCGCGGTGTCGACGACGTAGCCGCCGCGCGCGAGCGCGCGCTCGAAGATCTGCGCGCTCAACGGGTCGTCCTCGACCACCAGCAGCCGCGCCGTGGCTGCAGGGGCCGCCTTCCTCGAGGCGTCATCGCGCGCCGCCTCGGTGCGCTGTCGTTGTAGGTCTGCCTTCATCGTAGCCCTCCTCCGCTGCAGGCCGTATCGACCGGCAGCCCGCGCGCGCGCAGAGGTCTTCTCCTTAGGGGTTCGCCGCGCGGCGGCAGAGCGCGAGGGTCTGTTCGCCGACGAAGCGTCGGAGCGCGCGCAGCCGCACGGGCTCGAGCCCGGCCTCCTCCAGCTCGCGCACGAACTGGGCGCGGGAGATCGCGTAGCGGCCGCTGGGCCGCTTGCCCCGCAGGCCGCGCAAGCGGCGGCGCAGGTGCTGCAGGCTGCACGCGTCGAAGAACGAGACGACCAGCGGTCCGGGGCACACGCGCGCGAGCTCCCGGAGGATCTGCACGCGCTCGGCGGAGGTCTGGATGTGCTGCAGCAGCCGCATGCACAGCGCGCCCGCGAAGGCGCCGTCGGCGAACGGCAGCGCGTGCACGCTGGCGCAGGCGCGCGCGCAGCCGCCGCCCGCAGCGCGGACCATCGCGGGGTCGCGGTCGACCCGGACGACGTCGCCCGGGAGCTCGTCGCTCAGGCGGCCGGCGCCGCAGGGCGCGTCCAGCCACGCGCCCCGCTCGCAGCCGGCGCCCTCCAGCAGCTCCTGCAGCGCGCGACGCTCGCCGCGGTCCGTGCCCGCGCCGGTCCCGGTGATCCACCGACGGTCCCGGTAGCGGAGCGCGTAGCCAGGCTCGCGGTCGTATCGGCTCTCGGGCATACGGGCACCATAGTCCGGTGGGGCCGCGGGTTCATTTCCGGCCGCCCGGCGGCCGATACCCCCGGGGAGGAGCTATGAGCGACGAGAACCAGGCAGCCATCGAGGGGCGGCGCGCGCCGCGCGTCCAGCTCGACCGCAAGGTCACCATCCGCATCGGCGACCACGTGCTCGTCGGCAACGGGCAGAACATCTCCGAACAGGGGGTGTTCTTCGTCGCCGAGGGGCGCGTGCCGGTCGAGGTCGAGATCGAAGGCCGGGACGGACCGTTGACCGGCGAGCTGGTGCGGACCGAGAACATGGGCGCCGGTCAGCTGGGGATCGCCGTGCGGTTCGACGAGGCGCACCCCGACCTCGTCGACGCTCCGGCTTGAGTCGGCTAGGCTGCGCTCATGAACCTGCGCGACCAGCTGAAGAAGGCCAACCTGATCTCGGACAAGAAGGCCAAGCAGCTCGCCCATCAGCAGCGGGTGGAGCGCAAGGAGAAGGGCCGCGAGCAGCTGGAGCACGAGGCGCAAGAGCGCCAGGACGAGGTGCAGAAGCTGCGGGAGGAGGGGCGAGAGCGGTCGCGCAAGGAGCAAGCGGCGCTCGAGCGCGAGCGCAAGCGTCGAGAGGAGCTGCTCGCCGTGGACCAGCTGCTGCAGAGCGCCAAGAAGCCCGGTCCGGGCGCGGTGAAGTTCTACTTCGCGACGGCGGACGGGGCGCTGCCCTGGCTCGAGCTGTCGAGCCGCGAGGCGCAGGAGGTGCGCGCCGGTCAGCTGTGCGTGGTGCGGAGCGGTCCGGTCGGCACGCACACCTATCGGCTGGTGCCGGTCGACGCGGCGCGTCGCGTGCACGCTGCGCGGCCGGACGCGCTCGCGTTCGCGCCCCAGGGCGTGCTCGCCTAGCGCCGCGCGCGGCTACCGCAGCAGCGCGTCGCAGCGGGCGCGCTGCGCGGCCAGCGTCGCGGTGTGCGCCGGGTCTCGCGCGAGGTTGACCAGCTGCAGCGGGTCACGCTGCAAGTCGAACAGCTGCTCGTACGCGGGCTCCTGTCGGTAGTAGCGCGCGTAGACCCAGCGCGCGCCGCGCAGGCCGACGCTCGGCGGGATCTTCGCGTGGTCCATGTGGTGCTCGTAGAGGAACGCGTCACGCCACGCCGGCTGCTCGCCGCGCACCAGCGGCGTCAGGCTGCGGCCGTCGTAGCCCGCGGGGGCCGCCAGGCCTGCGTAGGCGAGCAGCGTCGGCGCGAGGTCGGTGTTGAGGGCCATCCGCTCCTCGGTCACGCCGCGGCGGTCCTCGCCGGCGCGCGGGTCGTAGACGATCAGCGGGACGCGCACCGACTCCTCGTAGATCAACCACTTGCCGGCGAGCCCGCGTTCGCCGAGGAAGTAGCCGTTGTCCGACGTGAAGACGACCACGGTGTCGTCGGCGAGCCCGCGGCGCGCGAGCGCGTCGAGGATGCGGCCGAGGCCGCGATCGACGCCGTCGATCATGCGCCAGTAGTCCTTGGTCCGGCGGACCTGCTTCGCGCGCGTGTCGAAGCGCCAGTACCAGCGCACGCGCCCGAGGGACTCCTTCAGGAACGGCGGCAGCGCGGCGAAGCCGCTCTCGGCGATCGGCGGGATCGGGACGTCGGCGTCGGCGTAGCGCTCGCGGAACGCGTCGGGCGGCAGGTACTGGTCCTCGTGGCCGTCCTGCGCGTGCGGCGCGTGGAAGGACACCGACAGGCAGAACGGCTGCGCCGGGTCCTGCTGCTGGAGGAACGTGACCGCCTGCTGGGTGACGATGTCCGTCAGGTGGCGGCCGTCCTTCTTGCGGTAGGGGTGACCCGATCCCTTGCGGACGTCGAAGGCGCCTTCGAGCGCCCCCTTGGCGAACTTCACGCCCCACTTGCCGACGAAGCCGGTCCGGTAGCCTGCGTCGCGCAGCAGCTTGGGGTAGCTCGTCTGGCCGAGGTCTGAGCCCATCGGCGGCTTGCCGAACGTGTAGCCGTGGTTGCCCTCGCGTCGCCCGGTGAGGATCGACGCCCGCGACGCGGCGCAGATCGCCGTGGTGACGAACGCGTTGGTGAAGCGCACCCCCTGCGCCGCCAGCCGGTCCATCACCGGGGTCTCGAGCGTCGGGTGGCCCGCGCAGCTCATCTGGTCGAACCGCTGGTCGTCGGTCACGACGAGCAGCAGGTTGGGGCGGCGCACCTGGGCGCGCGCCTCGGCGGCGCCGAGCGCGGCCAGCAGGGCGGCGAGCAGGACGAGAGTCAGCGGGCGGGTCACAGCCGCCGAGCGTAGCGCGGCGCGCCCCGCGTCCCACGGTCGGGATGGGACGCGGCGCGCCGTTCGGCCCTAGTAGCCGATGCTCCCGAGCAGGCCGTTCGACAGCGCGAAGTTGCCCCAGGCCGACGGCGAGGTGCTCCTCGCGGTGCTCTGCACGGCCAGCTTGGCGCCGAGGAGCGCGCCGTCGTTCGGGAGCGGCAGGACGAGCCGCGCCGCGCCGAACGGCGCCAGCACGGGGAAGTAGCCCAGGTCCAGCTCGATCAGCGCCGAGCAAGAAGGCCCGAGGGGGATCGGGAACGGCCGCGCGTCGCTCCCGAGGAAGAACAGCGCGAACGGGGACAGCGGCTCGACGTTGTCGACCACGGCGGTCCAGGTCTCGCCGATCCGCATGCGGTCGGTCGAGCTCAGCGCGAGGCCCGCGCAGCCCGAGCCCACCGGCGCGACCGGCTGCGCGAACCGCTCCAGCGCGGCGTCCATGCGCTCGCCGAGCGTGACGGTGGAGTCCGGCGCCAGGTGGATGCCGTCGAAGAACTGCGCGAGGCCGTCGATGTCGAGCGCGTAGAACGAGCGGTCGGCCGACGCCCGCGCCGTCAGCGCGTCGCGCACCTTCACGACCTCGGCCGGGATCGAGACCGACGTGGCGGGCTGCGGGCGGATCCAGACGACCGGGGTGCGGCTCGCCTCGGCGCCGGTCCCGAAGGCGGCGCGCAGCTCGGCGACGAAGGGCTCGAGGTCGGCGCTGAAGGCGTCGCCGCCGCCGGGGACGGCCATGTCGTTGGTGCCGAGGCTGACGAAGATGCCCCGCACGTCCATCTGCTTGTTCCGGACGTTCTCCAGGTAGGCGCGGCAGTCGTCGAAGTCGTCCACGAAGCCGTCCCAGTTCTCGCCGCCGACGTTCTCCGACCAGCGCCCGGCCGTGTGCGATCCCTGGCTGTAGGGCACGCCGAAGACGCTCAGCGTCGAGCTGACAGCGGCGCGCTTCACCAGCACGAACCCTTCGGTCGGGTGGCGGGCCTCCAGCAGCTGGCTGAGCGAGAAGTCCGGGCCCGCCGCGATGTTGCCCGTCGGGAGGCCGATGGTGCCGTTGCCGTGCGAATTCTGGTGCGCGTCGTAGGTCTCGACGGCGCCCGAGTCCGGGTTCCAGATCATCTGCAGCGGGCTGCGCGGCGTGTTCGTGTAGGTCGGGTGGTTGAGCGCGTTCGTGAACGTCTCGGTGAAGGCTGCAGACAGCATCAAGCTGTCCCCGAGCACGAGGTAGACGGGCACCGACGCCTCGGCCGGCGCCGGCGGCGTCGGGTTCTCGTACCACGCGACGGTGTCGTCGTGCGCCGAGGCGGACAGCACGTCGAGGTCGCCGTCGTCGTCGACGTCCGCCGCGAACACGCTCCGCGCGCTCATGGCGCCGGCGGTGAGCACCTGTCGCGGCCCGAAGCTCCCGGCGCCGTCGTTGGCGAACCACCCGATCGCGTTGTCGAAGCTGGAGGCCGCGAGCACGTCGAGGTCGCCGTCGCCGTCGACGTCGCCGGCGTAGACGCTGCGCGCGCCGTCGGCGGTCGCGGTGACCGCCTGCCGCGGCCCGAAGGAGCCCGCGCCGAGGTTTTCGAAGCTGGAGACCGTGTCGTCGTGCAGGGACGCCGCCAGCACTTCGCGGTCGCCGTCGCCGTCGAGGTCGGCGGCGTAGACGCTGATCGCGCCCGGCGCGGTCGACGTGAGCACCTGCTCCGCAGCGAACGCGCCGCCGCCGAGGTTCTCGTACCACGCCACCTTGCCGTCGAGGAAGGAGGCCGACAGCACGTCCGCGTCGCCGTCGCCGTCGAGGTCCGCGGCGTAGACGCTGTTGGCGCCCAGCGCGGCTGCGCTGATCGTGGCGCGCGGGCCGAAGGAGCCGCCGCCGAGGTTCTCGAACCACTGGATCGTGTGGTCGAAGAACGAGGCCGCGAGCACGTCGAGGTCGCCGTCGCCGTCGAGGTCGGCGGCGAACACGCTGACCGCGCCGTCCGCTGCGGTGCTGATGGCCGTCGCCGCGCCGAAGGCGCCTGCGCCGAGGTTCTCGTACATCGCGACGGTGTCGTTGATCCGAGAGGCGGACAGCAGGTCCAGGTCGCCGTCGCCGTCGAGGTCGGCGGCGTAGACGCTCTGGACGCCGAGCGCCGCGGAGTCGACCACCTGCGGCGGACCGAAGTTGCCGGCGCCGTCGTTGGCGTACCACGCGACCGTGTTGTCGAACGGCGAGGCCGACATCACGTCGACGTGGCCGTCGTCGTCCAGGTCCGCGGCGTAGACGGTCTGCACCCCGTCCGCGGTGGTCGTGATCGGATGGACCGTATTGCCGGTCGGCGACTGGGACAGCGCGAGCGGCGCGGCGGCGAGCAGGCAGGCGAGAGGAGTGATCTTCATGGGCGTGGCGTCCTTCTTTCCGGTCGGGATCCTGCGATGGTGTGGCGCTCTCGGCCACCCCCCGACGCGGGAGCCGCGCGGTCGCCGTCAGGTGTCCGCAGGGCAGTGTCCGTTTTGCGCCACATGTCGGAAGAGACTTTGAGGCAGATGTTTGCGTCGGTGTCCATGGCTGCGGGGCGGGACCCTGCGCGCGTCCCCGGTCGCGCGGCATCGTCGACGCACTGTCTCAGGACGGCGCCGAGAAAAACCAGCTTTGCGCGGCACCGACAACGTCCTCGACGCTCCCATGAGCGCGCGCTCTCAGCGTCGTGGGGGGGGCGTCGCGCCGTCGCGTTGTCGCTCAGGCGAGGCCGCGCGCGGGGGCTCAGCGGGGGGCGCGCTGCGGCCGCCGCTCGCTGGCGGGAAGGTCGCCGCGGAGCATGCGCCCGATCTCGCCGGTGAGCCAGAGGTAGTGGTCGCTCGGCAGGCCGCCGTAGTCCAGGAACGGGGAGGCGCCGACCGGCGGGGACGGGGCGACCTTGAAGATCGCCGTGCCTTCGTCCACTTCGTCGAACATCGCGACGTAGACGGTCTCGGCCCCGACGCGGCGCGCGGCCAGCGCCTGCTGCCAGAGGAACTCGCCGCCCAGGCGGGGGATCTGGTCGAGCGGGGCGGGGCGGTCCTCGCGGTGCTTGAGGTTGTGCCAGCTGAACCCGGGGAAGACGACCGGCAGGTAGGCGACGCCGCGCGCGCGGCACCACGCGGCGTCGGGCGCGAGCGCGCTCTCCTGGTTGCGGCGCACGGCGTCGAGGTCTGCGTAGCGACCGACGGCCCAAGGGCTGATCACCTCGACCTCGGCCGCGAGGGCCTGCAGCGCGGGGTCGTCGACGGCGTCGCGACGGCCGCTTCGGAACCCGTGCGGAAGGCCCAGCATCACGGCGTTGCCGCCGACGTCAGGGTCGTCGTGCAGCAGCTCGACCAGCGCGCGGCACTCCGCGAGCGTGTATGCGCGGCCGTCGTCGAAGCCGACGCCCCACACCGCGACCAGCGGCTTGCCCTCGAACTGCAGGTAGCGCGGGTCGTCAAAGGTCCCGGCCGCGTGCAGCCTGCGGAAGTCCGCGGCGACGACCGCAGCGACCTCGCCCCGGCGCAGCCCCGAGAGGTCGTACATGAGCGCCCAGGCGCGCCCGTGGGCGTTCGCGCCGGCGCGGACGTTCGCCAGCACGCGGTCCCTGGCGACGCGCATCCGCGGGGAGCGGAGCGACGCGCCGAACCGCTGCGCGAACGCGCCGTCGATGCCGTGCTCCGCCATCCAGGCGAAGTGCCGCGCGACCGTGCCCGCGTCGGCGGCGCTGAACACCTCGGCGACGCGGCCGTCGGCGTGGCGGAACGGCGTGGGGTAGCGCTCCTCGGGGGCGTACTCCGAGACGTCCGGCCAGTAGTCGACGCTGCAGCTGCCGGGCTCGAAGCGGCCGTCGCGGCCGTAGTGGCGGAAGCCGACGCCGCAGCCGTCGCCCTCGGCGTGGAACCAGCCCTGGTAGCCGACGTAGACGCCGGGGCCGAAAGCCGGCGCGGGCGCGTCGACCTGCTGCGCCCGGCCTGCGCCCGCGAGCGCCAGCGCGACCAGCAGCGCCCGCATCAGAACTCGATCTGGGCTTCGGTGACGCCGAGCGCCTGACGCCGCGAGAGCCGCAGGCGGCCGCGGTCGTCGGCGCCGAGCACGGCGACGACCATCTCGTCGCCTTCCTTGGCGACGTCCGAGGCGCGCTGCACGCGGTCCTTGTCCAGCTCCTCGATCGGCACGAGCCCTTCGTTGACGGCGTTGATGCGCACGAACGCGCCGAAGTCCTTCACGCCCGTGACGGTGCCGCGGTAGCACTTGCCCACGTGCAGGACGCCCGCTGAGCGCTGCACCATCTCGCGCGCGCGGGTCGCGCTGGGCGCGTCGGTCGCGTAGATCAGGACGCCGCCGTCGTCGTTCACGCTGACCTTGGCGCCGGTGGCCTCGGTGATGCCCTTGATGTTCGCGCCGCGCGGCCCGATCAGGGCGCCGACGGCGTCCGGCATGATGGCGATGTGGAAGGCCTGCGGGACGTGTCGCGACGGCTCCCCGGGCGCCGCGATGGTCTTCTGCATCTCGGACAGGATGTGCAGGCGTCCCTCGCGGGCCTGCGAGAGCGCCTGGCCGAGCACCTCGTCGGGCAGGCCGCCGAGCTTGTTGTCGAGCTGGATGGCGGTGACGCCGCGCTCGGTGCCGACGACCTTGAAGTCCATGTCTCCGAGGTGGTCCTCGTCGCCGATGATGTCGCTCAGGACAGCGTGCCGCTGCCCGTCGGAGATCAGCCCCATCGCGATGCCGGCGAGCGGTCGCTCGATCGGCACGCCGGCGTGCATCATCGCCATCGAGCCGCCGCAGACGGTCGCCATCGACGAGCTGCCGTTGGACTCGGTGATCTCCGACTCGATCCGGATCGTGAACGGGAAGCGCGCCTGCTGCGGCACCAGCGGCTGCAGGCCGCGCCGCGCCAGCGAGCCGTGGCCGATCTCGCGCCGACCGGGTCCGCGCAGCGGCCGCGTCTCGCCGACCGAATACGGCGGGAAGTTGTAGTGCAGGAAGAACGACTTGCGGTCGTTCTCGTCGGCGAGGTTGCCCTGACGCAGCGCGTCGTCGGGGCTGCCGAGCGTGCAGGTGACGATCGCCTGCGTCTCGCCGCGCGTGAACAGCGCCGAGCCGTGGGCCCGCGGCAGCAGGCCGACCTCGCTCCAGATCGGTCGGATCTCGGTCGCGCTCCGGCCGTCGAGCCGCTGGCCGGTGGCGAGCACGTTCTCGCGCATCTGCTCCCAGACCGCGTCGCCGTAGGCCTGCTTCGCCGGCGCCCGGGCGTCGTCGTCGAGCGCCTCGAGCCACGCTGCTTCGGCCGCGGCAATCGCCGCGCGCCGCGCTGGCTTCTGCTGGATCTTCAGGGCCTCTCGCAGCGCGGCCGCGGTCGCGTCGGGCAGCGACGGCAGCTCAGGCGCCTGGGGCGCGGGCTGCTTTACGCGTCCGGTCTTCGCGGCGAGCTCCTCGAACGCTTTGTGGCAGCGCGCGATCCACTCGGTCGCTTGCGCGATCGCGGCGACCGCGTCCTGCTCGCTGACCTCCTTGCCTTCGCCTTCGAGCATCACCAGGCCCTCCGGTCCGACGGCGACCGAGAACTCCAGCTCGGCCTCGGCGGCCTTGTCGCGGCCGACGAACGCCTGCCAACCGTCGTCGAGGCGCCACACGCGCAGCCCGGCGATCGGGCCGCTGCAGGGGACCGGGCTCACGTGGAGCGCGCAGCACGCGGCGAGGATCGCGAGGCTCTCGAGGTCGCTGCTCGGTTCGCAGCTCAGCACCTGCACCTGCAGCTGGACCTCGTTTTTGTAGTGCTCGGGGAACAGCGAGCGCACGCTGCGGTCGATTAGCCGGCAGACCAGCACCTCGTGGTCCGTGATCCGGCCCTCGCGCTTGCCGAACGCGCCGGGGATGCGCCCCGCTCCTGCGAACTTCTCGCGGTACTCGACGGTCAGCGGGAAGAAGTCCTGTCCAGGCTTCGGCTCCGCGGCGGCCGTGACCGTGGCCAAGACCACGTTGTCGCCGCAGCGAGCGAGCACGGCGCCGGTCGCCTGGCGCGCGATCCGGCCGGTCTCGAACGAGACCTCGGTGCCCGCGATCTTGACGGAGGTGGTGTGGGCGGTCGGCTGCATGGGACGCGAGTGTCGGCATCCACGGCCCGAGGGCAACGGTGCAGGCTGCTGCAGAGCGGCCACTTGCATTCATTCGGTTGCCCGAGCAGAATGCTGATCTTGAGACTCTGTCTCAAGAGGCTCGTAGACCCTGCCGATCTCCACGCCGTGACCGCCGATCCTCCCGACTGCCCCCTCGACCCGGTCCGGCCCGGCGGCGCCGGCGCGCCCGACGGCGCGCTCGACGCCTGCGGCGCGGTGTTTGTCCGCGTGGTCTCGGTGGAGGGCAGCGACGCGCTGAGCGAGCGGCTGTCGTCCGCCGGTCTGTGGCCGGGCGCGGTGGTCGAGCGCCTGGCCTCGGCGCCGTTCGGCGGCCCCATGCTGTTCCGCGTGCAGGGCTACCGGCTGGCGCTGCTGCGGTCCGAGGCCGCCCGCGTGCGGGTCCAGACGATCTCAGGGGTCGCTGGGTGAGCGCAGCCGCCGCGCCGCGCGTGCGCCGGGTCGCCCTCTTCGGGCGCGCGAACTCAGGGAAGACCTCGCTGTTGATGCACCTCACGGGCAGCCTCCAGCGCCCGGTCAACTTCCCCGGGACGTCGGTCGAGTCGATCGAGTCTTCGGTCCAGGTCGACGAGGTGACGCTCCAGCTCGTCGACCTGCCGGGCGTCTCGTCGCTGCAGCCGCAGAGCCGGGACGAGCAGGTCGCCGTCGAGCACCTGCGGGCGCCGGCGACGCGGCCGGACCTCGTCTGCTTCGTGCTCGACGCGGCCAAGCTCGCGGTCGAGCTGCAGCTGCTCCGGGCGCTGCGGGACCTGGAGCTGCCGATCGTGGTGGCGGTGACGAAGGTGGACGTCGCGCAGGCCGAGGGCTTCCCGATCGACGTCGAGCAGCTGGAGCGCGCCGTCGGCCTGCCGATGGTGGTCGTGAACGGCGCGGACGCAGGCGGCGTCGCCGCGCTCCGCGATCGGCTGGCGAGCGCTCCGTTGACGCCCCCCGCGTCGCTGGGGGAGGCCGTGCAGCGCGGCGTCGCGTCGCGGCGGTCGATCCAGCGCTCCCGGACCGACCGCCTCGACCGGCTGCTGCTGCACCCGCTGCTCGGACCGGCCGCGCTGCTGGGCGTAGTGCTGGTCATGTTCCAGCTCGTCTTCACCGTCGCGGAGCCGTTCATGGGCTGGATCGAAGCCGGCCAGGACGTCGTGACCGGCGCGGTCGAGGCCGTGACCGCGGAGGGCGCGCTGCGGAGCTTCCTGGTCGACGGCATCGTCAACGGCGTCGGGAGCTCGCTGATCTTCGTGCCGCAGATCGCGCTGCTGATCGCCTTCGTGACGGTGGTGGAGGCGAGCGGTTACATGGCGCGCGCGGTGTTCCTGCTCGACCGGTGGCTGCGCGGCTTCGGCCTCTCTGGCAAGAGCTTCGTGCCGCTGGCCAGCAGCTTCGCGTGCGCGATCCCGGGCATCGCGGCGACCCGGATCCTCGGGGACGAGCGCGACCGCCTGGCCACGATCGCGGTCGCGCCGCTGATGTCCTGCTCGGCGCGGTTGCCCGTCTACGTGGTCCTGCTCGCGGCCTTCTTCCCGGCGTCGCAGGCCGGCCTGATGCTGTTCGCGATGTACGCCGTCGGCGTGGTGGCGGCGGTCCTGGTGTCGCTGGTGCTGCGGCGGACGGCGCTCAAGGGCGGCGAGTCGATGCTGGCGATGGAGCTGCCCGTCTACCAGCGGCCGCGGCTCAAGCTCGTGGGGCTGCACACGTGGCTCGCGGTGAAGAGCTTCCTCAAGACCGCAGGCACGGTGATCTTCTTCGCGACGATCGTTGTGTGGGCCCTGGCGTACTTCCCGCGCTCGGACGCGCTCGCCGAGCGCTTCGCGGCGGAGCGCCAGGCGGTGACGGCGCGCGCGGGCGCGGACCTGGAGGAGCGACTCGCCGCGGTCGACGCGCGCGAAGCGGCGGCGCAGCTCGAGAACAGCTACCTCGCGCGGGCCGGCAAGTCGCTCCAGCCGCTGTTCGCGCCCGCGGGCTTCGACTGGCGCATGACGGTCGGGGTGCTGGCGGCGTTCCCGGCGCGCGAGCTGGTCGTGCCGACGCTCGGCACGCTCTACAGCCTCGGCGACGTCGACGCTGACCCCGACGAGCCGGATCAGCGCTTGCAGGACGCCCTGCGCACGGCGCCGGGTCCGGACGGCGCGCCGGCGCTCAACGGCCTGATCGCCGTGGCGGTCATGGTCTTCTTCGCGCTCTGCAGCCAGTGCGCCGCGACGCTGGCGGCGATCCGGCGCGAGACGCACTCCTGGCGCTGGCCCTTGTTCGTCTTCGCCTACATGACCGCGCTCGCGTGGCTGGCGGCGGTCGCGATCTTCCAGTTCGGTCGACTGCTCGGCTTCGGCTAGGCGCGCGGCCGGCGCGTCGAGGTCGCCGGCCCGTCCAAGTCGCCGGTACCGTCGTCGCCGGTTCAGTCCAGGTCGAACGGGTTCCGAGGCTTCTCGTCCGGCGCCTTCTTGGCCTCGTCCTTGGCGCGCCGCAGCTTCTGCTCCAGCTCGTCCTCCTGCCGCTCCTCGGTGTCCTTCGCGGTCGAGAAGAGGTCGTCCAGCCGCCGGGACTCCTGCTTCTGCGCCGCGAAGAGGTCGTCCAGGTCTTGGCCGCCGCGGCGCTCGTTCGCCTGCACGGGGCGCGCCTTGCCCGAGCGGGTGTCGACCTCGACCATCTTGTCGCAGCACGGGCAGGGGAACGTGAAGACAGACTTGGCCATGATTCGGTGCGGAGCGGGTGCTCCGAGATTGTGGGCTCGCCGCGCTGCGGGAACAACTTCGCGGGGCCTGGGAGTTCGCGTCGCGTCGAGCCGTGAGCGCGTCGCCCTGTTCGCGACGAGCGCGCGCGGCGGCTAGGATCCCAGCGACGTGTCGGCCCGAGAAAAATCTCCGCCTGGGGGAACCCGAGGCGACCGCGCGCGTCGTTCTGCGGGCCGCGCGGAGCCCGTTCGGCTGACGACCGTGTCGTCCCGCGGGTCCGAGTCGGCCGAAGACCCAGCCAGGGAGCCGATGCTGCGCGCGCAGCAGGGGGACCTGGACGCGTTCCGGGTGCTCGTCGAGATGTTCCAGAGTCGAGTGATGCGTGTGATGGTGAACGTGCTGAAGTGCGACCGGGGGACCGCGGAGGACCTCTCGCAGGAGGTCTTCCTCCGCGTTCACCGCGGGTTGTCCAGCTTCGACGGCAACGTGCGCTTCGCGACGTGGCTGCACACGATCTCGATGAACGTCGCCATCAGCGAGTACCGCCGTCGTCGCACCCAGAAGCGCGGACGCCGGACCCTGTCGATCGACGCGCCCGTCGGCGACGCCGACGACCTCTACCTGACGCCGGCGGGGCGAGAGTCGGACCCGTCCGAGTACGCGCACCGCGCAGACTTCCTGCGCGCGGTGCGGCGCTGCGTGCAGGAGCTGCCGGACGACTACCGCGAGGCGGTCGTGCTGCGGGACCTCGAGTCCCTCTCCTACGAGGAGATCGCCGGCGCGCTCGGCCTCGCGCCGGGCACGGTCCGATCCCGGATCCACCGCGGCCGGCAGCTGCTGCAGCAGAAGCTGAAGGAGTTCCGGCCGTGAGCGGGCCGCAGCACGAGGACCCGTTCGCGGGGCTGCCCGAGACCGACGCGCGCATCTGCGACTGGGTGGACGGCTGCCTGAGCGAGCGCGAGCGAGATCGCTTCGAGGCCGAGCTGCGCGTCAACCCGCAGCTGCGCCAGCAGCTCGAAGACTACGAGGCGACGGTCGCCGACGTCCGCGCGGCGCTGCGCGCGCCGATCGCCGAAGTCCCGCTGGCGGATCGCGTCCTCGCCCGGATCGCGTCCGGCGACGAGGTAGCCGCGACGCCGCGGCGGCAGGCCCCGATGATCGCGGCCCTGGTGGCGGCGGCGGCGCTGCTCGCGGTCGTGGTCTGGGTCGACGACTGGGCCGGTCGGGTCCGGACCGACGCCGCGCCTGTCGCCGCCTACGATGACCCTGCGGCGCGGGAGGGGCAGCGTGTGCCCGCGCAGCTGGAGGGACAGGTTCGTCCTCCTGCCGACGAGGCGGTGAGCGTCGGCGCGGTGCAGCCGCGGGTCGACGCCGAGAGCGGTCGCGGTGACTTCTACCTCGGCCGCGCGGAGGCCGGGTCACCGGGTCCTCAGCCGCCGAGCGGCGCGCCACCGACAGGGACGCTGCCGCCGGTGGGGGCTGGCCCTGCGACCGGCGGGCCCGCGGGTCCTTCGACGCGACAGAAGCGCGCGGGCGAGGCGGTGACAGGGCGAGCCGCGGAGGCGTCCGTGCGCGTGGAGCTGCCGCTCCGGTCTCGGCCAGCGCTGGAGTCGTGGCGACAGGCCGTCGGCGCGACCGAGCTCGAACAGGCGCGCGCCTGGTTCGCAGCCGAAGGGCTGGCAGCGCTGTCGGCGCAGCGGCCCGCAGCCTCGAAGCGGACGCAGCTGGGCGCGGTGACGCTCACTCCGATCGACGGCGGCCCGGACGGCGGGCGCGCGTGGGCGCTCGCGGGGGCTCGCCGCGACGTCGCGGCGCTGGTGGAGCTGTTCGCCGCGGCGGCGCGCGAGGCCGGGGGAGCGGTCGGGCGCGACGCGGAGACTCCGCAGGCGCCGGCGGACCGCCTGCGCGTCGTGCTGCGCGTCCGCGCCGGCCGCTGACGCAGCGGGAGATTCTCTGCTGTCGTCGGCGGGGCAGGACGACTAGAAGCGGGGCTTGCACCCTGGACGCAGGAACTTCCGCGCCGTCTGGCTCGCCCTGTTCACGACCTCGCTGGGGTTGATGGCGTTCCTGCCCGTGCTCGCGCTGTATGTCGAAGAGGAGTTCGGCATCTCGGAGCCGGAGGAGGTCGCCTTCTGGGCGAGCGTCATCTACGGAGTCGGCCCCTTCTCTGCGGCGTGCATGGGCCCGCTCTGGGGCGCCATGGGCGACCGCTACGGGAAGAAGCGCATGGCCGTGCGCGCGAACGTCGCGATCGCGCTGACGACGGCGTTGATGCCGCTCGCGCCGAGCCCCGGCTGGCTGGTCGCCATGCGGGTGCTGCAGGGCATGTTCGCCGGCTACGTCGCGCCCGCGATGGCGCTGGTCTCGGGTCACCTGCCCAAGTACGTGCACGGCAGGATCATCGCTCGGCTCCAGGTCGCGATGGCGCTCGGGTCCTTCGTCGGACCCTATGTCGGCGCGGAGCTGACGGCGTGGTTCGGCAGGAGCTCCCTCTTCTGGGTCGCTTCGGCGATGTCGGCCCTCGCCGCGCTGCGGGTCCTGACGTGCGCGGTCGACTCGCCGCCGTCGCCGTCGTCGCGTCGCGCGAGCTTCTTCCGGTCGTTCTCCGCTGGCGTCGGGGCGTTGCTGGGCAACCGCGCGTTTTCGACGCTGCTGCTGCTCCTGCTCGTCCTCCGCCTCGGTCAGAACATGCTGGAGCCGATGCTGTCGCTGTTCGTGCGAGAGCTCGGGCCGCAGCCATGGATCGCCGCCTGGAGCGCCTCGGAGTCGCTCGCGCTCGACCGCACGATCGCCGTGGCGTTCGGCGTCCTGGCCGTCGGCCAGTGGCTGTTCACGCCGATGTGGGGTCGGATGGCCGATCGCCGCGGCCCGCTCCGCTGCCTCATCGTGCTGGCGTTCGGGCTGAGCCTGACGCAGGGGCTGATGGCGTGCGTCGCGTCGATCGACTCGTTCCTCGCGCTGCGGGCGCTGCTCGCGTGCTTGATGGCGGGCTCGCTCACGCTCGCCTACTCGTCGGTCAGCAAGCGCGTCGACGACGAGCACCGGACGCTGTCGTTCTCGCTGGTGCAGAGCTGCATCCAGCTGGGGCTCGCGTTCGGGCCGCTGCTGGGGACCGCGGTGGCGGCGCGCGACGGCGGCGCGGACTTCCGCCGAGCGTTCGTCGCCGCGTCCCTGTTGTGCGGGCTGGCCGCTGCGGGGATGGTGTGGCTGCGTCGCTCCGAACGACGCGCCGCCGGCTGACCGCAATGTGCTCGCTGATCGTCCTACGAGGTGTCTGTGAACGGCACTCCCTGTTCGTCGCCGCGAACCGAGACGAGCGGACCGACCGGGCCTCTTCGCCGCCCGGCGTCTGGCGCGGGGAGCGGCGCAGCGTGCTGTCCCCGCGAGACCGCGTGGCCGGCGGGACGTGGCTGGCCGTCGACGAGCTCGGGCGGTTCGCGGGCATCACCAACATCTACGGCGAACCGCCGGTGCCGGGCGCGCCCTCCCGCGGGCACCTGGCGCACCTCGCGCTCGATCAGCCCGATCTGCGCGGCGGCGCGGACGCCGTGCTCCGTCGCCTCCGAGCGGCGCCGCACGCCGCGTTCCAGCTGGTGCTGGCCGAGCCGCAGCGGGTCCTGGTGATCCGCCACGCGAGCGACGGCACGACCTGTCGAGACCACGATCAGCCGGTCGTCGCGCTGAGCAACGAACACGCCGTGGGAGAGTGGTCGCCCCGAGGTCTGGAGCCGGCGCTGGCGCCGGCGCTCGGCCTCGACGCGCGCCTCGACGCGCTCGCCCGCTGCGTGCAGGACCGCGGCGGTGACGGCGAGCACGTCGTCTGCAAGCACGGCGCGGACTACGCCACGGTCTCGAGCTCGCTGATCGCGGTGCAGCGCAGCGGCGTCGCCGGCTCCGTCTGGCGCTTCGCGCCCGGACCTCCGGACGTCACGCCTTTTCGTGACTACGGCAACCTCTTCGCCCGCCTCCAGGGTTGAGCGGCGGGCCGCTCGTCCTGGGCCTCGCTCAGCGAGCCTTCTCGTCGAGCGCGCGCAGGTTGAGGCGCGCGTTCTCGGCCGCCTGAGCGGCCGCCGCGCGCGCCTGCTGGGTGGCGGTCGCGTCGGCGCTCACGGCCGCCGCGAGCGTGAGGGCCTTCTCGTACATCTGCCGCGCCCGGACGAGGTTCTCGGGTGAAGCGAGGTGGTAGTGCAGCACCACGCCGCCGTCGTTCCAGAGCTGGGCGGAGTCCGGCTCCTTCTGGATCGCGTACTGATACGACGTCAGCGCGCGCTCGAACGCGCCGGTCTCCCGGCAGAGGAACGCGTGGTTGTTCCAGGCGTCGGCGGAGTCCTTGAGGCACGCGGTGACGTGGTTCAGGTCGCGGCTGTTCTCGATGCGCTGCTGTTGGTAGGCGCGGTCGCCGAGGAACCTGACCATCGCCGCGATCTGCACGCGCTGCGAGGTACTCAGTGCGCGCAGCACGTCGGCGAAGCCCGGCGCGCTGTGGCGCGCGAAGTCCGCGGCGCTCTGCTCGGCCCGGTCGTAGTCCTTCAGGTGGTAGGCGCAGAGGAACCCGTAGTAGTCGGCGCTGTCCGCGCTGGGGTCCCCGCGCTTGACCGCGTCGAACGCCGCGAGGGCGTCGGCGAACGCGAGGCCGTCGAGCAGCGCGCGCCCCTCGTGGAACCGCAGCGCCGCGGACTTCCTGGCGCGGATCCGCTGGGGGAGGTCGGTGCGCTCGTCGAAGCGCGCCCGCAGGGA
>JBMHDP010000085.1:0-14067 GCA_049889335.1 Planctomycetota bacterium
CGTGCGGCGGGCCGCGGCGTCCCCCTCGAGCGACACCGCCTGCACGCGCGCCGGGACGGCTAGCGCGGACGTCCCGTCCGCGACCAGCGCCACCACCGCGAACGCCAGCGCCGCGACGAAGCCCAGCCACCGCGCCGCGATCGGCGCCGAGCGCGCGGCGACGAGCCCAGCGGCCGCGAGCGTCAGCCCGGCGACGATGGCGAGGGGCAAGGTCATGTCAGGCGCCGCGGCGCAGCAGGAACATCGGCAGCAGCCAGTCGACGCGGTCGCCGAGGTCGCGCCCCTCGCCGACAT
Organism: Planctomycetota bacterium; assembly: GCA_049889335.1. Taxonomy (GTDB): domain Bacteria; phylum Planctomycetota; class UBA1135; order UBA1135; family UBA2386. The sequence continues at coordinate 295 of JBMHDP010000085.1, forward strand.
CCACCTCGAGCGTGACGGTGTCGCCGGGCGCGACGGCGTGCAGGCCCACGCTCCGAACCGGTTGGCCGGCGCGCAGGTCGGGGGCCTCGAAGACCGGCTCGCCGTTGCGGCGCACCCTGGCGACCGCGTGGGCGCGGATCGGCAGCGCGCCGACCGAGTCGTCCAGCGCGACCGCGGCGCGGAAGTGGGTCGCGCCCGGCGGGGCCACGAACGTCAGCCGACTCGTGCTGTGCACGCCGAGGCCCCGGCCGTAGACGCGCTGCCGCGCCACGAGCTCACCGCCGACGACGCTGCGGTCGCGGCGCCAGCCGAGCACCGCCGGCCCATCGACGCCGCGCTCGACCACCTCCGAGGGCGCCAGCGAAGACAGGTGCCGGACGCCGTCGTCGAAGACGAGGCAGCCGACGTCGAGCCAGCGGACGACCGCCGCGTCTCCCCCCTCGAACGAGACCTCGACGCCCTCCTCGGTGCAGCGCACCAGCTGGACCCCGAGCCGGTCCGCGGTGCGCGTCCACAGCCAGCAGCTGGCGGGCGCTTCGCGCTCGACGCCGCCGCGCAGCCGCAGCGCCGCGAACTTGCGCGGCGCGTACCAACGCGCCTCGTCCCGTCCCTCCGCCTGGAACTCGAGCCCCTGCGGCCCGAACCGGAACAGCGTGCCCGCGACGAGGTCGTAGCCCCGGGGCGTCGGCACGAACAGCGCCTCGTCCACGCCGTCGGGGACCACCTGGTCGCCCTCCTCCACGCCGGGCTGCACCACGGCCTCGAGCCGGTCGATGGCGACGCGCTGCTTGCCGAGCACGGGCGAGAGCACCTCGAGGCCGTCGCCGTCGGCGTCGCCGCCGGCGATCGCGCCGTAGAGGCGCTCCCCACCGACCAGCTCGAACCGCAGGAGCGACGGCGCAGCGGCCGGGCCGCGCCGGACCGCGAGCAGCTCCCGCGCCGCCACGGTTACAGCCCGGCCGTCGACCGTCACCTTGAAGCCGTCCGCGGGCGCGCCGGTCATGGCGCTGGCCGTCAGCGTCCGCCCGCTGCGCAGGTCGATCTCCAGCGTCGGCTCGCCCTGGCTCGGGAGCGCCGCCGCGAGCCCCACCGCCGCGCTGCATGCGGCCGCGAGCCAGCGGCGCCGGGCCACTCTGACAGAATGGCGCAAGGACGGGGAACCCGGCGCGGCCAGGCTGTCAGTTTGGCGCCCATGGTGGCCCTCAGCGACGGCGAGGCGCCGCGCAATCGATCCCACAAAGCACGTGATGGAAGACACTTCCGTAATTCTCACCTGCACAGCTGCCATTCGTTCGAACACCGGCACCACCTTTGCTCACGCGCGCGCATTCCCTGACATGCAGGCCGCCTCGCCGGAGGCGGCATCCGCGCGCGTCGCGCACGGAGCCCCGTGCCACGCACGCGGCGTCTGCCAACCCCCGAAGTATCCAGAATCCTCCCCGAGGTTGTGATGGTCAAACAACTCGTGTTCGAAAACGACGCCCGCGAAGCGGTGCTTCGTGGCGTCGCCAAGCTGGCGAAGGCCGTTGTCTCCACCCTGGGCCCGCGCGGCCGCAACGCCGTGCTCGACAAGGGCTGGGGCGGCCCCCAGGTCACCAAGGACGGCGTCACCGTCGCCGAAGAGATCGAGCTCGAGGACCGCTACGAGAACATGGGCGCCAAGCTGGTCAAGGAGGCCGCGAGCAAGACCGCGGACGCCGCCGGCGACGGCACCACGACTGCGACGCTGCTGGCCCACGCCATCTGCGAAGAGGGCATGCGCTACCTGACGGCCGGCACCAACCACGCCGACCTGATCGCCGGCATCAAGGCGGCCTGCGACGAGCTGGTGAAGGCCATGCAGAAGGTCGCCAAGCCGGTCCCGGCCAATGACTACAAGGCGATCGCCCAGGTCGCGACCATCTCGGCGAACAACGACGCGGAGATCGGCAAGATCCTCGCCGACGCCATGAAGAAGGTCGGCGAGAACGGCGTCATCACCGTCGAAGAGGGCAAGGGCCTCGAGACCGAGGTGCACGTCGTCGAGGGCATGCAGTTCGACCGCGGCTACCTCTCCCCGCACTTCGTCACCGACAACGAGAACATGACGGTGGACCTGCGCGACGCGCTGGTGCTGGTGCACGAGGACAAGCTCACCAACGTGCGCTCGCTGCTGCCGCTGCTCGAGCAGCTCAAGGAGTCGAACAAGCCGCTGCTGATCATCGCCGAGGACATCGAGGGCGAGGCGCTCGCGACGCTCGTCGTTAACAAGCTGCGCGGCGTGCTCAAGGTCTGCGCGGTCAAGGCGCCCGGTTACGGCGACCGCCGCAAGGCCATGCTGCAGGACATCGCGATCCTCACGGGCGGCGAGGCGATCTTCAAGGACCTCGGCCTCGACCTCGAGAAGGTGCAGCTGCGCCAGCTCGGCAAGGCCAGCAAGGTGCTGATCGACGGCGACAACACGACCATCGTGCAGAAGGGCTCGGCCAACACCGCCGCCATCAAGGCGCGGGCGGGCCAGATCCAGCGCGAGATCGAGGCGACCACGTCGGACTACGACCGCGAGAAGCTCCAGGAGCGCCTCGCCAAGCTGACCGGCGGCATCGCCGAGATCCGCGTCGGCGCCCACACCGAGACCGAGATGAAGGAGCGCAAGGACCTGGTCGAGGACGCCATGCACTCGACCCGCGCGGCGATCGCCGAGGGCATCCTGCCCGGCGGCGGCACCGCGCTGCTCAAGGCGGCCAAGGCGCTCGACCGCCTCAAGGTGGACGGCGACGCGCAGTTCGGCGTCGACCTGATGAAGAAGGTCGTGCAGACGCCGGTCCGCACCATCGCGGAGAACGCCGGCATCGACGGCGCCGTCGTCGCCCGCCGGGTGCTCGCCGAGAAGGCGCCCACCCACGGCTTCAACGCGCTGAAGAACGAATACGGCGACATGCTCGCCGCGGGCGTCGTCGACCCGACCAAGGTCACCCGCTCCGCGCTGCAGAACGCGGTCTCGATCGCGTCTCTGCTGCTGACCACCGACTGTGTCGTCACCGACCGCGCGGAGAGCGACGACGACGCCGGCGCGGCCGGCGAGATGTAGCTGCGCCCGCACCCCCAAAGAACCCAACACAACCAACTACGGAGTAACGACTATGGCTTCCCTGCGACCCCTCGATGATCGCGTCGTGCTGAAGGTGCTCGACGCCGAAGAGAAGACCGCCGGCGGCATCCTGCTGCCGGACAGCGCCCAAGAAAAGCCGCAGCGCGGCAAGGTGACCGCCGTCGGCGAAGGACGCCTCGGCAAGGACGGCGCGCGCATGCAGCTCGACGTCAAGAAGGGCGACGTGGTGCTGTTCGGCAAGTACGCCGGCAGCGACGTCCAGGTGGACGGCGAGGACCTCAAGATCCTCCGCGAGTCCGAGATCCTCGCCAAGGTGGAGGGCTGATCCAAGATGGCCAAGCAGATCATGTATGACGACGTCGCGCGCCGTAAGGCCGTCGCAGGCGTCGAGAAGCTCGCCAAGGCGGTCAAGGTCACCCTCGGCCCGGCCGGCAAGAACGTCATCATCGAGAAGTCCTTCGGCGGCCCGCAGGTCACCAAGGACGGCGTCACCGTCGCCAAGGAGGTCGAGCTCGAGGACCCCTTCGAGAACATGGGCGCCAAGCTCGTCCGTGAGGTCGCCAGCAAGACCAACGACGTCGCCGGCGACGGCACGACGACGGCCACGGTGCTCGCCGAGGCGGTCCTGACGATCGGCCAGCGCTACCTGACCTCGGGCGTCGACCCGAACGCGCTGCGCAACGGCATCGACGCCGCGGTCGCCAAGGTCTGCGACGAGCTCGCGGCGATGGCCAAGAAGGTCGACAACAAGAAGAAGGAGCAGATCGCCCAGGTCGGCGCGATCTCCGCCAACAACGACAACGAGATCGGCGAGATGCTCGCCGAGGCGATGACGCTGGTCGGCGCCGAGGGCGTCGTCACCGTCGAAGAGGGCAAGAGCTTCGTCACCGAGCTCGAGCACGTCGACGGCATGCAGTTCGACAAGGGCTACATCTCGCCCTACTTCATCACCGACCCCAAGACGATGGAGGCCTCGTTCGAGGACGCCCTCGTGCTGGTCCACGAGAAGAAGATCTCGAACGTGCGCGAGCTGATCCCGCTGCTCGAGGCCGTCTCCCGGACCGGCAAGCCGCTGGTGATGATTGCCGAGGACGTCGAGTCCGAGGCGCTCGCCGCGCTGGTCGTCAACCGCCTCAAGGGCGTGCTGAACGTCTGCGCCGTGAAGGCGCCGGGCTTCGGCGACCGCCGCAAGGCCATGCTGCAGGACCTGGCGACCCTCACGGGCGGCCAGTGCATCAGCGAGGACCTGGGGATCCAGCTCGAGAAGGTCACCGTCGAGCACCTCGGCACGGCAGCGAAGATCCGCGTCTCCAAGGACGCGACGACGATCATCGGCGGCGCGGGCAAGAAGAAGGACCTCAACGCCCGCGCGGACAGCATCCGCAGCCAGATCGAGAAGACCACGTCGGACTACGACCGCGAGAAGCTCCAGGAGCGCCTCGCCAAGCTGACCGGCGGCGTCGCGATCATCCGCGCCGGCGCGATGACCGAGGCCGACATGAAGCAGAAGAAGCAGCGCATCGAGGACGCGCTCAACGCGACCCGCGCGGCCGTCGAGGAGGGCATCGTGCCCGGCGGCGGTACGGCGCTGCTGCGCGCCAGCCGGGTGCTCGACACCTTCAAGGCGAAGGGCGACCAGCAGTTCGGCGTGGAGATCGTCAAGCGCGCCTGCGAGGCGCCGATGCGCCAGATCGCGGAGAACGCCGGCGAGGACGGCTCGGTGGTCGTCGACGAAGCCCGGGACAAGAAGGTCAACGAGGGCTTCAACGCGCTCACCGGCGCCTGGACCGACATGTTCAAGGCGGGCGTCGTCGACCCGTGCAAGGTGGTGCGCTCGGCGCTCCAGAACGCCGCGAGCATCTCGGGCCTGATGCTGACCACCAACACCATGGTGACCAGCATCGAGGACGACAAGTCGGCGGTCGACGGCAGCACCAGCTAGGTCCGTCCCGAGGCTCCGCGGCGCGCGCCGCGGAGCCGCCCTGTGACCGCCCACCGACCGCCCGACGCTGCATGAGCTCCAAGCGCGACTACTACGAGGTCCTCGGCGTCGACCGCTCGGCCGACGAGGACACGATCAAGAAGGCGTACCGCAAGCAGGCGGTCGCGAACCACCCGGACAAGAACCCCGGGGACGAGGCCGCGGAGCGCCGGTTCAAGGAGGCCGCCGAGGCCTACGCGGTGCTCAGCGACCCGCAGAAGAAGCAGCGCTACGACCAGTTCGGGCACGCGGGCGTGGACGGCGCAGGCGGCGGCGGTCCGGGCTTCGCCTCGGCCGAGGACATCTTCTCCGCGTTCGGCGACATGTTCGGCGGCGGCGGCGGCGGCGGCGGCGGCGGGTTCTTCGACCAGCTGTTCGGCGGCGGCGGCCGGCGCGGCCGCGGCCGACGCGGCTCGAGCCTCAAGGTCGACCTCGAGCTGACGCTCGAAGAGGTCGCCACCGGCGTCAAGAAGACGATCGAGCTGAAGCGCTCGGAGGCGTGCGGGACGTGCGCCGGCTCGGGCGCCAAGCCAGGCACCAAGAAGACCGTCTGCCAGACCTGCGAGGGTCACGGCCAGGTGGTCCGCAGCCAGGGCTTCTTCCAGCTGCGTCAGACGTGCCCGACCTGCGAAGGACAGGGCGAGCGGATCGAGACGCCCTGCACCAAGTGCAAGGGGCGCGGCGCCGTCCCGAAGACCTCGCCCGTCAACCTCACCATCCCCGCCGGGATCGAGCACGGCCACGCCGAGCGGATCTCCGGTCAGGGCGAGCCCGGTGAGGGCGGCGGCCCGCCCGGCGACCTCATCGTCGTGCTGCACGTGCAGGAGCATCCGGTCTTCACCCGCTACGGGGACGACCTCTTGATGCAGACCCGGATCGGGTTCCGTCAGGCCGTGCTCGGCGACGAGGTCGAGATCCCCACCATCACCGGCGACGAGGTGGCGATGAAGATCCCCGCGGGCACGCAGCCCGGCGAGAAGCTGCGCGTCCGCAACCACGGCCTGCCGCGCCGGGACGGCTACGGCCGGGGCAACCTCGTCGTGCAGATGCAGGTCGACGTGCCCAGGAAGATCACCGCTGAACAGCGCGAGCTGCTCGACAAGTTCGACGAGCTCGAGACCGGCAAGAAGCCCAAGAAGGACCAGAAGAAGACCATCTTCGAGAAGGTGAAGGACATCTTCTCGTGAGCGTGCAGGAGCCCGACGTGAACGAACCGACCGAAGACCCGAAGGACGTCGAGGAGGCGAAGGCCCCCGACGAGCAGGCCGTGGACGCCGAAACCCCGGCGCCGGAGAGCGAGCCGACCGTCGAGGTGCCCGCGCCGGACGCCGAGCTGGCGCAGCTGCGCGAAGAGCGCGATCAGCTCGAGCAGAAGCTGCAGCGCGCCGTGGCCGACACCCAGAACATCCTCCGGCGTCAGCGCCAGGAGCTCGAGGACGGCCGCCGCCGCACGCTCGAGTCGATCACCCAGGAGCTCCTGCCGGTGCTCGACACGTTCGGCTTCGCGCTGCAGTCCTACGACGGCGAGGCCGCGGACGGCTCGGCCGCCGGCGAGGCGGGCGACGTCGACGCGCTCGTCGAGGGAGTCCGCATGGTGCGGACGATGTTCAGCGGCGCGCTCGAGCGCCACGGCCTCAAGGAGATCCCGGCGGCGGGCCAGCCCTTCGACCCGTCCCGGCACGAGGCGCTCGGCAAGGAGCCCAACGCCGAGGTCCCGGAGAACCAGGTCCTGCGCGTCATGCAGACCGGCTACATGCTCGGCGACCGCGTCGTGCGCCACAGCAAGGTGATCGTCGCGGGCCCGCAGCCCGACGGCGACGGCGAGGAGTAGCGGCGTGCCGACCTACGACTACGTCTGCAACGCCTGCGGCCACCGCTTCGAAGAGTTCCAGAGCATGAGCGCGGACCCGCTGAAGAAGTGTCCGCAGTGCAAGAAGAACAAGCTGGAGCGGCTGATCGGCACCGGCGCCGGCGTCATCTTCAAGGGCTCGGGCTTCTACGAGACTGACTACCGCAGCGACAGCTACGCCCAAGACGCGAAGAAGGACACCGAGTCCTCGAAGCCCTCGGACAAGGAGGGCGGGTGCGCGCCGACCTGCGGCACCGACGACGCGCCCAGCGGCTGCGCGACGCCCAAGGGCGACGACGCCTGACGCGCCGCGCCCCTCGAGCCTGCGGCGGAGCTAGTGCCCGCCGCCGCCCTGGCTCAGCTCGACCGGCTTGTAGCCGCCGCGCATGCGGAACCAGAGCGCGATCGCGCCGAACGCGAGGAACAGAATGATCGGGAAGCGCGCGGCGAACAGCAGGCCGTCGCGGCCGGCCTTGACCTGGCTGGCGTCGAAGACCGCGCCCTGCGCGGCCTTGTCCGCGTCCGACAGGGAGTCGAGGTGCGCGGCCGCCTGCTCGGGGACGATCGCCTCGTAGGACATCCAGAGGATGTCCTTCGTCGCCGTCGCCGCCTCGGCGAGCGCCGGCGCCTCCTGCGCGACCGTGGCCTGGATCGACTGGTCGAACGCCGAGCCGAGGATCGGCGTGCCGACGATGCCGACCGACAGCAGACCGACCGCGGAGACCGTGTTGAGGGTCAGCGCGCCGCCCTGCGGGTAGCGCTCCGAGGTGAACCCGAGCACGCACGGCCAGTAGTAGGCCTGACCGCAGGCGTAGAGCGCGAACGCGATGAAGATCGCCGCGCCGCCCGCGCCGGACAGCCACATCAGGCCGACCGCCGAGAGCACCCCGCTGAAGCAGAGCATCGCCGGCGGGCTGGCGAACTGGAGGATGCTGCCGGCGAACATGCGCAGCACGAGCATGATCGACGCCGAGAACACCAGCGCCATGGCCGGGTTGATCTCGTAGCCGGTGAGCACGGGCGCCATCAGGCCCTGGATCCACGCGTCGGTGCCCAGCTCGGTCGTCGCGAGCGGGATCATGAGGAGACACATCAAGAAGAACAGCGGCTGCCCGAGGCTCTTCACGGCCGCGCCGAACGCCCCGCCGATCACGAGGCCCGCCACGACGCTGTAGGTGAACCACGACTCCGGCGGCGTGGTGCCGCTGAGCGTGAAGACCTGGTTGCCGATCTCGTAGAACATCAGGCCGCTGGCGAGGAACGCCGTCAGGAAGCCGACCTGGCGCAGCATCTCCTGGAAGGGCACGCCGGCCTGGACGCGCTCGTCGACCGGGAAGCGACAGGGCAGGAACATCAGCACGTAGGGCACGGCCGGGACCAGGATCCACAGCGCGTGGGTGCTCCAGTCGAGCGGGCCGAACGCCGCGTCGCTGCCGAGGATCATCAAGGTCCCGAGCACCAGGCCGGCCGGCCACGAGGCGTGCAGGATCGCCAGCCACTTGGTCTTCTCTTTGGGATAGACCGCGGCGCAGACCGGGTTGATCACCGCCTCGACGATGCCGTGGCCCAGGCCCGCGCACAGCGCCGAGACGTAGAGCACCTCGTAGCTGCTCGCGAGCGCGGTGCCGACGCCGGAGATCGCCTGCAGCGCGAAGGCGCCGAACATCGGCAGCTTGTAGCCGGTCCGGTCCACCACCAGGCTGAACAGGATCATCGTCACCGCGATCGGCCACAGCGACGCGCCGAACACCTGGCCGATCTCGGCCTGCGTCAGGCCGAACGCGGCGCCGTATTCGCCGCCCTTGGCGACGCGGAACGCGAAGCCGACGCCGGCCGCGGTGAGAGAGAGGAAGCTCGCCCAGAACAGCAGGCGCTTCTCGCGGTCGCTGAGGGGCTGGTGGGAGTGCGTGTCGGTCACGAGAGGGCTCCGTACGACGAAGAGAGGAGAGAGTGGCGCGCCGCCAGCAGACGCCGCAGACCCATCGAACCGAATCCGGGGCCGCCGCGCGAGGACCGCGCGCCCGGGATCGCGCCTGGGTGGCTGTTTTTGCCGCGGGACCCGGCGCTCGGCGCGGGCGAAGCCTCCGCCTCCGCCCCGCTCGCTCAGGCCGAGAACGCGCCCAGCACGCGGCCGATGAAGGCGTCCACCTGCGGTCGCTGCAGCCAGCGCACGACCACCACCATGTCCTTGGAAGGGCACAGCCAGACCAGGTTCGTCCCGGCGCCCAGGAAGAACACGTCGCCGACCGGCGCGCTCGGGTGCTGCTTGTGCGCTTCGCTGCTGTTCAGGAACCAGTTCATGTAGCCGTACTTCGGGTTCTGCGGCGTCGGCGTCCGGGCGCGCTCCAGCCACGCGCTCGAGACCACCTGGCGGCCGCGCCAGCGGCCGCCGCGCAGCATCAGCAGGCCGAAGCGCGCCTGGTCGCGCGTCGAGATGAACATGCCGCCGCCCCAGTGGCCGCCGCCGCTGACGGACTGCACCCGCGCGCCGTCGAGGGTCACCCACGAGTTCCGGTAGCCGTGCCAGCGCCACGTCGGCGAGCAGCCGATCGGGTCCATCACCTCGCGCCGGAGCACCTTCGGCAGGGGCTCGCGGAAGACGTTCAGGAGCGCCAGCGCCAGCTGGTTGACCCGCACGTCGTTGTAGCGCCAGCGCTCGCCGGGCGGCTCGGACGGGCGCCTGGCGCCGCGGTAGCGGTCCGCCCAGTCGGGCTTGCCCCAGAGCGTGCCCTCCCAGCCGCTGGTCTGGTTGAGCAGCTGGTGCCACGTGATCACGCGGTTGTGCGCCGCGTCGAAGCTCCCGTCCTGCACGTAGTCGCGGACCGGGTGCTGCAGGTCTCGGATCAGGCCGCGGTCGAACGCCAGCCCCGCCGTGGTCGAGAGGTAGGTCTTGGTCACGCTGAAGGTCATGTCGACCTCGCGGGTGTCGCCCCACTCGGCGACGATCCTGCCGCCCACCACGACGACGCCGTTCATGCCGGACGGCGGCTTGACCGGCCCGACCCGCTCGCCGTAGGGCTCTCTCGACGGGTCGTAGCCGCCGTCGGGAGCGAAGTGCTGCTCGGCGAACGCGACCGCCGCGGCGAGCCGCGCCTCGTCGAAGCCGGCCTCGGCGGGCGCGGCGGCCTCCCAGTCGCCCCACGCGCCGGGGAAGTAGCGGTCTGCCTGCGCCGGCAGGAGCGGGAGCGCTGCGACGAGCGACGGAGCCAGGACGACGAGCTTCATGCCAGCAGCCTAGCGTCCGCGGCCGCTCCGAGCCCGCGCGCCCCGGCGGCGCGCCTACGGGCGTCAGCCCTCGAGCGCGTCGGCGTTCCAGGTCGAGATCCGCACGCCGTTCTGGAAGGCGTCGAGCGCGCCGATCCCGGCGTAGGGCAGGTTGAGCGACAGGCAGCGAGACAGCCGCATGCCGAGCATCGCCGCCGCGAAGCCGGTCAGCAGGGAGCCCGGGCCGACCACCACCACCTCCTTGCCGGCGACCTGGGGCATCACCTCCGTCCACCACTGGAGCATCCGCTCGACGGCCTCGCCGAGCGTCTCCCCGCCGGGCGCCGCCGCCTCCCCGAAGTCGCCGAAGAAGGCCCGCACCGAGGCCTCCTGCTCGCGCATGATCTCGGCCCACGCGCGCCCCTGCCACTCGCCCATCTCCTGGTCGCGCAGCCGCTCGTCGACCTGGACCTCGAGCTGCTTGTGCTCGGCGAGGCCGCGCGCGGCGTCGAGGCACTGCGGCTGCGGGCCGCTCGCGACCAGCGCGACCTCGCGGGGCTGGAAGACCTCGAGCCAGCGGAGCACCTGCGCGCGGCCGCGACGGTTGAGGTCCGCGGGGCCGGCGCCGACCGCGAGCTCCGAGTGCGCCGCCTCCAGCTCGGGGTGGCGCAGCAGCCAGAGGCGGCAGAAGTCGGTGGGGTCGTCGAGCACGCCGACATCTTGGCGAACAGGGCGCCGCCGTTCCATCGCCGAGGCCGGCGGCCTACCCTGGGTCGGTGAGCTTCGCGACCCTGAAGACGGGCATCGACGGCCTCGACGGGGTCCTCGGCGGCGGCATCCGCTACCCCGACGACGCCGCTGCCTTCGTCTGCGTCGCCGGCGGGCCGGGCACCGGCAAGACCCTGCTCGCGCTCGAGACCGTCGTGCGCGCGTGGCTGACGGCCGAGGAAGGCACGTTCCTCTACTACTCGGTCGAGCACACGCCGGACTCGATCGAGAAGAAGCTCGCGTTCGACTTCGACTGGTTCGAGGCCGACGCCGAGGTGCGCGCCGAGGAGCGCGAGGTGCCGAGCAAGCTGGTGCTGCGCGCCGACCGCGCCGGGGAGGCGCCGCGGAAGCTGGTGCTGACGCAGGCCCGGCCGGCGGCGCTGACGCAGAAGAGCGCGCGCGGCACCACCGTCGACATCGACTGGATCCTCGCCGAGATCGAGAACCACCGACGGGTCGCGCCGGTCCGCATGGTCGTCATCGACAACGTCGGCCTGCTGCTCACCGACCTCGAGTACTTCGAGAAGCGCGCGACGCTGCTGGAGACGCGCCGCCGGCTCCTCGAGGAGCGGATCCACGGCGTCTTCGTCATGGAGGAGGCGCACCCGCGCGACCTGCGCCTGCCCTCGGCCGAAGAATTCTCGACCGACCTGATGCTGCACCTCTCCTTCCGCGAGGAGGCGACCGACTTCCGGGTGCGCGCGATCGAGATCAGCAAGGCCCGGCACCAGTACTACTACCGCGGGGTGCATCACTTCTCGATCGCCGGGCGCGGCATCACGCGCGACGTCTACCTCGGCGCGCGCAACGAGCGCGGGCCGGGCATCCACGTCTACCCCTCGGTCGCCGCCCAGCTGTCGATGGCGCGCGACCAGGCGAAGTTCAGCGTGCCCGCGCGCGGCGACGCGCCGATCGAGCTCGGCCACCCCGACCTGCAGCGGGCCTTCCTGGACGGCAGCGGCCCGACCCGGAACTCCTCGACCATCCTGCTGGGAGAGCCGGGGACCCGCGCGACCTACCTCTCGCTGCGGTTCCTCGCCAAGGGGCTCGAACGCGGCGAGCGCGCGCTGCTGGTCTCGACGCGGGAGGACCGCGACGCGATCCGCCGCATCTGCCAGCGCGAACCCGCGCTCGCGGCTTGCCTGGGGGAGGACGGACGGTTCGCCGCCGGGCTCCGGGTCGTCTACCTGCACCCTGAGTTCATCACGCCGGGCAAGTTCACCTGGGACCTGATCCGCCTGGTCCAGGGCGGCCACGCCGGCCGAGACGCCGCGCCGGTCGCGCGCATGGCCTTCGACAACATCTACCAGCTGCACCAGCGGTTCCCGCTGATCCGCGACCAACGCTTCGTGATCGCGGCGATGCTCGACATGCTGCGCTACCAGGGGGTCACGCCGCTGTTCGTCGACATGGTCCCGCCCACGGCGGGCGGCGCGCCGTTCGACCCGTCGACCTATCTCGTCGGCTTCGACAACGTCGTGCAGCTGTCGCTCGAGCAGGACGGCCAGGGCTCGCGCCCGCGCTTCCGCGTGCTCAAGTCGGTCGCCAACGACTTCGTGGGAGACCCGATGTCGATCGACTGGCGCCGCAGCTGACCTGCGGCAGCGCCGCAGGTCAGGAGAGGGTCGCCGCGGCCGGCTGGAGCGAGGCCGAAATGCAGCGGGGCGGCCCGAAGGCCGCCCCGCGCACGCAGGATCCGTCGCCAGCGCCGTCAGCGCCCGCAGGATCCGAGGATCCGACCGATCAGAAGACCAGCGTGAACAGCAGGTCGATGCTCGTGTTGTCGCCGTCGGCGCCCGCCACGTCCGTGTTGACGTTGCGGATCTGGACCTGGGTCTTCAGGTTGTGCTCGGCGTAGTAGGCGTTGGCGCCGAGGACCAGCTCGGTCTGCTCGATGTCGCTCACGCCCAGCGCCGCGGCAGCCGCCTCGTGGTCGATCGTGCCCCAGCGGAACACGAAGCCCGGCTGCATCGAGCCGGCCTTGGCCATCGTGTACGAGATCTGCGCGTAGCCGCCGTTGTCCGAGGTGTCGGCGTCGTCCGCGTCGCGGGTCCACCACTCGACCTGAGCAGCGACGCCGTTGCCCATCTTGAGGCCGCCGAACACGTTGACCGTGGTCAGGTTGTCCGGACCGTTGTCCGCGGTGATCGTCGCGCCGGTGATCCACTGCATGTCGCCCGAGCGGGCGAGGTCACCTTCCGACCAGCTCTCGCTGTTGCCAGCGTGGCTGCCGTAGCTGACGCCGGCCGTCCACGCCATGTCGGTGTCGTCGTTGGCCTGGCCCGCCGCCGAGAGGCCCGCGCCAGCGGCGGTCGACTCGGCGAAGTCAGCCGTGCCGCGGTTCATGACGCCCGCGTGGTAGTTGAGGCGGCCTTCCATCGAGTGCCCCTCGAGGAGCGCGCCCGTGGCTCGGCGGTTGGCGAACTCGTTCGTCGCGATCGAACGCGTCGAGGTCTCGAAGTCCGTGTCGTTCGCGCTGGTGTCGGCCGAGAGGCCCGAGCGCATCTTCTGCTGGCCGAGGCGCAGGTTCAGGTTGTCCTGGAGCTGCCAGCCCGCCCACGCGTCGATCAGGTTGTCGTCGCCCTGGCCGGCGTCGGCGTCCGTCGGGCTCATCTGCACGAAGTAGGACACCTTGCCGTCCATCGCCGAGCCGCCGACGCGGATCCGAGCAGCCGAGTTGAAGTCGCTGCCGGTCGTGCCGTTGTCGTCCTCGGCCCACGAGTAGCCGACCTGAACCTGACCACCGACGGTCATGGACGCGCCGCCGTCCTGCGCCGCGAACGTGAGGCCGCGGCCGAGCTCGTAGCGAGCGCTGTTCAGGAAGCCGCCGATGCTGGAGCCAGCGGACTGCGGCAGGGTCGAGATCTTGCCCTCGAGCTG
>JBMHDP010000086.1:0-3079 GCA_049889335.1 Planctomycetota bacterium
GCTCGCCCTAGGCGACCTGCTGTGGCGCCAGCTGCCGGGGGAGCTCGCAGCGCGTCACGCCGCGGTCCTGGAGCTCTCGGAGGTCCGTCGGCTCGACGGCGGCGCGGCCGCGCTCCTGCACGCGATCCTCGCCCGTCACCGCGCGACCGGTCGGGCTGTCGAGGTGCGCGGCGCGGTCGGCGAGCCGGCGCGGCTGATGGAGCTCTACGCGCCCGCCGGTCCTGCTGGCGCCGGCCACGTCGGCGCGCGGCACCCTGGGCTCGTCCAGGACCTCGGCGACGCGGTCTACGGGGTGCTCGACGGGCTCCGCGCGACGGCGGCCTTCGTCGGCGACTTCACCGTCGCGGTGCTCGGCGCGCTGCGGCGGCCGGCGAGCGTGCACTACGGGCAGCTCGCGAGCCTCGTCGAGCGGGCCGGGGCAGACGGCGCGCCGATCGTGCTGCTGATCAACTTCCTGGTCGGGGGGATCCTCGGCCTGCAGGGCGCGATCCAGCTGCACCGGTTCGGCGCCGACCCGTTCCTGGCCGACATGGTCGGGCTGTCGATGGTGCGCGAGCTGGGGCCGCTGATGACCGCGATCCTGGTCACGGGCCGCAGCGGCGCCGCCTACGCAGCCGAGCTGGGCACGATGACGGTCAACGAGGAGGTGGACGCGCTCCGCACCCTCGGGCAGGACCCGCAGCGGTTCCTGGTGCTGCCCCGGGTCCTGACGCTGGTGCTCGTCGTCCCGCTCCTGACGCTGCTCGGCGACCTGCTCGGCGCGGTCGGCGGCTGGATGATCGCGGTGAGCTACCTCGACCAGCCGACCGTCGTCTACGCGCAGGCGCTGGAGGCCGCGGTCAGCCTGAGCGACATCGGGACCGGCCTGCTCAAGGCGGTGGGCTTCGCGGCCGCGATCGGCGTGGTGTCCTGCCAGCGCGGCCTCGCCACCCGCGGCGGGGCCGACGGCGTCGGCCGCGCGACGACGTCGGCGGTCGTGACCTCGCTGTTCCTGCTGGTCGTGCTCGACGCGATGTTCACCTGGGCCTTCACGATGTTGGACTGGTGACATGGAAGAGGTGCTCGAGCTGCAGGACCTCGCGGTGGGCCACGGCGACGAGCCGCTGCTCGAGCACGTCGACCTCGAGGTCCGTCGAGGGGAGGTGCTCGCGGTGCTCGGCGCGTCGGGGTGCGGCAAGTCGACCCTGCTGCGGACCATGATCGGGCTGCAGCCCCCGCTCGCCGGGCGCGTGCACTTCTGCGGCGTCGGGGACCCCGCGGCCGCGACCACGCCGCCGCGGTTCGGGGTGGTCTTCCAGGGGGCGGCGCTGTTCGGCTCGGCGTCGCTGCTCCAGAACGTGCTCCTGCCGCTGCAGAAGTGGCGGCGCCTGGACGCCGACGCCGCGCGTGAGGTCGCCCTCGCGCGGCTGCGGGTGGTCGGCCTCGAGGCCTACGCGGACCACCTGCCCGCGCAGGTCTCCGGCGGCATGCGCAAGCGCGCCGGGATCGCGCGGGCGCTGGCGCTGGATCCGCCGCTGCTGTTCCTCGACGAGCCGTCGGCGGGCCTCGACCCGATCACGTCGGCCGGCCTCGACGACCTCATCGTGACCCTGGCGCGCACGCTGCAGGTCACCGTCGTGCTCGTGACCCACGAGCTGCCCTCGATCCACCGCGTCGCCGACGTCTGCGTCATGCTGGACCGGACGGCGCGCGGCGTCATCGCGCGCGGATCGCCGCGCGAGCTCTCGGAGCGCTCGGAGGACCCGCGCGTGCGGGCGTTCTTCGGGCGGCAAGTTATGCAGGAGTCCTCGTGAACACACCGGCCTCTCGTTGGAAGCTCGGCCTCTTCGTCGTCCTCGGCTCGTTCGTCGGCGTGGTCGGCCTCGTCTACCTCGGCGCGCGGGAGCTGCAGCGCTCAACCCACACGGCCTACGCCTACTTCGACGAGGCGCTGACCGGGCTGGAAGAAGGCTCCGCGGTCAAGTTCCGGGGGATCACGGTCGGCAAGGTCGAGCGCATCCGGTTCGCGACGATGGACCGACTGCTCGAGGTGCAGGCCTCGCTCTACGAGGACTACCTCGACGATCTCGGCCTCGACACGTCGAAGCTGGACGCGAGCAACCCGCTGATCCACCGCCTGCGCGCGCAGGTCGTCATGTCGTTCGTGACCAGCACGGCGTTCATCCAGGTCGACTTCCTGGAGGACCCGCCGGAGGGCCCGCAGATGCTGGGCTTCGACGTGCCGACCGACGGCTTCACCCTGCGCACGGTGCCGAGCACCGCCAAGAGCCTGGAGGCTTCGGTGCGCGAGGTCCTCGCCGAGCTCCCCAAGCTCTCGCTCGAGCTGCGCCAGCTGGTCGATCTGGTGCGCACCGAGCTCGGGGCCGCGCGGGTTCCCGAGGTCTCGCGCAAGCTCCAGGGGCTGCTGACCAAGGTCTCGGGCCAGGTCGACGCCTTCGCCGACGCGGCGGTGGTGACCGCGGTCGCCGAGGCCGCCGGGGAGGTGGGCCTCGCGGCCGCCGCGCTGCGCGGCGAGCGCGACGCGCTGCACGGGGTCACCCAGTCGTGGACGGACCTCGGCGCGTCGCTCCGCGCGGAGGTCGCGGACATGGCGCTCGGCGCGACCGCCCAGGGCGTGCGGGAAGCCGCCGCGTCGGTCGAGTCGCTCGGCGCGATCGGCGCGGACGTGCGCGACGAGCTGCAGAACCTCCGCCGCGCGCTGGCCGCCGTCGAGCGGCTGGCTGGGATGCTGGAGCGCGACCCGAGCTCGCTGCTCCGCGGCCGCGGCGCCACGGACAACCCGCTCAAGGAGCGCAAGTGATGAAACGAACGAACCTGGCGGGCGCGGCGCCGTGGGCGCTGCTGGCCCTGCTGGCCGCCACCAGCTGCATCTCTTCGGGCCCGCCGGCGCCGCCGGTGCGCTGGCTCGACCCGGTCGCGGGCTTCGACGCGCCCGCCGCGGCCGCGGACTCCGCGCCGCCGTCGCTGGGGCTGCGCGCCCAGCCGCACCTCGGGCAAGAGGTCGCGGTCCGCACCGAGCCCGCCGTCGTCGTCTACGACGCCGATCATCGCTGGTTGGTGCCGCCCGAAGAGCTCGTGC
>JBMHDP010000087.1:0-7766 GCA_049889335.1 Planctomycetota bacterium
GCCTTCATGACGCGGCGGCGCTCGTCCTCGTCGACGCCGAGCTTCTCGTGCAGGAGGTACTGGTTGCTGTAGCCGAGCACCTGGTTCCACCGCAGCAGGTCGAGCACCTGACCGAGCAGCTCGGTCAGCTGGAGCTCGGCGTCGGTCAGGCCTTTGGCCTGGGCCTGCTGCTTGCGACGGCGGCGGGACGTCACCAGGTGCCTCGGCGCGCGGAGGCTCAGGCCTTCGCGAGGTTCTCGTTGGCGAAGTCCCAGTTCACCAGGTGCTCCAGGAACGTCTTCATGTAGTCGGGGCGACGGTTCTGGAAGTCGAGGTAGTAGGCGTGCTCCCAGACGTCCATCGTCAAGAGCGGCGTGACGCCGTCCTGCGTGAGCGGGGTCTCGGCGTTGGGGGTCTTCTTGACCGCGAGCTTGCCGTTCTCGAGCACGAGCCACGCCCAGCCGCTGCCGAACTGCGTCGCGCCCGCCGTCGTGAAGAGCTCGACGAACTTGTCGTAGCCGCCGAGGTCGCTGTCGATCTTCTCGGCGATCGCGCCCGTCGGCTTGCCGCCGCCGCCCGGCTTCATCGAGCTCCAGTAGAAGGTGTGGTTCCAGACCTGCGCGGCGTTGTTGAAGACGCCCGCCTTGTCGGCCTTGCCCGCCGTCGCCTTGATGATGTCCTCGGTGGACATGTCCGCGAACTCGGAGCCGTCGATCAGCTTGTTGCCGTTGACGACGTAGGCGTTGTGGTGCTTGCCGTGATGGATCTCCAGCGTCTGCTGGTTGATGTGCGGAGCGAGCGCGTCTTTTGCGTAGGGCAGTTCGGGGAGTTGCAGTGCCATGATCAGAATGGGGGTCGTTCGGAAATGGATGCGCGGCTCCAGGCCGACAGGCGTCGGGCCGAACGTCCGCGCGGGGAGGGACGATAGGACATGCCCCCCTGGCTCCGAAACCGTTTCGTGGCATCCAGGCTGCCGCCCTATGGTGGCGGAATGACGGCGCTCCCCGGCTTCACCAACCTGCTCGAGACCGTCGCGCGCCTGCGCGCTCCCGACGGCTGCCCCTGGGACCGCAAGCAGACCACGGCCAGCATGGCCCCCTGCCTCTTGGAGGAGGCGTTCGAGGCCGGCGATGCCCTGCGCCGCGGCGCGACCGCGGAGGCCGAGGAGGAGCTCGGCGACGTGCTCGTCAACGTCGCGATGATCAGCCAGATCGCGAGCGAGGACGGGCGGTTCGACGCCGACAGGGTCGCCGGCGCGGCCGCCGAGAAGCTGGTCCGTCGTCATCCGCACGTGTTCGGCGACGCGCGCGCCGACGACGCCGAGGGTGCCCTGCAGAGCTGGGAGCAGCAGAAGGCCCGCGAGAAGCAGGCGAGCGGCGGCGACCGGAGCGCGCTGTCCGGCGTCCCGAGCGCGCTGCCGGCGCTGCTGCGGGCCTTCCGCGTCGGGCAGAAGGCGGCCAAGGTCGGCTTCGACTGGCCCGACCGCGAGGGCCCCCGCCAGAAGCTCGACGAGGAGCTCCGCGAGCTCGACGAGGCCGTCGCCGCCGGCGACGAGCCGGCGATGGCGCACGAGCTCGGGGACCTGCTGTTCAGCGCCTGCAACCTCGCCCGCCACCTGGGCCTGAACCCTGAGACCGCGCTGGCAGACGCCTCCGACCGCTTCCAGCGCCGCTTCCAGGCTGTCGAGCGATCGCTCGACCACGACTTCTCCGGCCGCAGCCTGGACGAACTGGAAGCAGCCTGGGAAGAGGCGAAGCGCACCGCTCCCTGAATGCGCCGTCGGCAGACCAACGGCGATCCGACGGCAGCCGTCGGAAAACCGTCGGATCCCCGACGGCAGCCCCCGACGCGGCGGATCACCCGATCAGGCGGACTCGGACCGACAGCCCTAAAGCAATGCGGAATAGTCGCTTCGGTTCATCCCTCTATTTTCTTCCCGCGGCAGGATCCGACGGCACGGTCCATGCAATGCATAGCGCGGTGGAAAGAAACGCCTGGGCGTAGCCCAGTGGCAGGGATGGGCCTCGGTGTGGGGTGGTGCCTCACCGAGGCCCGCTTTTTTTCGGCGGGCGATCGCGCTGGCTAGCGCGCGTCTGCGGCCCGCCGCGCCACCTCAGCCTCGGCAGCGATCACGCCGAACGCAGCCCAGCCGGGATCGCTTGCCCATGCCCCGCTTGTCCAATCACACACTCTCATCCCGAGTGCGCGATCGAACACAACCCGCTTAGCGCAGGCTCCTGGAACCAGGAGCCTGCGTGGAGGGTCGACAGTCGTTCCGCGCAGAACACGCGCCTCCTGACGTGCCTCAGCTCATCGCTGAACCGTGCCGAGCAGACCATTCGAAAGACCTCGACCCGCCCACGTCAGAGGCCGGGTGGGACTTCTCGCCAGCCCTTGCACGGCCAACTGCGCGCCGAGCAAAGCCGCATCATTCGGCACCAAGACCGACCATCCCGCAGCACCTGAAGTCACAGGCCTCACGTCGACCCCAAGGTCCGCCGTCGTAAAGACTCTGCAACTACCCAGGGGTACGCCCTGCGGCACACCAGCGCCACCTAGCAGGAAGAAGGCGAACGCAGTCGTCGGCTCGACGTTGGTCAAAGACAGACTCCAGGAATGACCAACCCGCATCAGATCACCACTCAGAACCAGCCCTGCGCAGCCCGGAGCGAGGACCTGAGGCGGAGACAGGGCTATGTTTTCGTAGACACGCACGCCGCTCGCAAGACTCGATCCGAAACCAACGATGGCGTCGGAACGACCATCGCCGTTCAGGTCCGCAAGATTCAGGCTCGTAATGGATCCGGGAAGCACATCAACGGCAGTAAGCCCCCCCGTAAAGCCGGCCACCCCATTCTCAGACCAGCTCAACTCAAATGGCCCAGCCGCCACGAGATCTTGGTCACCGTCACCATCTACATCAACAGACTTGGGGAGCCGCGCGCCGAAGTGGCTCTCCAGCAACCGCGGCGCCGAGAACGTCACATTGCCTCCGACGGCGTTGCCCAGGTTTTCGACCCACTCGAATCGACCATTGGCCGCCTGGCCGAGGCTCGCAACAATGTCGAGATCGCCGTCACCATCAAGATCGGACATCTCCACCATCTGCGAAGCGCTCCCCGTGCCTCCGCCCGGCATGACAACCACAAAGCTGCCGTACGCAACCTGCCCGTGAGCCTGCAGCGGATTCGTGCTGAGATAGACACCCACGTCCCCACCACTCGAAGCCAACGCAACATCGGGCTTGCCGTCAGCGTTGAGATCTCCAATTTCGAGCGCATCATCTTGAAAGGGGACACCAGCATGGGGGGGGAAGGCAACCGGCGGCTCGAAGCCACCTGCACCATCATTAAGGGCGCCCATGAGGCGATAGACACTTTGGGAGACGCCGTTGATGACGGCCACCCCGCCGCGCTGGATCCAGAACAAATCGACGTCGTCGTCCCCGTCAACATCCGCGCAGCGAACAGACCATGGCGAGCCCAACGCATTGCCCGTCGAGATGGAAACCGGTCCAGTGAAATTGCCCGTACCACTTCCGATGTAGTATCGCAGGTGCTCGGCCGGCGCTGCCAACGGCGTACCTGCCGTCACGACTACATCCAAGAAGCCGTCACCATTTAGGTCACATACGTCGAACTGGCCAACGGGTGTTCCGGACTCCAGGATCTGCTCAGCACCGAATCCACCTGATCCGTCGTTGAAGTAAGCCGAGACTTGAGGGCTCGAGCCAGTACCGCCCGCGGCGATCACCAGGAGGTCTTGGTCACCGTCGTGGTCCAAGTCGGCAGCGCGGGCGCTGACGTGCGCATGGATCCCTACCCAATTCGTCGTTACATCCTGCAGGTAGATCAAGTCTGCGCTCGGGAGCTCTTGCAGATTAGAGAGGTGGAGCTCCACCCGTGGATTTGTACGGAGCCCCAACACGGGATCCGCCGCTCCGTCGCCGTTGAAGTCGCCCGCGTCGATGGATTCGGGGTTGACTCCGGGATCGACGATTTCGTCGAGCGCCCCGAAGTTCCCGCCACCATCATTATAGAACCAACCCATGCCGTTGATCCAGGTGACCAAGAGGTCCAAGTCACCGTCGCCGTCGGCGTCGGCGGCCTTGATGTCCCGCGCATCAAATCCATGACCGACCAGGGTCGGAGGGCCATAAGCAGATCCAACGCCGCCGTTGCCCTTTCGCCACATCCACCGACCGCTCGCAGAGTTGCCAAGGCTGGCGACGACGTCAAGCACGCCATCGCCGTCGAGGTCAGCAAGCTCGACACTCCTGACGCGATCCTCTTGCGCACCCGTCTCTGTAAATGGGGCAAAAGCGGGCGAAGTCACGAAAACCGGAAGAACCCCCACGCCCGCCGTGCCAATATTGTAGAAGACATTGATACGATCTCCCTGCACGGAATGAACGATATCTGGCCTCCCGAATACCGTAGTATTTCCGACATCGAGGACATCATACACATGAGGCGCAGCGCTTTTCAAAGACCCCGGGACAAGTTGCGGCGAGCTGAAGACCCCCGCCCCATTATTGAGGGAGATGGCCACCCCGACCCCGAGGACACCGGGACTTACGCTAAGTCCTGACAGCGAATAGCAGACGTCGATGTCACCATCAAGATCCATGTCTGCACAGCGGATCGTGTATGGATACCCGGACAGCGTATAAGGCATCGAGATCGGACCGGAAAAGCCGCCGGATCCGTCGCCCGCAAAGAATCGTAGCCTATTGGTGGTGTGCTGTCCGGACGAGACGACAACGTCCACATGTCCGTCCCCGTTAAGATCTGCGAAGTCGGCACTCCGAGCCCGCTCTGTATCAAGTACCTGCGTAGCTATCGACACACCGCCTTGTAGTAGGTATGCACGGACGCCGCCCGTGTCCGTTACCACGATGTCCGGATCACCGTCTCCATCAAGGTCATGAACGTGCCCGCGTGGAATGGTGCCACCGCCGTGCACGACCTCCACAGATGGATAGGTGGGAACTTGAGCTCCCAAGATTGTCATGGAGAGGGCGACACTTGTGATCACGTGGTGCATCATGAGAAATCTAAGGCTCTGGAAGAAGCCGCTGCGTGGGCGTGTAAGATTTCCAGGCTACGTAACCATTAGATCCATCACAATACGTAGATGAGCGTAGCGTGCACCTTATAAAGGTAATACTTTCCTGCGCAACACACGAGTGCTGAAAGTGCCGCCAAATGGCATATCACACGCCACTTTAGGGACTTGGCAGCCTTCAGAACGACGGCGAGTCTTGCCCCACTCCGCCCACCTCACCGCGGGGCGTCGCAGACCTCGCACATAGCCGCGCCAGCCAGACGCAGGCGCTCTAGCTGCTCATAGATTCCGACCGCGCCGCGTCACCTCGGCCTCGGCAGCGATCACGCCGAACGCAGCCCAGCCGGGATCGCGCGCCAGCGCCTCCAACGCCCGCCAGCCGGCAGCCACGTCGCCTGCGACCCGTTCGTAGTGCGCCAGCCCGAAGCGCATCGCCGCGCCGGAGCTCCCGCTCCCTGCCTGCAGTTGGGCGGGCGTGCGCGCGCCCTTGTAGAGCAGGCAGAGCTGGTGGTAGGCGGTGTTCTCGACCACGTCCATGTCGGCCGTGATCCCCTGCACCGTCGCGCGCGCGCCCGCGACGTCGCCGGCCCGCGTCCGCGCGCACCAGAGCCAGTGCGTCACGGCGACGCGGGACTCGTCGTCGTCGCTGCAGGCGAGGCAGCGGAGCCACGCGTCGACCGCCCCTTCCATGTCGCCCTGCACGAAGCGCGCCAGCGCGAGGTGGTAGAAGACGTTGAAGTGCAGGCTAGAGTGCGGCGGCCGCCCCGCGACCGGGAGGCCGTCGGGCTCGACCTCGTCCGGCACGACCCGGCACGCCGCCGCCGCGCGCGCGAGGTCCTGCTCGGCCCGCGCGAACGCGCGCACGCTCAGGTAGCGGTGGCCGCGGTGCCGCAGCAGGAAGGGGTCGCCGGGCCAGCGCGCGAGCGCTTCGCTGTAGACGGCGATCGCGTCTCGGTAGCGGCCGAGGTAGCCCAGCCGACGCCCCACCCAGATCCAGGCGTCGCGGTCGTCAGGAGCTCGCCGCAGCGCCTCACGGGCCGCCGCGAGTCTGGCCTCGCGGTCGGCCTCGACCGCGGCGGGCAGCTCAGGCGGCGTGAGCAGGCGACCGTCGAGGCCGCGGGCTTCGCAGCCGGGCGGCAGGGGGACGTGACATCCCGCGAGCGCGAGCAGCGCCGCGCGGGCTACGAGTCTTCGGAAGGCCATTCGAACTCCACCTTGCTCCACGCGCCGTCGGGCCCCGGCGTGAGCAGCAGCGCGCCGGTCGCGCCGAGCCGCTTCATCCCGAGCCACGCCTCCTCCACTTCCGCCGGCGACAGCACCAGCAGCGCCGTGCCGAACGCGTCCGCCGCCGCGCACGAGCCAGCCAGCACCGAGGCGCTGACGACCCGCTGGGCGGGGTTCCGGCCGGTGCGCGGGTCGAAGACGTGGTGCACCACCTCGTCGCCGACGACCGCGCGGTTGCGGTAGTCCCCGCTGCTGCAGAGCGCCGCGTCGCGCAGCGGCAGCGCGACCACCGCGGCCTGCTGGCCTGCGGCCGACGACGGATCCACGACGCCGATGCGCCAGGGCGAGCCGTCGGGCTTGACGCCTCGGCAGAGCACCTCGCCGGTCACCTGCACGTAGAAGGAGTCCAGGCCGAGCGCGCGGAGCGACGCGCCGATCGCGTCGGCCGCCGCGCCCGCGACGATCCCGTCGAGGTCGAGCTCCACGTCGGGGCGCGCCTTGCGGACCCCGCCAGGCTCCACCGCGACCTGACGGTAGCCGACGCGCGCTTTGGCGGCGTCCAGCGCAGCCGGCTCCAGACCGGCGGCGGGGTCGGCCTTGGCCGCGCGGTAGAGGTCGCTGAGCGGCTTGACCGTGGGGTCGTAGGCGCCGTCGGTGACCGCCGCGATCCGCAGCGCCAGCTGCAGCACGTCGGCGAAGCGCTCGCTGACCGGGATCGGCGCGAGGCTGCGGGACGCGTTGAACCGCGCGATCTCCGAGTCGGGGCGCCAGTTGCTGAACGCGACGTCGAACGCCGCGAGCTCCCGCTCGACCGCGCCCTGCGCCGCGGCGACCTGGGCCGGGCCGCCGACGAACTTGACCTCGTAGGTCGAGCCCATCGTGGGCCCGGCGAACCCGCGCACGCCCTGCTCGGCGCACCCGGCGGCGAGCAGCAGCAGCCCCGCGAGCAGGGGGACTCGTTCAGCCGACATCGGCACGATCCTAGCGTGCGCCGCCGCGGGGCCGAACGGCTAGATGGCCGTCGCCGCGGCCAGCGCCAGCGACAGCGACGCCAGCAGGCTGATCCAAGCGACCAGCAGGCGGCCGGCGCCGATCGGCGGCTCGACGCCGGAGTACCAGCTGACGAACAGCTCGACCGCGACCCCGTAGGCGAACCAGAGCCCCGCCGCGGTGACCGCGAGCATGCCGAGCGTGCGGGCGGGGTCCGACACGGATCAGCGCGGCAGGTGCGGGGAGCGGCGGGCGGCGCCAGCAGACGGCGGGATCAGCCGCCGAAGTCGTCGAACGCGATCATGTCCTCTTCGACGCCCATGTCGGCGAGGAGGTTCTGCACCGCGCTGTTCATCATCGGCGGACCGCACATGTAGAACTCGACCTCGTCGAGGTTGTCGTGGTCCTTCAGGTAGTTGTCGTGCAGCACCTGGTGGATGAAGCCGGTGTGGCCGGTCCAGTTGTCCTCCGGCATCGGGTCGGACAAAGCGACGTGGTACGAGAAG
>JBMHDP010000088.1:0-12232 GCA_049889335.1 Planctomycetota bacterium
GCGGCGTTGGGCGCGGTGGTCGCGGAACTCGTACGTCACGCGGAGCGTCTCGGGCAGCAGGTAGGGGACCGGCTCGACCGCGAGCACCGTGCCGACGGAGACGTCGCCGTGGGCCAGGACCTGCCGCAGCTGCGCGACGCCGGTCAGCCAGCCGAGCAGGATCAGCGCGCCCGGGGCGACCAGGATCACGATCCAGAAGCGCGCGTAGAGCCAGCGCCGGTCGATGTGCAGGGTGCCGCCGACGGCGCGGTTGACGTTGGGCTCGCGCTCGAGGACCTCGACCTGGACCTCGTCGCCGACGTCGTAGCGGCCCGCCTCGACGAAGCTGCCGCCGTAGAGCTTGGCGCCCTCGAAGACGAACTCGTAGCGGACGTCGTTCCAGTCGCGGCCGTCGAACGCGACCGAGTCGTGCACCCGCGTGACCGCGCCGTTGGCGAGCAGGGTCGGGCCCGCGTCGAGCTGCGGGCCGAGCGAGAACTTGCCGCCCGACTGCAGGAACATCGCCCACGCGATCAGGCTGCCCAGGAAGACCATCGGCAGCGCCGTCGCGAGCAGCGGCCAGCGGTGCGCCAGCAGCGGCCGCAGGCGCACGCGGCGGGGCGCGGGCGGGATGCTGCGGACCTCGTGGTGCATGTTCGCGGCGGGCGCGGCCCCGGGCCTAGGCGCCGTAGAGCTCGTCGATGGCCGGGCGCAGCGTCTCGAGCTCTTCGGGCTTCTTGATGGGCAGGAAGCGCGTGTCGGCGCCGTCGCGCGGGATCTGCAGCCAGTTCGTCGAGAGGTGCGCCGTCATCTCGCCGATCAGGTGCTCGATCTGCACCGCCGCGCGGCCGTCGACGGTCTTCTGGACGAAGTAGCGGCCGAGCTCGAAGTCCCGGTCGATGGCCGCGGCGTCGAACGTCATCGTGTTGCAGTTGAAGACGTCGACGATGCTCGCGTCGAAGCCCTCGGGGTAGCGGATCTGCTCGACCAGCTGCACGCGGTCCTTGTAGAGGTAGGGGGCGCCGCCGACGTCGCCGTCGCGCTTCGGCGCGAGCTCGCAGGTCGTCTGGCGGCCGCTCTGGATGTGGTGGCCGAGCACGGCCGGGTCGGCGAGCGCGCCGAGGTTGTCGACGTTGCGGACGAACACGTACTTGCCGCCGGCGTCGAGGAAGCGCCGCAGCGCGCCCGACGCGCGGATCGCCTGGCCGAAGTCGCCGTGGCCCGGGCCGTACGGCGACAGGGAGCCGTCGTCGCGTCGGAACAGGTCCCCTCGCTCGGTCATGCGCAGCTGCACGAACTGCGTGAAGTGCTCGATGTCCTGAGGCGCTGCGCCGAAGTGGGCGTGGGCCTCGAAGTGCTCCTTGGTCGCGGCGTCGGTGGCGAAGCTGTTCATCAGCAACACCGGGACCCGGCCGCCGGCCTCGGCCGCGAGCTGGCGCGCGTTGTCGACGGCCAGCCCCAGGAACGAGCGGCCCTCGCGGACCTGGACGACGCCCTTGACGACCCCGCCGAACCGCGTCGCCATGCCGCCGTTCAGCACGCAGACGGCCAGCTCTCCGCGCGCGATCGCCTCCAGGCCGATCCGGCGCAGCTCGTCTCGTTCGGCGGTGCCGGACGCCGGCAGCGAAGACAGCGCGTCGGCGGGCGGGGCCTGCAGCGGCGCGTCGACCACGTTGTGGGCCGCAGAGAAGGCGCCGGCGGCGACCTGCTGTCGCCAGGAGTCTTGTATGGCCGCGTCGTAGCCGAACGGGGACAGGGCTTCGATCTGCTCTTGGTCGGATGCGCTCACGGCGAGCAGGCTATCCGCTGCGCGCGCGCGGTCCACGCGCGCGTCACCAGGAAGTGGTGCGTCCGTTGGCGAATCAGTAGAACTCTGCGGCGCGCGCGTCGGGCTCGCCTGTTCTGCTGCCCTTGAGGTCGGGGAATGGGGATAGCCCTTGGGATGGCAAGGGTCTGGGGTCGATGACACCGACGGTGGCCGGACCTGTCCGGCCGCGCGCTGCAACCCTCGAGTCGTTATGAAGATCGCCGTTGTCGGAACGGGCTATGTCGGCCTTGTCACTGGGTCCTGTCTCGCAGACGTCGGGATGGACGTCACCTGCGTCGACGTCGACGCGCAGAAGATCGCCAACCTGCACAAAGGCATCCTGCCGATCTACGAGCCGGGCCTCGAGGACATCGTCGAGCGCAACACCAAGGCCGGCCGGCTGAACTTCACGACCGACCTCGGCGAGGCGGTCCAGGGCGCCGAGGCCGCCTTCATCGCGGTCGGCACGCCGCCCGGCGAGGACGGCAGCGCGGACCTGCAGTACGTGCTCGCGGTCGCCAAGGAGATCGGCGAGAAGATGAGCGACTACCTGGTCGTCATCACCAAGAGCACCGTGCCCGTCGGGACCGCCGAGAAGGTGCGCAAGGAGCTGGTCGCCGCCCTCGGCGCGCGCGGCTCGGACCTCGCCTTCGACGTCGCCAGCAACCCTGAGTTCCTCAAGGAGGGGGCGGCGATCGAGGACTTCATGAAGCCCGACCGCATCGTCTGCGGCGTCTCCAGCGAGCGCGCGCAGGAGGTCATGGCGCGGCTCTACAAGCCGTTCACGCTCAACGGCCACCCGGTCTACTTCATGGACGTGCCGTCGGCGGAGATGACCAAGTACGCGGCCAACGCGATGCTGGCGACCAAGATCTCGTTCATGAACGACATCGCCAACCTCTGCGAGCTGCTCGGCGCCGACGTCAACGCGGTGCGCAAGGGCATCGGCAGCGACCCGCGGATCGGCAACCGCTTCATCTACCCGGGCATCGGCTACGGCGGCAGCTGCTTCCCCAAGGACGTCAAGGCGCTGGTCCGAACCGGCTCCGAGAACGGCTACAAGCTGCGCATCCTGCAGTCCGTCGAGGACGTCAACGAAGACCAGAAGTCGGTGCTCTTCAACAAGGTCAAGAAGCACTACGGCGACCTCAAGGGCAAGCACTTCGCGATGTGGGGCCTCAGCTTCAAGCCCGAGACCGACGACATGCGCGAGGCGCCGGCGCTGGTGCTCTGCGAGCAGCTGCTCGAGGCCGGCGCCACCGTCACCGCCTACGACCCGGTCGCGATGGACGAGGCGCGCCACATGATCGGCGACAAGATCGGCTACGCCGACGACGCCTACGCCGCGCTCAAGGACGCCGACGGGCTCATGCTGGTCACCGAGTGGCGCGAGTTCCGCGTGCCGGACTGGGGCCGCGTCAAGGCGTCGATGCGCGGCGCCGCGATCTTCGACGGCCGCAACATCTACAGCGGCGACGAGCTGGCCGGCATCGGCTTCTCCTACTCCGGCATCGGCGTCAAGGACACCGCGCCCGGCAGCTAGCGCACGAATTCATCCCCCCGACCTCCCCAGACCGAACATGCCACGCATCCTGATCACCGGCGCCGCCGGGTTCCTCGGCTCGCACCTCTGCGACCGCTTCATCCGAGAGGGCTACGACGTCGTCGGGATGGACAACCTGATCACGGGCGACCTCCGCAACCTCGAGCACCTGTTCCCCAAGGCCGAGTTCACGTTCTACAACCAGGACGTCAGCGACTACATCCACGTCGCGGGGCCGCTGGACTACATCCTGCACTTCGCGTCGCCCGCCAGCCCGATCGACTACCTCAAGATCCCGATCCAGACGCTGAAGGTCGGCTCGCTCGGCAC
The DNA here is from genome assembly GCA_049889335.1 of Planctomycetota bacterium. Lineage (GTDB taxonomy): Bacteria > Planctomycetota > UBA1135 > UBA1135 > UBA2386. Next base: position 3,660 of record JBMHDP010000088.1, read on the forward strand.
CCACAACTGCCTCGGCCTCGCCAAGGAGAAGGGCGCGCGGATCCTGGTGGCGTCGACGTCGGAGGTCTACGGCGACCCGACCGTGCACCCGCAGACGGAGGAGTACTGGGGCAACGTCAACCCGGTCGGCCCGCGCGGCGTCTACGACGAGGCCAAGCGCTTCCAGGAGGCCATCACCATGGCCTACCACACCTACCACGGCCTGGAGACGCGCATCATCCGCATCTTCAACACCTACGGCCCGCGGATGCGCCTCAACGACGGCCGGGTGCTGCCGGCCTTCATCGGCCAGGCGCTGCGCGGTGAGGACCTGACGGTCTTCGGCGACGGCAGCCAGACGCGCTCGTTCTGCTTCGTCGACGACCTCGTCGAGGGGATCTACCGCCTGCTGCACAGCGACTACCCGCACCCGGTCAACATCGGCAACCCGTCGGAGATCACGATCCGCGACTTCGCCGAGGAGATCATCAAGCTGACGGGGACCACCCAGAAGGTCATCTACAAGGACCTGCCGAAGGACGACCCGACGCAGCGCCGCCCGGACATCACCAAGGCCAAGGAGATCCTCGGCTGGGAGCCCAAGGTCAGCCGGGAAGAGGGCCTGAAGATCACCTACGAGGCCTTCCAACAGCTGCCGGACGAGGTGCTCTACAAGCAGGAGCACCGCGACTTCGAGGGCTACGTCCGCAAGTAGGCGGCGGGGGACGATCCATGAGCAAGGTCCTGGTCACGGGCGGTCTCGGCTACATCGGCTCGCACACCGCGGTCGAACTGCTCGCGCGCGGTCACGAGGTGGTCATCGCCGACAACCTCGCGAACACGCGCGCCGACGTGCTCGACGGCATCGAGTCGATCGCAGGCCGGCGACCGAGCTGGGAGGACGTCGACCTCGCCGACGCGGCGGCCTGCAGCGGCTTCCTCGCCCGGCACGAGGACCTCGACGGCGTAATCCACTTCGCGGCGCACAAGGCGGTCGGCGAGTCCGTCGAGAAGCCGCTCGACTACTACCACAACAACCTCGGCTCGCTGGTCAACCTGCTCCAGTTCGTGCGGAGCAAGCCGAGCTGCGCGTTCATCTTCAGCTCGTCGTGCACCGTCTACGGTCAGGCCGACGAGCTGCCGATCCGCGAGGACGCGCCGGTCAAGCCGGCGGAGTCGCCGTACGGCAACACCAAGCAGGTCGGCGAAGAGGTCCTGCGCGACGGCGCGTCCGCGCACGGCTTCCAGGCCATCGCGCTGCGCTACTTCAACCCGGTCGGGGCGCACCCGAGCGCCGCGATCGGCGAGCTGCCGCTCGGCGTGCCGCAGAACCTCGTGCCGTTCATCACCCAGAGCGCGGCCGGCCTGCGCGGTCCGCTCAAGGTGTTCGGCAACGACTACCCGACGCGGGACGGCACCTGCATCCGCGACTACATCCACGTCGTCGACGTCGCCAAGGCGCACATCCTGGCGATGGAGCGGCTGCTGGCGGGGTCGTGCGAGCAGCCGCTGGAGGTCTTCAACCTCGGCACCGGCACGGGCTCGACCGTGCTCGAGGTGCTGCGGGCCTTCACCGACTCCACCGGCGTCGACCTGCAGTGGGACTTCGCCGACCGCCGCCCCGGCGACGTCGTGGAGGCCTTCGCCGACACCCAGCGCGCGTCCGAGGTGCTCGGCTGGCGCGCCGAGCTGCCGCTGACGCAGTCCATGGCGGACGCGTGGCGCTGGCAGCAGTCGCTGGCCAAGGGCTAGCCCGAGCACCCCCGACCTCCCATGCGCATCGCAGTCCTCAGCTACGAGTACCCGCCCGAGACCGGCTTCGGCGGCATCGGCACCTACTCCTACTACCAGTCGCGCGCGCTGGCGAAGCTCGGCCACGACGTGCACGTGTTCGCGGGCGCGACCGACAACGGCATCACGCACGCCGAGCGCGACGGGCTCAAGATCACCCGGATCAAGCGCGAGGGCTGGTTCCACGGCGCGCTCGAGAGCCTGCGCCAGCGCCGCGCGTGGTGGTCGGAGAACCGGCTCCGCACCGGGTTCGGGGCCTTCGAGGCGTTCGTGCACGAGCACGAGAAGGACCCGTTCGACTTCATCGAGGCGCCGGAGTGCGGCGCGGACTCGCTGATGACGAGCACGCTGCTCCAGGTGCCGACGGCGATCAAGTTCCACTCGCCGGCGCGCCTGATCATGAACATCTACGACACGCCGCGCATCGACCGCGAGGTGTGCTCGTTCGTCGAGCAGCTCGGCATCAACCAGGCCGAGGTGCTGACCTCGTGCAGCGGCTTCCTCGCCGACGAGGTGGCCACCAAGATGGGCGAGCAGAAGCCGATCCACGTGATCCCCAACGGCATCGACGTGGAGATGTTCGACCGCGACGAGGGCATCGACATCCACGAGCAGTTCGGCATCCCGCGCGACAAGAAGCTGATCTTCTTCGCCAACCGGATGGAGGAGCGCAAGGGCGTCCACATCCTCAAGGAGATGGTCGAGCGCACGCTCAAGGACTACCCGGACATCGCGTTCGTGTTCGGCGGCCGCGACCTGTTCGGGTGGATGGAGAAGCGGATCCTGCCGTGGGTGAAGGACAACGGCCTGCAGGACCGGTTCTTCTACCTGGGTCAGCTCGACCTGCCGACCGTGCGCGCTTGCCTGAAGGCCGCGCACATCTTCCTGATCCCGAGCCTCTGGGAGAACTGTCCCTACTCGTGCATCGAGGCGATGACCGCCGGCCGCGCGATCGTGTCGTCGGACTGCGGCGGCATGCCGGAGCTGATCCGCGACCGGGAGACGGGCCTGCTCGCCAAGAACGGCGACCCCGACTCGTTCGTCGAGGTGCTCAAGGAGATGATCGAGGACGACGCGCTGGCCGAGCGCTGCGGCCGCAACGCGCGCGCCGAGGTCGAGGCGCGGCTGACCGACGTCAAGATCGCGCAGCGCAGCGTCGACGTCTACCAGAGCTTCCTCGACGGCGACCCCGTCGCCGCCGAGAGCCAGGCGGAGCGGCTGGCTCGGCTCGCGGCGAAGGCCACCGGCGACGGCGAGGACGTCGAAGCGCTGCGCGCGAAGGTCGCGCGCCTCCACGCCGAGCTGGAGACCAGCAGGCGCCGCGAGGCCGAGCTGAAGGCGGGCGGGGCCTACCGGCTCGGCCAGGGCCTGCTCAACGTGGTCACGCTCGGCGCCGCGGGCCGCAAGCGCTAGCGGCGCGCCTGCTCGTCCTGCACCGCGCGGAGCTCCGCGACGTTGCTGACGAAGGTCTCCAGCGGCGGCGACGTCTTGGTCAGCTGCATCCACGTGGGGGGCACGGCGGGCAGGCCGAGGAATTCGAACAGCGCGGCGGCGCGGGCCGGATCGTTCGGCAGGATGTCGCGTTCGTAGGAGACCTCGTGGACCCGGTGCGTCCGGCGCAGCCGCAGCAGCTGCGCCTCGACCGCAGCGCACGTCTCCAGGTAGCGCGCGAAGCGCGCGGCGTCGAGCGGGCGCGGCGCGGCGTCGTCGTCGACGCCTGCGCCCGCGCGCGGTCCCGACGGGCTCGCGTGGCGCGTGTGCCAGACGCCGGTCCGGCTGGCGCGCTCCAGCGACGCGAACTGCGCCAGCAGGTCGCCGCGGCGGACGTGCACGATCCGGGCGTCGGGGAAGCTCTCGACGAGGCAGTCCACGAGCGCGCCCGCCTCCGCGGGCGCCTGCGTGACGACCTTCATGCCGTTCGCCGTGACGGCGGCGCGCGTCGCGCCCGGACCGGGCGCGTGCAGGGTCAGCAGGTCGAACAGCGCGGCGTACTGTTCGCGGGTGTGCTGCGGGTTGCGGCCGCCGACCGCGAACGTCGAGACCCCCTGCGTGAACAGCGGGTCGACCTTGCCCTCGTCGTGCATGGCGGACGCTGCCGGGTGGCCGTAGACCACGTGGTGCGTCGCCGTCGTGCCGCTCCGGGCCATGCCGACGATGAGGTAGCGGACGCGCGGCGACGAGCTCATGGCGTCGCAGGGGCCGCGGTGTAGGCCGCCTGGTAGCGGTCGAAGCACGCCGCGATCCCGTCCAGCGGCTGCACGTCGAGCCGCTCGAACCAGCCCGGGTCGCCGGCGAGCCGCTCGACGGCGGCGCGCAGCGCGTCGGCGTCCCCGGCGCGGAACACCAGGCCGTTGCGGTCCGGTTCGACCACCTCGCTGAGGCCGCCGAGGTCGCTCGCGATCACCGGCACGCCCGCCGCGAAGGCCTCGAGCATCACGAACGGCGTGTTCTCGTACCAGGTGCTCGGCACGACCAGGACGTCCATCTCGGCGAAGATCCGCGGCGCGTCGGCCTCGCCGTAGGCGCCCGCGAACCGGACCCGCGGGTCGTCCGCGGCGCGGCCGACGAGCCCGTCGATGTAGTCCTGGAACGTCGGCTGGTCGGTGCGGCCGTGGATCGTGAGCTCGACGTCGGCGTCGGAGCCCAGGACCGCGTCGAGCAGGACGTGTACGCCCTTCCAGGGCGACAGCACGCCGCAGAACCCGAGGCGCAGCGTGGCGCGCGGCCGCGCGGCCGGCAGCGGTCGGATGCGGTCGGGCTCCAGGCCGTAGGGGACCGTCTCGAAGCGCTCGTGCTCGAGCCCGTTGCGGCGGAACATCTCCGCGAGGAACCGGGACGGCGCGGTCACGACGTGGGCGCGGCCGAGGTCGCGCTGCAGCGCGTCGCGGCGGTCGAGCAGGGCGCGCAGGCGCGCGGGCGGGTCGCCGCCGACAGTGCTCGCCGCAGGCTCGACGTGCTCGAGCTCCGGGAACTCGCAGGTGACGCAGCCGCGGCCGCCGTCCGGCGGTCCGTCGCAGAGCTCCCCGTCGGGACGCATCAGCGTGAACCGAGGGCACAGGAACCAGAAGTCCGTCAGCGTCACGACGACCCGGAGGCCGTTGTTGCGCGCCACGCGCAACAGGTTGCCGCCCAGCTGGCGCAGGTGGAAGCTGTGCACGACGTCCGGCGCGACGTCGTCGAGCACGCGCTGGAACCAGCCGTCGAGGTGCAGGTTCTCGTAGTCCCGCAGCACGTCGTTCGGGTTGAGGCCGCGCCAGTGGTTGAGCCGGATCACCCGCAGGCCTTCGTAGGGGGCGTCGAAGACGCGCACCGGCGGGTAGGTGCGGTCGTGGTCCCAGTGGAGCGAGAGGACCGTGACCTCGTGCCCGCGTCGGGCGGCCTCGCGGGCCGCCGCCAGGCAGTGCTGCTCGGTCCCGGAGTGACAGTCCGGGAAGAACTGGTGGATGACGTAGAGCAGCCGCATCGCCGGCGTCGGTTCAGGACCGGCTCTTCTGCGCGAGGAAGCCCCGCACGCGCTCGTGCAGGCGCCGCTCCGTGACCTTGATGTCGAAGTCCCGGTCGAAGCGCGCGCGCGCGGCGTCGGCGAGGCGGCGCTCCAGCGCGGCGTCGGTGATCACCTTCTCGAGCGCGTCGGCGAAGGCCGCGCTGTCCCGCTGGGCGACGACGAAGCCCTCGACGCCGTCGTCGACCACCTCGGTGATCGAGCCGGAGTCGGTCGTGATGATGGGCAGGCTCGAGGCCAGCGCCTCCAGCATCGCGGTCGGGATCCCGTCCTTGTCGCCGGACTCGGTCTCGACGTAGGGAGCGACGAACGCGCGGCTCTTCTCGATGATCGGCGGCATCTGCTCCTGCTTCATCATGCCGTGCAGGATGACCTGGTCCTCGAGGCCGTGGTCGCGGATGCACTGCTCGAAGGCGTCCGAGTACTCAAGGCTCCCGGCGCTGTTGGGGTCCTTGGCGCCGATGATGTGCGCGATCACCGTGTGGCCGCGCTTCTTCAACTCGGCGACCGCCTCGACGAGGTGGGTCAGGCCCTTCTTGGGCTCGATGCGGGAGACCGAGATCACCTCGAACGGCTCGTCCTCGCTGCGCGCTGGGCGCGCGCGGGCCGGGAACCGCTCTCCGTCGACGCCGTTGGGCTTGACCACGATCTTGTCGTCCCAGTGACCGCCCGAGAGCTCGGACAGCTCCTGCTTGATGCGCGCGCTGGTCGCGACGATCACGTCGGCGAGCTCGACGTGCAGCGGGACGAGCTTGAACGCGTAGTCGTCCATCATGTGGTCCGCGTAGCACGAGACGCCGCGCGGCAGGTCGAGCACCCACGCGGCCAGCATCGCCATGAACGACTGGTCGTAGAAGAAGTAGCTGTGCAGGTAGCGCGCGCCGGCCAGCTCCGCCTGCCGCGTGAAGGTGCAGGCCTGCATCACGATCGGCTCCTCTTCGAGCTCGTCCGCGGTCTTGTCGACGAGCGGCGCGATGCGCTCGAGGAACGAGCGCAGCTTGCCCGGGTAGGCCTGCTCCAGGTGCGCCTTGTTCTGCTTGTGCTGGTCCCAGTTCGGCTGGATCAGCGTCCGGTTCTGGTTGAGGTACTCGAACGCGGCGTGGAGGTCGCCCGTGTCCGTGAGGTCCCAGTGGAACAGCTGCACGTCGAGTCCGGTCGCGCCCAGGCTGATCATCTCCTGGTAGACGAAGGTGTGGGAGTAGATCGGCCACTGCCAGCACGCCGCGACGACCGCCGTGCCGGTCTTCGTCTCGCTGGGTCGCGGGGTGGTCGTTGCGCTGTCCTTGGCGCCGAAGAGGCGCTGGAACCAGTTCTTGGTGGTTCGTGCCATGTATCCGATGGGGGACTTGTTCCAGAGGTAGTGGCCCAGCCGGTACTCCGGCGACCCGAGCAGCGTCGTGACCTGCTGGTCGACGCGCGCGAGCTCGCCGCGTAGCTGGCGGAGTTGCTCCTCCAGTCCTCTCTTCGCGTGGGACAGGCGCTCGACCTGAGCCGTTCGCGCCTCGAGGTCGGTTTCGAGGCGGCCGGACGTCGCGCGCGCCTGAGTCAGGTCCGATGAGGCCGTATCGAGCGCGCGCTGCAGCTCGGCGGCGCGTTCGATGCGCTCCTTCTGGTCGGCGTAGAGCTCGCGCAGGCGCTGCTCCTGCTGCTGGGCGCGCTCGATGCGCTGCTTCTGGTCGCGGTAGAGCGCCTTTTTCTCCTCTTCGAGCCGCCGAGTCGCAGTGACGCGCTCCTTCTGGTCCTGGTAGAGGTCTCGGATGCGCTGGTCCTGCTCCCTGGCGCGTTCGATCCGCTCCTTCTGGTCCTGGTGCAGGTCGGCGATGCGCTGGGTCTGCTGCTCGGCCTGCGCGATGCGCTCCTGCTGGTCCTGGTGCAGCTCCGCGATCCGCTGGGTCTGCTGCTCGGCTTGCGCGATGCGTTCCTTCTGGTCGGCGTAGAGCGCCCGCTTGTCCTGCTCGAGCTGTTGCGCGGCCGCGATCCGGGCGCGCTGGTCCTCGTAGAGCGCGCGCTTCTCGGTCTCGAGCCGCTCGCGGTCGTCGCGGGCGTTCTGCAGCTGGAACTGGGCCGAGATCAGCTGCGCCTGCAGCCCGTCCGCGTCGTCGCGCGCGCGCTGGAGGAGCGCTTGCAGCAGCGACCGGTGCATGGCGTGGCGCGGCCGGCGCGCGTCCTGGTCGGTCGACGGCGGCGCGAGGTCGGGGCTGGACAGCGCGGCGAGCTCCTGGACGAGGGCCCGCGTGGCCTCGTCCTCCTCGGCGCTCCGCTCCAGGCCGACGCGATCGACCAGGGCGTTGAGCAGCATCGCGAGCCCGTCGGTCTCGTTGTTCCGGGCGAGGCCGCGCGTCAGCGCCGTCAGCGTGCGTCGCAGCTGCTCCAGCTTCGCGCCGCCTTCGCCGCGCGCGTGGAACCGCAGCAGCGCCTCCGTCGCGACGCGGTTGACCTCGAGGTAGTACGACCAGCGCTGCCCCTGCTGGAACCACACGGTGTTGGTCGCGTGCAGGCGGTAGGCCGCGAGCGGCTCGGCGATGTGACGCAGCGAGCCCTCGAGCGCGGCCTCCAAGAACAGCTGCCAGTCCAGGCAGTACTTGAGGCTCTGCAGCGCCTGGGCCTGCTGGAGCAGCCAGCTGCGGCGCGCGACCAGGTTGCTGCTGGTGGCGAGGAAGTTCTTCCGGAGCAGCGCCGTGAACAGCTCGATCGGCGACTCGTGCGCGCCTTCGGCCTCGGCCAGCGCGTCGCGGTACCAGTGCACCCAGTCGTGGACCTGCTTGCCGTCGAGCACCAGGCTGACGTTCTCCGGGGTCAGGACGCCGTCCTGGCCGTCGATCAGCGCCAGGTCGGTCGTCACCAGCATCGCGTCCGGATCCTGCTCGAGCAGCTCGCGGCAGCGCGCGAGCCGCTCGGGGTGGAGCAGGTCGTCGGAGTTGAGCAGCGCGACGTAGGGCGTGTCGATCGACTCCAGCGCGGCGAGCACGGAGTTGCCGAGGCCGAGGTTCTCTTCGTTGACGCGCACCTCGACGCGTGGATCGGTGACCGCGCGCGCGCGCGCGACGGTCGCGTCCGGCGACCGGTCGTCGACCACGAGCAGCTGGAACGCGTCGAGGGTCTGGCCGAGCACGCTGCGCATCGTCGACGCGATGTAGTCCTCGTGCTGGTAGGACGGAATCAGCACCGTGAGGTCGGCGTCACGAGAGCCCTCGCAAGCCGCGCGGGCCGTGACCTCGAACGGCGGCACCCGCGCCGGCCGCGCGTCCAGACCGAGCTGCGTCGCCCACGGCCCGCCGAAGCTGCTCACGTCGAACTCTGC